>NZ_JBEZBT010000029.1:0-95871 GCF_040647235.1 Streptomyces sp. NPDC042638
TGTGTCGGCGACGAAGTCGCGGTCGACCAGGTCCGGCGCCCTGGGTGCGGTGGAGACCGCCCCTCACGTCGTACGCGCGCCCGTCACATGCCACGGCGCGGTCCCGGCGGCAGGCCGGTGGCCGGGACGTAGATCATCCCGGTGTCCTGCTGCCGTCCGAGTGTGCCGACCCGCTGCCACTGCGACTGCTGCCGGGCGCTGTAGGCCCCCGCGCTGTAGGCGCTGTACGAACTGCTGAACGACCCCGCCCGGTGGCCGCCGTACCCGCCCGTACCGTCGGGGAACTCCCCGAAGGCGCTGAACCTCAGCTCCTCCTCACCGCTGCGGTCCCCCGGCAGTGTGCGAAAGCTCCTGACCCACTCCGCGTAGAGCGTGTCGTAGATCGGTGTGGCCGACGGGCCGCCGGAGGGCTCCTGCGCCGTCCTCGCGGAGGGGACGGCGGAGAAGGACGACCGGCGGGGAGAAGTGTCGTATGCGTGCACGTATGTCCAAACGACCGGGAATCCAAAGGGATGCGGTCGCAGGCGTGGCCGGGGCTCAGGTGCCGGCGAGCGGCAGCGCCGCGGCGACCAGCTGCCCGCCCGCCGCGGCCCTGTCCAGGGCGTCCCGCAGCAGGTCCTCGCGCGGCTGCCGGCCGATGGACCCCACCGGTGCCGCGAACATCAGCACCTGCTGGTGCTTGTTGGCCGCCGCCCGCCAGCTGTCCGTGACCTGGAGCGGCTGGTGCGCCTGCCACCAGGCGACCGGCTGCCCGCCGTTGTTCCCCGGCTGGAGCACCGCGTGCAGCTGCCCCATGGCCAGCAGGACGGACCAGCCGTGCAGCACCGGAGGGACGGAGGTCAGCTCGGTCGCCGGGGTGAAGCCCTGTTCGACGAGCAGCGGAAGGAAGTCGTCGCCGGCCCCGACGGTGCCCGGGCGGACGATCGGCGAGGTCGGCTCGACGACGAGCGCGGGGTGCAGCTCGCCGTCGATCAGGACGAGCCCGCTGGTCACGCCGAGCACCGCCTGCTCGGGCACGGCCTTGTGCGGTACACCGCCGGCGACGTCACCGGCGGCGGTGCCGATGGACCGGACGGCGCCCTGCAACTGCTCCTCCGTGACCTGGACGACCTGGGAGGGCAGGCAGCCGGCGTGGGCGAAGGCGAGGACGGCGGTCTCGTCACCGACGAACAGGACGGTGCTGGTGCGCTCCTGTTCGGAGTCGCCCGGGGTGCGACAGGACGTGCAGTCGTAACTGCCCGGGGCGTTCTCTCCGGCGAGCAGCCGGTCGGCTTCTTCGTCGCCGATCTCGGCGCGTACGGCGTCGCTAACGTCGAGCATGCGCGGCACGGGTGGCTCCCTCGGGATGCGGTGCTGGGGGTCGGCCGGGTGGCTCCCGGCCGATGAGCCCCCGGGGTCGCGGGCTCATGAAGAAGACAACGGGCGTCCTGTGGTGGGAGTCACGCCCCGAGGCGGACCGGTTCGAACCTTCCGCCGCGCAGGGTCACCTTTGGTGCGGATTCGGCCACACACCGTCAACTTCGCGCATCGCCAGGGAACTTGAACAGGTGAAGTGGGTCACAGATCGCTTCAGTGGGTGGTCGAAAAATCATTACATCAGAGGATGTAGTGGGTGTCCTGAAATCGCCGATACCTGCGGTAACGTCCAACTGGCCTGGACTGAAGGCGAGTTGGTTGATTCCGGCTGCCCGTCCTCCTTACATTCCTCCGCCGTGTGCAACGAGCACCGCTCGGGTACGTCCGCCGGCCGGCCGGCACCAGGCAAAGCACGACCGCCTGTGCCGGCCGCGGCGGACGGGGCGGGCGCGCGGAACCGCGGCCATACGCGGTCAGGCGCGCTCCGCCTTGGGGGAGCCCGGGTACGTGGAGAGGGAACTACATGTCCGAGTGTGCCGATACCACCCGCAACACCGCCCGTCCCGACGGCGCCCGCAAGGGCCGCGCCACGGCCGCGCTCGCCGGAGCCGCCCTGCTGGCCCCGTTGGGCCTGCTGGCCGCGACCGGCAACGCAGCCGCGGCGGACAACGGAGTGTGGGACCGCATCGCCCAGTGCGAGAGCGGCGGCAACTGGCACATCAACACCGGCAACGGCTACTACGGCGGGCTCCAGTTCTCCGCCTCGACCTGGCGCGCGTACGGCGGCACCGCCTACGCCCCGACCGCCGACCAGGCCGGCAGGAGCGCCCAGATCGCCGTCGCCACCCAGGTCCAGCAGGCCCAGGGATGGGGCGCCTGGCCGGTCTGCTCGGTCCGGGCCGGAGCCTCGGGCGCCGCTCCCGCGGCGGCCCGCACCGGCTCCTCCGGTACGTCGGCCTCGACGGGCAGCACGACGCCGACGTCGGTGACGCCGAGGTCCGTGACACCGAAGTCCGCCCCGCAGGAGTCCGCCTCGACGGGCTCCGCCCCGGCGAGGACGCGGCAACGCCCGGCGGCCGCCACCGGACGCAGCGCCTCCCGCGGTGACTACACCGTCCGCGAGGGCGACACCCTGAGCACCATCGCCGCCCGCCACGGGACCACCTGGCAGCGGGTCTACGCCGCCAACGAGGCCGTCATCGGCGACGACCCCGATCTGATCGTGCCCGGCCAGCGCCTCGCGCTCTGAGCGCCGGACACGCCGCCGACGGGCAGCCGCCGTCCCCGGGAGGACGGCGGCTGCCCGCGTCGCCCGGCCGGCGGTCAGGAGGGGCCGGCCTGGTGCTTCTTCGGTTCGGGCTGCGGAGTTCGTGCCGCGTACTCCGGGTGGTGCAGGTCGAACGCCGGGGACTCCGAACGGATCCGGGGCAGGGTGACGAAGTTGTGCCGGGGCGGCGGGCAGGACGTCGCCCACTCCAGGGAGCGGCCGTAGCCCCAGGGGTCGTCGGTGTCCACCCGCTCGCCGTACCGGGCGGTCTTCCAGACGTTGTAGAGGAACGGCAGCGTCGACAGGCCCAGCAGGAACGCGCCGATCGACGAGACCGTGTTGAGCGTGGTGAAGCCGTCGGCCGCCAGGTAGTCCGCGTACCGGCGCGGCATCCCCTCGGCGCCCAGCCAGTGCTGCACCAGGAACGTGGTGTGGAAGCCGACGAACAGCGTCCAGAACTGGATCTTCCCGAGCCGCTCGTCCAGCATCTTGCCGGTGAACTTCGGCCACCAGAAGTAGAAGCCGCCGAACACCGCGAAGACGACCGTGCCGAAGACGACGTAGTGGAAGTGCGCCACGACGAAGTACGAGTCCGTGACGTGGAAGTCCATCGGCGGGGACGCCAGGATCACCCCGGTCAGGCCGCCGAACAGGAACGTCACCAGGAACCCCACCGACCACAGCATCGGCGTCTCGAAGGACAGCGAGCCCTTGATCATCGTGCCGGTCCAGTTGAAGAACTTCACCCCCGTCGGCACCGCGATCAGGAACGACATGAAGGAGAAGAACGGCAGCAGCACCGCCCCGGTCGCGAACATGTGGTGCGCCCACACCACGACGGACAGTCCCGTGATCGTCATGGTCGCGCCGACCAGCGTCAGATAGCCGAAGACCGGCTTGCGGCTGAACACCGGGATGATCTCCGTGATGATCCCGAAGAACGGCAGGGCGATGATGTAGACCTCGGGGTGGCCGAAGAACCAGAACAGGTGCTGCCACAGCAGCGCGCCGCCGTTGGCCGCCGCGAACACCTGCGAGCCGAACCGCCGGTCCGCCTCCAGCACCAGCAGCGCCGCCGCCAGCACGGGGAACGCCAGCAGGATCAGGATCGAGGTGAACAGGGTGTTCCAGGTGAAGATCGGCATCCGGAACATCGTCATGCCCGGCGCGCGCATGCCGACGATGGTGGTGACGAAGTTGACCGCGCCGAGGATCGTGCCGAAGCCGGACAGCGCCAGGCCCATGATCCACAGGTCGGGCCCGATGCCGGGGGAGTGCGCGGTGTCGTTCAGCGGCGCGTAGGCGAACCAGCCGAAGGCGGCCGGCCCGTCCGGCACCAGCAGCGAGCCCAGCACGATCAGCCCGCCGAACGCGAAGAGCCAGTACGACAGCATGTTCAGCCGGGGGAAGGCCACGTCCGGGGCGCCGATCTGCAACGGCATCAGCTCGTTGGCGAAGCCCGCGAAGCTCGGGGTCGCGAACAGCAGCAGCATGATCGTGCCGTGCAGCGTGAACAGCTGGTTGTACTGGTTGTTGTTCATGATCTGCAGCCCCGGCCGGGCGAGTTCCGCGCGCATCAGCAGTGCCATGACACCGCCGGCGAGGAAGAACCCGAACGCCGTGATCAGGTACAGATGACCGATCTTCTTGTGGTCGGTGGTGGTGAGCCAGTCCACCACCAGCCGTCCGCCCCGGCGCCGCCGCACCGCTCCCGCCGTCGCCCTCACGGTCTCGGTCCCCATCGCTCCCACGCCCTTTCGCATCGTCGCGCCCGGGCCCGCTCCAGGGGGTCGACCCCGGCCCGCGGCACGCGTACCCGCGAGCCGACGCCATGATGCTCGCCGGGCCGCGGCTCCGACAGGGGGCGTCCGGCGGTTGTGTGGTGAATCCGTGAAATTCCCATGGGGCGTCAGTCGCGGTGTCATCCCATCCGATTGTGGGGGGAATCGAGCCGCGGAGCCGCCCTCGACGGGCGCCGCGATGCTTTCCACGGGGAATTCGCGGAGGCCCGTCGGCACACATGAATTTCGTTCGATTACCCCGGTAAGGCGTACGGAAACCCCCGTACGTGTGACGGAGTTCGGCGCATGCGCGGTCCGGGAAGCTGTGACCGAAGTGTGACGGTGGCCGGATACTTCTCTTACGCGGCCGTGCCCGACTAGCGTGACCGCATGGCACCGATTCCCACTCCGCCAGCGGAGCCTCAGGACAGCCCGGACGGGTACGTCGGTCTCGACGCCGCGCACGCCGAGCGGCTCGCCCGGCAGCGTGGCTGGTCGACGGTACGGTCGTTGCCGCCGGGCGCGATCATCACCATGGAATACCGCGCGGGACGGCTGAACTTCGAGGTGCGGGACGACCGGGTGGCCCGCGCCTGGAAGGGCTGACGGCCCGTCCGCACTGCACGGCGAAGGCCCCGCCTCCCGGGGAGGGAGCGGGGCCTTCGCCGTGGCGCGGGGGTGGTGGTGCGTACCGGACCCGCTGCCGTTCCCGCCGTCAGCCGCCTGTCAGGGGGCGGGCCGGCTGGGACGTGCCGCGTGGGAGACGGTCGGCGTGCGGCGGCCGACGGCTGCCCGCCGGCGTGACCGGGCGTTCCGAACGGGCCGTGTGCGCTCCGGGTGCCAGGTGCGCCACGCCCCGGGAGGCCCGGGTCGAGGAGACCGGCTCGCGGGCCGGCACCGGCTGCTCCGTGTGGGTGCCGAGCGGCCTGAGCGCGACCGGCGTGACCGGGACGGCGGGCTCGGACACGGGCCGGCTGCGCCGGGCGCGCCAGAGATCGCGCAGGTCGAAGAGCCACAGCTCCGTCCGGGCGATCAGTGGCTCGCACCAGGGCAGGGCGAGCAGGATCAGCAGGCCCGCGGCCCAGCCCAGCAGCACGTCGCTCAGCCAGTGCGTACCGAGGTAGACGGTGGTGAGGCCGACGCCGAGCGAGGTGACCGCGGAGAGGGCCGACAGCCAGCGGCGCGCTCTCGGGGTGGAGGCCAGATACGCCAGGATGCCCCAGGTCACGACCGCGTTGGCGGTGTGGCCGCTGGGAAATATATCGCCGCCGAGGCCCATCTCGTTCGAGCCGATGATGGTCGCGTAGTGCGGACCGAGGCGCCCCATCCCGAGCTTGGCGGCGCCGACCGTGATGTTCAGCAGCAGCAGGGAGGCGGCCAGCGTCAGCAGCGGGCGGATGGTGTGCTGCCGCCAGGAGCGCCAGCCGAGCCAGGCCGCGACCATCACCGCGGTGGGGCCGCGCTGGCCCAGCACCACGTAGTAGTCGAGGAAGGCATGGATCTCGGGCCACTGCTGGTACGGCCGGAAGAACATGACCTGCCAGTCCAGCCGGACGAGCCAGGAGGTGGTCACCACGGCCCACACGATCGCCAGATAGAAAGCCAGGGTCGCGGAGAACAGCACGACCCTGTGCCGGCTCATCCTCGGCACATCGATGTGGGCCGGTCGTTCCGGCTCACGGTCCAGCCTGGCGAACACCCGGTCCAGACGCCGGGTGAGGTTTCGTTCGGTACGCACCCAATCGACGTTACAGCGAGTGAGCTGTGTTCCCGGTCGAAACAGCGGCTTTGTGATGACGATGTGATGTGGGAAAGGTCTCAAGGGCGAGCCGAATTTCCTGGATTCCGCAATCCGGTGAGAGTGCTCAGGTCAATTCCTTTGATCATGCCGGGTGTTGTTTATATGGCGCTTATGAATGCGTTAACCCGGTCCTGGCGTGGAATTTTCCGGGGCGTCATCGGATGGTCGTGTCGGTCACGGGGGACCGGAGCCGTTCAGCCAGAAAGCCCCGTAGGCCGCCGCCCCGACGGCCAATGCGGCCGTGACCAGGGCCGATCGCCGTGTGCGCGGCCGGGCCAGGGCGCGGGCGAGCGGCAGCAGCACCGGGAAGGCCGGCATCAACAGCCGCGGCTTGGAGCCGAAGTAGCTCGACGCGCACAGGGCCAGGGCGAGTACGACGCCCGTGTACACCAGCAGCTCCACCGGCTGACGCCCGCGCACACCGGTGACGTACAGCCAGATCAGCAGGGCGACCCCGGTGATCAGGCCCAGGCCGGCCAGGGCGGACGGAAACGACGTGAACTTGTCGGCCACGAAGCGCGCGAAGGCGTAGCCGCCGTCGAAGCCGTTGCGCCACCCGGCCTGAACGTCCAGGTATCCGAGCGGGCCCTTGCCGGTGCGGTGGCCGACCCAGAGGACGTACCCGGCGGCACCGAGCGGAGCGAGCAGCATGCCGAGCGCGCGGCGCCATCGGGGGGCGTACGGGGGCGGGAGCGCGCCCGGCGTGTGCTTCGCGCCGCGCTCTCGCCCGAACGAGATCACGCCCGCCGTCCACACCGCGGCGACCACTGCCGCCCCCACCGGCCGGGTCAGTCCCGCCAGCGCCGCCAGCGCGCCCGCGCTCACCCACCGTCCGGTCAGCACCGCGTACAGGGACCAGGCGGCGAGTGCGGTGAACAGCGACTCGCTGTACGCCATCGACTGCACGATCCCCACCGGCAGCACGGCCCACAGCAGCACGGCACAGATCCCGGTCCGGGACCCGTACACCCGCTCGGCGACCGCGTAGATCCCGGCCGCCGCGGCGAGCGAGGCCAGCAGGCTCACCACGAACCCGGCGTCCGCGTACGACAACGGGGTGACCGAGTGCAGCAGCCGCTCCAGCCACGGCAGCAGCGGGAAGAACGCCAGGTTGGAGTGGACGTCACCGTTCGGCAGCCGCACCTCGTAGCCGTAGCCCAGCTCGGCGACCCGCGTGTACCAGAGCGAGTCCCAGCGCGCGGTCAGCAGGGAGTACGCGCTCTTGCCGCGCGCGGCGCTCCACGCGACGAGCGCGGCCAGCCCCAGGGCGCGGACCGCCGCGTAGCCCAGGAGGGCCGGCACGGCCCGGCGCAGAAGAGGGGCGTGGGGTGGGGCCACGCGCGTTTCAAGATCGGTCACGGGCTCGATTATCGACGGCGCGGCGGACGGTACCGGTCGCGGGGTCCCGGTCAAGAGGGGGTGAGGTGGTGTACGCCACATGGGTTCCGCCGTGCGTGTGAGAGGTCCGCCACGTGACCGCGCGGTGAACTCGCGTACGCTGGCGAGTCACCCGCGAGGGCTTTGCGCGGGCCGGAGACACCGCTCGCTCCGGCCGTACGACAGGGAGTACCCGTCCCGTCGGTCCGCCCCCCGCGAGGGATCATCTGGGAGGTACGTAGATGTCCGGGACGACCACGGCTGCCGTACGGCCGCGCCGTCGGGCGGCCCAGACCGGTACGAGCCGCTGGCTCGTCCTCGTCGTCCTCTGCGCCAGCCTGCTGCTCGTCGCACTCGACGCGACCGTGCTGCACGTGGCGGTCCCCGCCGTCACCGAGGACCTCAGGCCCGGCGCCATGGAACTGCTGTGGATCGTCGACGTCTATCCGCTGGTCTGCGCCTCGCTGCTGATCCTCTTCGGCACCCTCGGCGACCGGATCGGCCGCAGACGTGTCCTGCTGCTCGGCTACGGCCTCTTCGGTGTGGCCTCCGCCGTGGCCGCGTTCGCCCAGAGCGCCGAGACGCTCATCCTCGCCCGCGCACTGCTCGGCGTCGGCGGCGCGATGATCATGCCGGCGACCCTGTCGATCCTCCGCCAGGTCTTCCCCGACCGGCGTGAGCGCGCCCTCGCCATAGGCATCTGGAGTGCGGTCGCGGCGGTCGGCGCGGCGGTCGGGCCACTGCTCGGCGGCTTCCTGCTGGAGCACTTCTGGTGGGGCTCCGTCTTCCTGGTCAACATCCCGCTGATGCTGGTCAGCCTCCCGGTGGGCCGGATCCTGCTGCCCGAGTCGAGGGGCGAGCGCAAGGGCCCCTGGGACGTGACGGGCGCGCTGATGGCGGCGGCCGGGCTCTTCGGCACCGTCCTCGGTGTGAAGCGGCTCGGCGGCGGGGAGGCGGTGGCCAGCCCCTTCACCGTGCTGCCGCTGCTGATCGGCGCGGCCCTCCTCTTCCTCTTCGTCCGGCGCCAGCGACGGCACCCGCATCCGCTGGTGGACCTGCGGATGTTCGGCCGGCCCGCGTTCAGCACCTCGGTGGGCTGCATCGTGCTGGCCATGCTCGCGCTGGTCGGCCTGGAGCTGATCGCCGCCCAGTACCTCCAACTGGTGCTCGGTCTGTCCCCGCTGCAGACCGGCCTCAGGCTGCTGCCCCTGACCGTCGCGGCCATGGCGGCCGGCCTGGCGGGCGCGCGCATGCTGCGCCGGTTCGGCCCCCGCCGGATGGTGTGCTGCGGCTTCTGCCTGACGGCGGTCGCGGTGCTGACCCTGACGGCGATGGGCGGCACCGACGACACGGCACTGCTCCTGGCCGGCTTCGTGCTGCTCGGCTTCGGCCTGGAGACCACGCTCTTCGGCGCGTACGAGTCGATGCTCAGCGAGGCCCCCGCCGACCGGGCCGGCGGGGCGGCGGCGATCGGCGAGACCTCGTACCAGCTGGGCGCCGGCATCGGCATCGCGCTGCTGGGCAGCGTGATGAACGCGGCCTACGCGCCGGGGCTGCGCTCGGTGCCGGGCGTGCCGCGGCACGAGTCGGCCGCGGCCGGCCACTCGCTCGGGGAGGCGTACGAGGTCGCCGGCCGGATCGGCGGCACCGCCGGGGCCGCGCTGCGCCGCGCGGCGCGGGACTCCTTCGTGCACGGGCTGCACGTGACGCTGCTGGTGAGCGCGGGGCTGTTGCTGCTGGGTGCGGTGATGGCGCTGCGGCTGCCGTGGGTGATGCAGTGCGGCGAGGAGCCGGCCGGGGGCGAGGTGGAGCTGCCGGCGCCGCGGGAGGCGGAGGCCCGGGCCGAGGCGGCGGCCGGGAAGTCGCGGGTCTCGGCCTGACCTCCTCTGGACGTGCGGGACACTGCACCGTAACGTCGGCCGGAGAGCCGTAACTAGCGCTGCTAGTTTTGCCGATGTCCCGTGTTCCGGAGGGTGCCCCATGTCCGCGTCCGCCAAGCTGCCCCCGTTCGATGCGGCCGACCCGCTCGGCATCGACGACCTGCTGGAGCCGGAGGACCTGGCCATCCGGGACACCGTGCGCGGCTGGGCGGCCGACCGCGTCCTGCCGTACGTCGCCGACTGGTACGAGAAGGGCGAGCTGCCCGGGATCCGCGACCTCGCGCGCGAACTCGGCTCCCTCGGTGCCCTCGGGATGTCCCTGACCGGATACGGCTGTGCGGGCGCGACGGCCGTGCAGTACGGACTGGCCTGCCTGGAGCTGGAGGCGGCCGACTCGGGCATCCGGTCCCTGGTCTCGGTGCAGGGCTCCCTCGCGATGTACGCCGTCCACCGGTTCGGCAGCGAGGAGCAGAAGCGGGAGTGGCTGCCGCGCATGGCCGCCGGCGAGGTGATCGGCTGCTTCGGGCTGACCGAGCCCGACCACGGCTCCGACCCCGCCGCCATGCGCACCCACGCCAAGCGGGACGGCGACGACTGGGTGCTGAACGGCCGCAAGATGTGGATCACCAACGGCTCGGTCGCCGGGGTGGCCGTCGTCTGGGCGCAGACGGAGGAGGGCATCCGCGGCTTCGTCGTGCCCACCGGCAGCCCCGGCTTCTCGGCGCCGGAGATCAAGCACAAGTGGTCCCTGCGGGCCTCCGTCACCAGCGAACTGGTCATGGACGACGTACGGCTGCCGGGCACGGCCGTCCTGCCGGAGGTCACCGGGCTGCGCGGACCGCTCAGCTGTCTCTCGCACGCCCGCTACGGCATCGTCTGGGGCGCGATGGGCGCCGCGCGCAGCAGTTTCGAGGCGGCCCTCGGCTACGCCAGGTCGCGCGAACAGTTCGGGCGGCCCATCGGCGGGTTCCAGCTCACCCAGGCCAAGCTGGCCGACATGGCGGTGGAACTGCACAAGGGCATCCTGCTCGCCCACCACCTCGGGCGCCGGATGGACGCCGGCCGCCTGCGTCCCGAGCAGGTCAGCTTCGGCAAGCTCAACAACGTCCGCGAGGCCATCGAGATCTGCCGGACGGCGCGGACGATCCTCGGTGCCAACGGGATCTCCCTGGAGTACCCGGTGATGCGGCACGCGACCAACCTGGAATCGGTGCTCACCTACGAGGGCACCGTGGAGATGCACCAGCTCGTGCTGGGCAAGGCGCTCACCGGGCTCGACGCCTTCCGGTGAGCCCCGGCGGGGGCAGGGCCGGCGGACGGCCCTGCCTCAGCTCTGGTTGAAGAAGCCGTCGGAGCGGTGCGCGGACGCCTCACCGCTGATGATCTCGGTGTCGGCCGGGGTCAGCAGGAACACGCGGTTGGACACGCGGTCGATCGAACCGCGCAGACCGAAGATGAGCCCCGCCGCGAAGTCCACGACCCGCTTGGCGTCGCCGGGCTCCATGTTGGTGAGGTTCATGATGACCGGGACACCGTCCCGGAACAGTTCGCCGATGGCGCGGGCGTCCCGGAAGCTGTCCGGGGTGACCGTGCCGATCCGGCGGCCCTTCTCCTCGGCCGTGTCCGTGGCCACCTTCACCCGCGGGTCGGTGACCCAGGCGTCCCCGGGCTCGGTGCCCTCGGAGTAGTCGTCGTCGTAATAGCGCTCGTCATCGTTGTCGTCGACGAGGCCGAGCCATGCACTCGCCTTGCGTACCGATCCCATGGACGCCTCCTCTCACAGCAGTCCTTCTTGCTTTCCGCATCCCTATGGTCATCCATGATGCGGACGGCGCGCCAAGTGGATAGACGCCGCGCGGGGGGTTTGTGACGGTACTGGTGCACAGCCGATCCGTCGAGAGTCCTTGTGCCCCAAGGGTCGCGACTCATACGGCTGCTGACTGAGAGTGAAATATGATTGTCAGCGGCGGACGGGTGATGTGCGGTGCGTACGGGTGAATAACAACGTCGTATCACAGTACGGGGGATGCTGTGTGCGGATTCGTCAGACCCTGCTCCCGCCGGTTCGGCGAGAGGTCCGAGGCGGGCGGCCGGTGCCCATGTGCGGGCGCTGTTCCGGCGCTGCGTCGGGGCCGCGCCAGGTTCGCGGGCGGTGACCACGAGGGGCTCCTGGTCACGGTTCTGACAGAGCCTCAGGACCGCCCGGCGAGCGGCACGGGTCGTACGGCGGGTCGGTGCGCGCTGCCTTGCATGGGGACCGCGCCCGTCGCACAGAGTCACGGCGCGCGGCTCGCCGCCGCCGTCCGCCGAGTGCACGCGTCGGTACGGGCCGGTGACATGCCCGGGAGCGGGGAGCGGGGAGCGGGGAGCCGGAGCCGCGGCCCGGGGCCGGAGCCGGGGCCAGGACCGGTAGTCGGAGCCGTGGCCCGGGGCCCAGGACCGGGAG
Source organism: Streptomyces sp. NPDC042638 (assembly GCF_040647235.1). Classification (NCBI taxonomy): domain Bacteria; kingdom Bacillati; phylum Actinomycetota; class Actinomycetes; order Kitasatosporales; family Streptomycetaceae; genus Streptomyces; species Streptomyces sp. NPDC042638. Next base: position 11,909 of record NZ_JBEZBT010000029.1, read on the forward strand.
CCGGAGCCGGGAGTCGGAACCGCGGCCCGGAGCCGGAGCCGGGGCCCAGGACCGGGAGCCGGGAGCCGGAGCCGGGGCCCGGGGCCGGAGCCGGGGTCCAGGGCCGGAAGTCGGAGCCCAGGACCGGGAGTCGGAGCCGTGGCCCGGGGCCCAGGACCGGTAGTCGGAGCCGTGGCCCGGGGCCCAGGACCGGGAGTCGGAGCCGGGAGTCGGAACCGTGGCCCGGAGCCGGAGCCGGAGCCGGAGCCGGGGTCCAGGGCCGGGAGTCGGAGCCCAGGACCGGGGGTCGGAGCCGTGGCCCGGGGCCCAGGACCGGGAGCCGGAGTCGGGCCGGGGAGCGCGGCGCGGCGGGGCGACGTCCGGCTCCGGCTCCGGCGCCGTGACCGGCACCAGGCGCCCTGGTCGTCTCCGGCGCCTTGGTCGTCTCCGGCGCCTTGGCTGGCACCGGCGCCTTGGTTGGCACCGGCGCTTCGGTCGTCTCCGGCGCTTCGGTCGGCACCGGCCGCCCCCGGGTGCCGCCGTCGGTCGGCAGCCCGGCATCGAATTCCCAGCCGGGCCCGGCACCCCGGTCCCGACGGGGTGCCCCTAGCCCCCGGCGCCGGCCGGACGGCTCGCGCATGCGCCGGATGCCGTGCGGGGGCGGCGGACTGACGCCCTGTCGGAAACCTGGACCCCTCCCCGCACGCCCGGCCCCGCTCGTGCAATTCCCCGGCCCATGGACATCCTTGCCGCTGCTGCCCCGCTACGGCGGGCGGGCGCCGCTAGTTCTTCAATTCCGGCGGGCTGATCCGGGACTTCTTGATCGCCGAGCCCGAGGTACCCCACTTCTCGAGAATCCGGTCGTAGGTGCCGTCGGAAAGCAGCTTGTTGACCGCCGCCTGGAAAGCGGGCGCCAGTTTCGTGCCCTTCTTGAAGGCGAAGCCGACGTCCAGACGGTGGTACTCGTTGAGGAACTTCAGCCCCTGCTGGTGCGCGACGGCGTAGCGCAGCCCGTTGATCGTGGACATCACGATGTCGCTGCGGCCCTGCTGGAGCGAGGACCAGACCGCGCTCGACTCGGCGTACGTCTGCACCTGGTACGCCTTCTTGCCCGCCTCGGTGCACACGTGCTTGTTCTGCTCCAGCGTGGCCTCGAACGTCGTTCCGGCGCTGGTCGCGACGTTCAGGCCGCACAGCTGCTTCAGATCGGTGACCTTGGAAAGCTTGCTGTCCTTGCGGGTCGCGAAGCCCTGGCCGTCGTTGATGTAGGTGACGAAGTCGATGGTCCTGCGGCGCTCGTCCGTGACACCGAAGTTGCTCGCGCCGAAGTCGTACTTGCCGCTGTCCAGGGCGGGCAGGATCGCCTCGAAACTCGCCTGCTCCACCTTCAGTTTGACCCCGAGCACCCGGCCGACCGCCTTGGTGAAGTCGACGTCCTGGCCGGTCAGGGTGGTGCCGTCGCCGAGGTAGGTGGTGCCGGGCGGGGTGCCGCCGACGCTGACCGCGACGGTGAGAGCAGTGGTGCCGGCGGGCAGCAGCCGCGCCGCGGCCTCGTCCTTGCGTACGGCGGAGACGACATCCGTGGTCGGCACCCCGTTCTGGGCCGCCGCTCCGGAGGCGTCCGTACCGCCCGGCCCCCCGGACCCGGAGCCGCAGGCGGTGAGCAGCAGAGCGGCCGATGTAATGGTGGCAAAGGGCATGAAATGCCGATAAAAGGGCGTACGCATCGGTCAGCGGTCTCCTGAAGCGGAAGGATGTACGGAAACGCGAGGGGAGGGGTGCGCGTGTGAAGGCGGAGAACAGCGAAGAGAACGCGAGCAGGCCCGCCGCTGGGGCAGGCGCACGCAGGGGGTCAGCTCAACAGGAACAGGACCACACGCGACCGAAGTCGATGTGGGAGCGGGTGACCAGCCACTGCTGCGGATGCATGGGGCAAGTGGAACAGGCATTCGGTTCCGCGTCAACCGACTTGAGATCTGCGGCTCACAGTACGGACAGCCTTGACAGCGGACCGAAACGCCCCCGTACTCTCGAGGCACGGCCCTGCTGAGGGGCTCGGCCGTGTCCGCGCCGTACGGCGCGCCCGTGTGAAGGCACCACCCGTACCGACGACTCGCGTCACGGAGCCTTCGCATGTCATCCGACACCCTCGCCAAAGTTCCCGCCGCACCGGAGATACCCGAGCCGGCGGACGCCCCGCGGATCGTCCCGCAGCGCCGCTACGGCCAGTGGACGGCGGCCGTCGTCGTCCTCGCGCTGCTCGGGTTCGCCGTCAACTCCGTCCTGCGCAACGAGGCGTTCCAATGGGGCGTCGTCGCCGATTACTTCACCTCGGACTCCGTCCTGCGCGGACTGTGGCTCACCCTGTGGCTGACCGCGGTGGTGATGGTCCTCGGCTTCGCGCTCGGCACCCTGCTCGCGGCCTTCCGGCTGTCCGCCAACCCCGTGCTGCGGGCGGTCGGCTGGGGGTACGTGTGGCTGTTCCGGTCCATCCCGATCCTGGTGCAGCTGCTGCTGTGGTTCAACATCGGCGCGCTGTACCCGCAGGTGCTCGGCGTGAAGACCGTCAACCTGCTCAGCCCGGTCGCCGTCGCCGTCGTCGGCCTCACCCTGCACGAGGCCGCCTACGCCGCAGAGGTCGTCCGGGGCGGCATCCTCTCCGTCGACCACGGGCAGATCGAGGCCGCCCAGGCGCTCGGTCTGAGCCGGTGGCGGCGCTGGTGGCGGATCGTGCTGCCGCAGGCGATGCGCGCCATCGTGCCGCCCGCCGGCAACATGCTGATCGGCACCCTCAAAGGCACCTCGATCGTCAGCGTCATCGCCGTCAACGACCTGCTGTTCTCCGCCCAGTTGATCTACCACCGCACGTACCAGGTGATCCCGCTGCTGATGGTCGCCACCCTCTGGTACGCCGTGATCACCTCGCTGCTCGGCATCGGCCAGCACTACGTCGAGAAGCACTACGCGCGCGGCACGGAGCACGCCCGATGAGGCAGCAGCTGGTGATCGTGGGTGCCGGACCGCGGGGGACCGGCATCCTCGAACGCCTCGCCGCCAACGCGCCCGCGCTGTACAGCGGTCCGGGCCTCGACATCCACCTCGTCGACCCCCATCCACCGGGCGGCGGACGCATCTGGCGGCAGGAGCAGTCGCCGCTGCTGTGGATGAACTCGCACGCCGAGGACGTCACCATGTTCACCGACGAGACGGTGGCCATGGCCGGCCCGGTGCGCGAGGGCCCCACCCTGCACGAGTGGGCCGAGCTGCACGGCCGTACCTTCGCCGACCGGCAGCTCCAGGGCCGCTATCTGGCCTGGGTGTACGAACGGGCCCTGGCCGAACTGCCCCCGGACGTCACCGTCCACCACCACCCGCGGCGCGCCCTGCGGATCGGCGGCCCGGACGAGGGCCGTCAGCAGGTGTGGCTGGAGGGCCGCCCGCGCCCGCTCCTCGCCGACCTGGTGATCCTCGCCGTGGGCCACCTGGACGGCGAACTCGACGCCGAGCAGGCCCGCCTGGCCGCCTACGCCCGGGAGCACGGCCTGGTGCACCTGCCGCCCGACTTCACCGCCGACAGTGACCTCTCCGTGCTGAAGGCCGGCGAACCCGTCCTCGTCCGCGGCTTCGGACTGGCCTTCGTCGATCTGATGGTGCTGCTCACCGAGGGGCGCGGCGGGCGGTACGAGGGGGAGAGGTACCTCCCCTCGGGGCGGGAGCCCGTGCTGTACGTCGGGTCGCGGCGCGGAGTGCCGTACCACTCGAAGATCGGTTACGACTGGACCGGCGACCGCCCGCCGCTGCCGCGCTTCCTCGGCCCCGCCGAGGTGGACGAACTGCTGGCCAGACCCGGCGGCTTCGACTTCCGGCGCGATGTGTGGCCCCTGGTCGAGAAGGAGCTGGGCTTCGCCCACTACCACCGGCTCTTCACCGCCCACCCGGGGCGTACGACGATGGCCTGGGCCGACTTCGAGGAGAAGTACGCGGCGGCCGACGACCCGGCGGAAGCCCTGGCGCTGGCCGCCGGCGCCGTGCCGGACCCGGCCGACCGGCTCGACCTCGCCGCGCTCGACCGCCCGCTGGACGCCGTGCGGTACGCCTCCCACGACGACTTCCAAAGAGCGCTCGGGGACTACATCGAGGCGGACCTCGAGCGCAGGCACGATCCCTCGCACAGCCCCGACCTGGCCGTCTTCCTCGGGCTGCTCTCCGTCTACGGGCAGTTGGTGCGCCTCGGGGACATCGGGCCCTGGTGGCACGGGTTCTTCAGCTACCTGGCGTCCGGCCCGCCCGGGCCCCGGCTGCGGCAGATGCTCGCGCTGTCCCGGGCCGGTGTGCTCCGCTTCGTCGGGGCCGGCATGGCCGTCACCGCCGAGAACGGAGTGTTCCGGGCCACCAGCCCCACCGTGCCGGGCTTCGGCGTCGAGTCCCGCGCGCTGGTGGAGGCCCGGCTGCCCGAGCCCACCGTGCGGCGGGCCCGCGACAGCCTGCTGCGCGAACTGCACGCCGACGGCGCCGCCGAGACCCCCGACGGGCTGCTCCGGGTCGACCCCGGCGACGGCCGGATCCTCGGCCGCACGGGGCGCCCGCACCCGCGGCGCTTCGCCCTGGGCCCGTACACCGACGCGCGGACCCCCGGCGCGTTCACCCGCCCGCGCACCGGCGGTCCCGCGTTCCGGCAGAACGACGCGACCGCCCGGGCGGTGCTGTCCTTCCTGACCGACTCACATGTAAAGGAACCCGCTCGATGAGCGTCATGGTCGACATCCGGTCCGTGCACAAGAGCTTCGGCTCGCTCGACGTCCTCAGGGGCATCGACCTCCAGGTGGCCGCCGGGGAGGTCACCGTCGTACTCGGCCCCTCCGGCTCCGGCAAGTCCACGCTGCTGCGCACCGTCAACCACCTGGAGAAGGTGGACCGCGGCGAGATCAGCGTGGACGGCGCGCTGATGGGATACCGACGGGCCGGGGACAGGCTGTACGAACTGCCCGAGCGCGAGGTGCTCCGGCAGCGCACCCGGATCGGGTTCGTCTTCCAGAACTTCAACCTCTTCCCCCACCTCACCGTCCTCGACAACGTCGTCGAGGCACCGGTGTCCGCGCTGAAGCGGCCCCGGGCCAAGGCCGTGGAGAGCGCACAGCGGCTGCTGGAGCGGGTCGGGCTCGGTGACAAGGCGCACGCCTATCCGCGGCAGCTGTCCGGCGGGCAGCAGCAGCGGGTCGCCATCGCGCGGGCGCTCGCGCTGGAACCGAAGCTTCTGTTGTTCGACGAGCCGACGTCCGCGCTCGATCCCGAGCTGGTGGGGGAGGTCCTGGACGTCATCCGCGACCTGGCGGCGACGGGCACGACGATGATCGTCGTCACGCACGAGATCGCGTTCGCCCGGGAGGTCGCCGACACCGTGGTGTTCATGGCCGACGGGCGGATCGTGGAACGGGGGACGCCGCAGGAGGTGCTGGGCGCTCCGCGGGAGGAGCGGACCCGGGCGTTCCTGGCGAAGGTGCTGTGAGGGTGCGGACCGTGATCGCGGGGCGCGAGGGGAAGCGGTGCCCGGGACGGCCGGGTGGCGGAGCGGAGCGGGCCGGGGTGCCGACGTGAGCCCGCGGTACGGCGGCGGGCTGCTGCACCTCGCCGCCGCTCTCGACCAACCGGGGGCCCACGACGCCGAGTCCTGTGTCGAGCTGGCCCGGCTCGCCGAGCACGGCGGGCTGGACTTCGTGACGCTGGACGACTCCTTCACCCGGCCCGGGCCCGACGCGCTCGGCATGCTGTGCCGGGTGGCGCCCGCGACCCGGCGGATCGGTCTGGTGCCGACGGTCACCACCGCCCACCCCGAGCCCTTCCGGGAGCAGGGCGCCGTGGCCACCCTGGACCGGGTCAGCCGGGGCCGGGCCGGCTGGCGGATCGACCTGTCCGGCATCGAGGGGGAGGCCCGGATGCCCCGCCGGCGGCGCGCTTCTGGCGAGCGCTCGCCGGAGCGGGGAGCACCCCCGTCCGCCGGGTCGCCCGGGCGGGAGGCGGGGGAAGCCACGGGTCCGGCCGCGGGGCCGGAGACCGCCCGGGGGTACGGCGAGATGCCGGACGCGGCCACCGGGCGGCTGCCCGGCCGGGACCGCCCGCACCGCGTCGGCCCCACCGGCGGCGCCTTCCCGGCCCGGGGTCCGGCGGCCGTGCCCCGGCCGCCGCAGGGTCGTCCCGTCCGCGTGGTCGACGCCACCGACGAGCACGCCTGTACGGTCGCCGCCCGGTACGCGGACGTGGCGCTGGTGCGCGCCACCACCCCCGTCGAGGCCGCCGGTGTACGGGACCGACTGCTGGAGCGGGCAGGCTCGTTCGGGCGAGGCCCGGGCTCCTTACGGGTTCTGGTGAGCCTGCTGGTGGATCTCGGCGACGGGGAGCGGGCGGCCCGGCCCGGCCACGGCGGCGGCGGTCCGCGGCCCACCGGGCGGGGTCCGCTGTACCGGGGCGGCCCGGTCGACCTCGCGGAGCTGGTGGCCGCCTGGCACGCCGACGGCGTCACCGACGGCTTCCATCTCGTGCCCGTCGAACCGCGCCGCGACCTGGAGCGGCTGGTCAACGGCACGGTGGCCCTGCTCCAGCACCGCGGTCTGTTCCGCACCTTCTACCCGGGCAGCACGCTGCGCGAGCACCTGGGCCTGCCCCGGCCCGTCGACCAGTACGCGGTGAGCGGGGCAACGCTCCCCTCCCGGGCCCGCCCGGCCCGGGAAAGCCGACCACAGAGGAAGGGAACCGATTTCATGACGACGGACGCCCCGGACGCCCCGGACGCCTGGAAGCAGTGGCACGAGAAGCGGGTGGAGACGGTCTCGGCCCCCTACGGGCCGCTCGCGCTGACCGCGACGCACTGGATCGAGGACCATCCAGAGGGTCGACTTCCAGACATTCCCGGGAACTGGGTGGCCGATAAGGAGGGGGTGGTGCTCACCGCCACCGACGCCGACGGACTGACCGTGGCCGGCCGGCCCTTCTCGGGTGAGACACGGCTGGCCGCGGACACCGGTCCGGAGGCCGGGGCGCGGGTCGCGCTGGGCGCGAAGCGGCTGGTCGTTCTGGTGCGCGAGGGAGTCTGGGGAGTACGGGTGTACGACCCCGAGTCCGCCGCCCGGCGCGCCTTCCGGGGCATCGAGGCGGACTCCTACGACCCCCGCTGGTCGGTGCCGGGGCGGTTCACACCGTACGACGGCACGCGCACCGTACGGCTCGGCAACGCGGACGGCCGCGAGCGCGGGTTCGAGCTCGCGGGCGAACTCGCCTTCTCGCTGGCCGGCCGGGAACGCACGCTGAAAGTGGCGCGGCAGCGGGACGGGTCGCTGTGGGCGGTGTTCGCCGACGCCACCAGCGGTGACACGAGCTTCCGGTTCCGCTTCCTCTTCCCGCCCGCCCCGGACGCCGAGGGGCGGACGACCGTCGACTTCAACCGCGCCCAGCTCCCGCCGTGCGCCTTCGCCGACCACTTCCTCTGCCCCTTCCCGGCCCCCGGCAACACGCTGGACGTGCCGGTCGAGGCGGGGGAGCGCCACCTGAGCGCGCTGAGCACGGCTGAGCCCGTCTGAGCCGGCCTGCCCCCCGGGGCGCGCCGGCCTGGGCCGAGGCGGCCGGGGCCGGCGCCGGCGCACGTTGGTGCGTTCGGGTGCTTCCGGGCCGACGGCCGAAAGGCACCCTTGTGCCGACCGGCCGTTCGGCCGAATACTCCCCCCAGCGCTTGTCAGGGGCATGCGTATTCGAATTCCCGGTCGGGGCCCCTGGCTGCGCCTCACGGGCCCCGACCCCACGCGGGCCCCCGACTTCCCTTGGAGGGAACGACAAGTGAGGATCAAGCGCACCACTCCCCGCTGCGGCACCGCGAGACGGACCAGGCTGACGGCCGTGGCCACCGGCTTCCTGGCCGCGGCCGCGTTCGCCGCCCCCACCGCGAACGCCAGTGACGCCCCCTCGTTCAGCGCCACCCAGCTCACCAAGGCGAGCGACTCCGTCCTCAAGGCCGACATCCCCGGTACGGCCTGGGCGGTGGACAGCAAGACCAACCGTGTCCTGGTCACCGTCGACAGCACGGTGTCCAAGGCCGAGATCGCCAAGATCAAGCAGCAGGCCGGCAGCGACGCGGGCGCGCTCACCATCAAGCACACCCCCGGCAAGTTCAACAAGCTGATCACCGGCGGCGACGCCATCTACGGCGGCGCCTACCGCTGCTCGCTCGGCTTCAACGTGCACAGCGGCAGCACGTACTACTTCCTGACCGCGGGCCACTGCGGCCAGGTCGCCTCCACGTGGTACAGCAACTCCAGCAAGACCACGGTGCTCGGCACGAACGTCGGCTACAGCTTCCCGGGCAACGACTTCGCGCTGGTCCGCTACACCAACTCCTCGATCGCGCACCCGAGCGCGGTGGGCAGCCAGACCATCAGCAGTGCGGCCACCCCGTCCGTGGGGACGACCGTCTACCGGCGCGGCTCGACCACCGGCACGCACAGCGGCCGGGTCACCGCGCTCAACGCCACCGTCAACTACGGCAGCGGTGACGTCGTCTACGGCCTGATCCAGACCACGGTCTGCGCCGAGGGCGGCGACAGCGGCGGCCCGCTCTACGGTGGCAGCGTGGCCTACGGTCTGACCTCCGGTGGCAGCGGCGACTGCAGCTCCGGCGGTACGACCTTCTTCCAGCCGGTGACCGAGGCGCTGAGCTACTACGGCGTCACCCTGCCCTGACGGGTCCGGAGCCGGCACCACCGAGCCCCCGCACGCGACCCGCGTGCGGGGGCTTCGTCATGGCGCTTGGGTGACAAGGCCATCGGCCTGACCTCCGGCGGGGAGACCTTCTTCCAGCCGGTCACCGGGGCGGGGCTTCGCCGTCCGGTCACGGGGACGTTTGCGCAGGTCGGAGGCGCTCGAACCGATGTCGTACACACGTTCGAGAATGGGGGTATGGTGGAGGAGGAAGTTGGGAACTGATGTTCGAGAGCCGTTCGGGGCTCACGACTGCGGGAGGTGTGTGTGCCGGGCTTCGCGCATCTGCACACCGTCTCCGGGTTCTCCCTGCGGTACGGGGCGTCCCATCCGGAGCGGCTGGCCGAGCGCGCCTTCGAGCGGGGCATGGACGCCCTCGCCCTGACCGACCGCGACACCCTCGCCGGCACGGTGCGCTTCGCCAAGGCGTGCGCCGGGGCGGGCGTCCGTCCGCTGTTCGGGGTGAACCTGGCGGTGGCGGCCGAGGAGGCCCTGCCGCGGGAGAGGCGCCGTGCCCCCGTGCGCGGCGGCGCCTTCGTGGACGAGTCGGCCCCCCGGGTGACCTTCCTCGCCCGGGACGGCGCCCGCGGGTGGGCCGACCTGTGCCGGCTCGTCACGGCGGCCCACGCGGCCGGCTCGCCCCCGCTGCTGCCCTGGGCCGGCAACCACGGCGACGGCCTGCTGGTCCTGCTCGGACCGGGGTCGGACGTCGGGCGCGCGCTCGCCACCGGGCGGCCCGACCGGGCGGCGCGGCTGCTCACCCCCTGGCGAGAGGTCTACGGGGACGCGCTGCGGCTGGAGGCCGTCTGGCACGGCCGGACGGGCACGGGGGCCGGCTCCCTGCGGCTGGCCGCCCGTACCGTCGGATTCGCCGCCGAGCAGGGGGTGCGCCCGGTGCTCAGCAACGCCGTCCGGTACGCCGATCCCGGCCAGGGCCCGGTCGCCGACGTGCTGGACGCCGCGCGCCGCCTGGTGCCGGTCGACCCCCGTGGGGAACTGGACTCCGGTGAGGCATGGCTGAAGGACGCGCAGACCATGCTCCAGGTCGCCGAGCGGGTGGTGGAGGCCGCCGGATACCGGCGGGACACCGCCCACCGGCTGCTGGAGCAGACCCGGGCCACCGCCGCCGAGTGCCGGGTCGACCCCGAGGACGACCTCGGCATCGGCACCGTCCACTTTCCCGAGCCGCACCTCGTCGGCGCCGGCCGGCGCACCGCGCAGCGGGCGCTCGCCTCGCGGGCGACCGCCGGGATGCTGCGGCTCGGCTACGGCGACCGGCGCGCGTACTGGGAGCGGATGCACCAGGAGCTGGACATCATCGGCCATCACGGTTTCGGCTCCTACTTCCTGACGGTCGCCCAAGTGGTGGACGACGTACGGGAGATGGGTATCCGGGTGGCGGCACGCGGGTCCGGTGCCGGATCGCTCGTCAACCATCTGCTCGGGATCGCGCACGCCGATCCGGTCGAGCACGGACTGCTGATGGAGCGCTTCCTGTCCAAGGAGCGCGTGGTGCTGCCCGACATCGACATCGACGTGGAGTCGGCGCGCCGGCTGGAGGTGTACCGGGCGATCATCGACCGGTTCGGTACGGAGCGGGTGGCGACGGTCTCCATGCCGGAGACCTATCGGGTGCGGCACGCGATCCGTGACGTGGGTGCCGCTCTGTCCATGGACCCCGCCGAGATCGACCGGGTGGCCAAGTCCTTCCCGCACATCCGGGCCCGCGACGCCCGGGCGGCGCTGGAGGAGCTGCCCGAGCTGAAGCGGCTCGCGGGGGAGAAGGAGAGGTACGGCAGGCTGTGGGAGCTGGTGGAGGCCCTCGACGCCCTGCCGCGCGGGATCGCCATGCATCCGTGCGGGGTGCTCCTGTCCGACGCCTCCCTGCTCGCCCGTACGCCGGTGGTCCCGACCAGTGGTGAGGGGCTGCCCATGGCGCAGTTCGACAAGGAGGACGTGGAGGACCTCGGGCTGCTCAAGCTGGATGTGCTGGGGGTGCGGATGCAGTCGGCGATGGCGCACGCGGTCGCCGAGGTGGAGCGGGCGACCGGGGAGCGGGTCGACCTGGACGCGGTCGCGCCGGGGGATCCGGAGACGTACCGGCTGATCCGGTCCGCCGAGACGCTGGGCTGCTTCCAGATCGAGTCGCCGGGCCAGCGGGACCTGGTGGGACGTCTCCAGCCGGACGGCTTCCACGACCTGGTCGTCGACATCTCCCTCTTCCGGCCCGGGCCGGTCGCCGCCGACATGGTGCGGCCCTTCATCGAGGCCCGGCACGGGCGGTCGCCGGTGCGCTATCCGCACCCGGACCTGGAGGAGCCGCTGCGCGGAACGTACGGGGTCGTGGTCTTCCACGAGCAGGTCATCGACATCGTCGCCATCATGACCGGCTGCGGCCGGGGCGAGGCCGACCGGGTGCGGCGCGGGCTGTCCGACCCGGAGTCGCAGGGCCGGATCAGGGTGTGGTTCGCCCAGCAGGCGGCGGCCCGGGGATACGGCGCGGAGACGATCGAGCGGACCTGGGAGATCGTGGCGGCCTTCGGCTCGTACGGCTTCTGCAAGGCGCACGCCGTCGCCTTCGCCGTGCCCACCTACCAGTCGGCGTGGCTGAAGGCGCACCACCCGGCCGCCTTCTACGCCGGGCTGCTCACACACGACCCCGGGATGTACCCCAAGCGGCTGCTGCTGGCCGACGCCCGGCGGCGCGGGGTGCCGATCCTGCCGCTGGACGTCAACCTGTCCGGAGTCGCACACAGGATCGAACTGGTGTCTGAATCGCCGAAGGTGTGGGGGCTGCGGCTCGCCCTCTCCGACGTGCACGGCATCAGCGAGGCCGAGGCGGGGCGGATCGCGGACGGGCAGCCGTACGCCTCCCTGCTGGACTTCTGGGAGCGGGCCCGGCCCAGCAGGCCGCTGGCGGGACGGCTCGCCCAGGTGGGCGCGCTGGACGCGTTCGGCGCCAACCGGCGTGATCTGCAACTGCATCTGACCGAGCTGCACCGGGGCGCCCGGGGCGGCGGGGGCGGCCAGCTCCCGTTGGCCGGCGGCCGCGGGACGGCACCGGCCGGCCTGCCGGACCTGACGTCGGCGGAGCGGCTCAGCGCCGAGCTGGGTGTGCTGTCCATGGACGCCTCGCGCAACCTGATGGACGACCACCGGGAGTTCCTGGAGGAGCTGGGCGTGGTCTCCGCGCGCCGGCTGCGCGAGGCCCGGCACGGGGAGACCGTGCTGGTCGCGGGTGCCAAGGCGGCCACCCAGACCCCGCCGATCCGGTCCGGCAAGCGGGTCATCTTCTCCACCCTGGACGACGGATCGGGCCTGGTCGACCTCGCGTTCTTCGACGACTCGCACGACGCCTGCGCCCACACCGTCTTCCACTCCTGGCTGCTGCTGGTGCGCGGAGTGGTGCAGCGGCGCGGTCCGCGCAGCCTCAGCGTGGTGGGCTCCGCCGCCTGGAACCTCGCCGAACTGGTCGAGGTGCGGGAGGCGGAGGGGCTCGACGGGGTCGCGGCCCGGCTGGCCGAACCGGCCGGCGCGGCCGGGGACGGGCCCCCGGCGGACGGCGACGGCGGTCCGTCCCGGGCCCGGCTCGCCGGTTCCGACGGGCTGCCCGCGCCGGCCGGCTCCGCGGCCCGTGACCCGATGGAGGGCCGGACGATCCGCATGCCCACGGGGTACGAGATGCACCCCTGGGCCGATCTGCGGCCCGCGGGCCAGGACGCCTCACAAGGGCCCGCGGCGATGAGGAAGTTGTGGCACCAGAGTCCGGGGAGTGCGGGATGACCATCCTCTGCGTACGTTTCCAGCTGCCGCCGGTGTACGAGGCGGCCCTGCCGGGGCTGCTCGGACTGCTGGAGGAGTTCACCCCGGTCGTGGAGGCGCTGCCGCCGGACGGGGCGCTGGCCGATCTGCGCGGCGCCGAGCGGTACTTCGGCCGCAGCGCGGTGGAGCTGGCCTCGGTGATCCGGGTGCGGGCTCTCGCGCGGTACGGGGTCGACTGCGTGATCGGCGCCGGTCCGGGTCCGATGCTGGCCCGCGTGGCGCTGCGTGACGCCCGGCCGGGGGTCACCCGCGCGGTGCCCGGGGACCCGGACGGCATCGCGGAGTTCCTCGCCGGGCGGCCGGTGTCCGCGCTGCCCGGCATCGGCGCGGCGACCGCCCGCACCCTGGGCGAGTACGGCCTGGACACCCTGGGCCTGGTCGCCGCCGCGCCGCTCTCCACGCTCCAGCGGCTGATCGGCGCGAGGGCCGGCCGCGAGCTGCGCGAGAAGGCGAGCGGCATCGACCGCGGCCGGGTCGTGCCGAACGCCGTCTCGCGGTCACTGATGAGTGAACAGACCTTCGACATCGACGAGTTGGATGCCGGACGGCACCGCAAGGCGCTGCTGTCGGCCGCCGAGGAGATCGGTGCCCGGCTGCGCGCGGTGGAGAAGGTCTGCCGCACCCTGACCCTGACCGTGCGCTACGCCGACCGCTCCTCGACCACCCGCAGCCGCACCCTGAAGGAGCCGACCGCGCACTCGGCGGCCCTGACCCGGGCCGCCTACGGCATGTACGAGGCGCTCGGCCTGCAACGGGCCCGGGTCCGCGGCTTCGCCCTGCGCGCGGAGAGCCTGACCCCCGCCGACCAGGCCGCCCACCAGCTCACCTTCGACCCCGTGGACGAGAAGGCCCGCCGCATCGAGGAGGTCGCGGACCGCGCGCGGGCCAGGTTCGGCCCGCGCGCGGTGATGCCGGGCGCGCTGGCGGCGTGATCCTGCACGCGGGCGGCGGAGGAGGCGGCCGCCGACGCGGTCGGGGGATGGGTCGAACTGCTCGGCGAGGACGAGGCGCGGGCGTTGCGTGAGCGTCCGGCGCGGATCGCCCCCTATGGTCCGATCAGGCCTGCCTGGTGACGGTTCGCCAGTGCTCCGGTGGCGGTTCGTCAGTGGCCCCGTGAGGCGCCGGTTATCACTGAAAGTTTTTACTGACGCGTAACTTCACACTTTCACTACTCGACCGTAACTTGACGGATGAACAGCATCCCGTGATCCGGATCACAGGGTTAGGCCGTGCCCCTCCCTTGAGCCGCAAGGAGATCACACGATGCTGCCCTGGAAGCGACTGCTCAGACCCTTCGCCGCGCTGCTCCTCACCGCCGCCGTCGCCGCCGTACCCGCCGCCACCGCCAGCGCCTCCGACGCCCCCACCGACGCCCCCACCGCCGGCGCCTCCGCTCACAGCAGCGGCTGGAACGACTACTCCTGCAAGCCCTCCGCCGCCCACCCCCGCCCCGTGGTCCTCGTCCACGGCACCCTGGGCAACTCCGTCGACAACTGGCTCGGCCTCGCCCCCTACCTGACGAGCCGCGGCTACTGCGTCTACTCCCTCGACTACGGCCAGCTCCCCGGCGTCCCCCTCTTCCACGGCCTCGGCCCCATCGACAAGTCGGCCGAGCAGCTGTCCGCCTTCGTCGACAACGTGCTCGCCGCGACCGGAGCCGCCGAGGCCGACCTGGTCGGACACTCCCAGGGCGGCATGATGCCCCGCTACTACCTGAAGTTCCTCGGCGGAGCCGCCAAGGTCAACGCCCTCGTCGGCATCGCCCCCGACAACCACGGCACCGACCTGGACGGCCTCACCCACCTGCTGCCGTACTTCCCCGGCGCCGAGGACCTGCTCAAGGCCACCACCCCCGGCCTCGCCGACCAGATGACCGGCTCCGCCTTCCTCACCAAGCTCAACGCGGGCGGCGACACCGTCCCCGGAGTGCGCTACACGGTCATCGCCACCCGGCACGACGAGGTGGTCACCCCCTGGCGCACCCAGTACCTGAACGGCTCCGACGTCCACAACGTCCTGCTCCAGGACCTGTGCCCGGTCGACCTCTCCGAACACGTGGCGATCGGCCTGCTGGACCGGATCGCCTTCCACGAGGTGGCCAACGCGCTCGACCCGGCCCACGCCACCGCCACCACCTGCGCGTCGGTGTTCAGCTGAGCTGCCGCCGGGGCCCGTCCGGCCTGAGCCGCCGGACAGGCCCCGGAACCCTCACCGGCGGTGGCCGCCGCCCGCCGCGCGCCGTCGCACCGACAGGAACAGCGCGGCAGAGCCCAGCGCCAGCGCCGCCGCGCCGCCGATCGCGAGGTACGAGGTGCCCGTGGACGCGCCCGTCTCCGCGAGGTCGGCCGGAGCCCCGGCCGACCCGGCCCGGGCGGCCCGAACGGCGGCGGACCGTGCCGGAGCGGCGGCGGGCTCCGCCGAGGTGCTCGCGTCGTCGTCCCCGTGCCCGTGGTGCTCGATCGTCGACTTGTCGGCACCGGCCGCGACCTGCTCGTCGGAGGGCGCGGAGGCGGACGGAGCCGGAGTGGCCCCGCCACCTCCCGTACCGCCGCCGAAGTCGACGTCGGAGCAGGAGTAGAACGCCTCCGGGCTGTCCGACCGCTGCCAGACCGCGTACAGCAGCTGCCTGCCGGTCCGCTCGGGCAGGGTCCCGGAGAAGACGTAGAAGCCGCCCGCCGGGACCGGGTCGGTGACCGTCGCCACCGGGTGCTCCAGGTCCAGCCCGGACCAGGCCAGCGGCTTCGCCGGATCGTAGCCGGGCTTGGTGAGGTAGACCTTGAAGGTGCCCTTGTGCGGCGCGGTCACCCGGTACTTGAAGGTGTACGACCCGCCCCGGACGCTCGTCGCCGGCCAGTCGGCGCGGGCCAGGTCGAGCCCCTTGAACTCCTCGCTGTTCGCGCTGCACAGCTTGCCGTCCGGGATCAGCTGCCGGTGGTGCCCGGCCGCGTCGCCGATCCGGATGCCGTTCCAGTCGTACAGGGCCTGTGCGCCGCCGGCCGCCACGGCCGCCTTGCACGCGGCCGACTTCGGGCTCTCCGGACCCTCCGCGTAGCACTGCGAGACGCGGCTGACCGGGTCCCCCATCGAGCCGTGCGCGGAGGCGGGGGCGGCGGGCAGGGCGAGTGCGCCGATGCCGAGGGCGGCGGCGACGGCGGCGGCCTTGCGGCGTGCGGGCATGGAGAACTCCTCGGAACGGTCCTCGGGGCGGGCTGGATCCCGTGGGGGTGATCCGAACCTAGCCCCGGGGAACCGTGAAACCGCCCGCCGGCAGTGGGCGGAGGAGATCCTTATGGTGCGCTTAAGGGGGTGCTCAGACTGCGCTCAGGTACGGGCGTGCGCGCATGACCGACAGCGACACGGAACGGGTTCGGCCCGCCGTCCGGGATCCTGGAGCCTCTACGACCGCGTCCACTACCGCAAGCGGCTGGGCTGAGGCGTCCCGGTGTCAGCCGTCGGGCCACCAGGTGCGCGCGATGTCCTTGCGCACCTCGGGACGTCCCGCCGGGCGGTGGTCCCCCGCCTCCTCGCGGATCCGGCGGCTGTCCGTCCTCTTCAGCGGCTTCTGCACGGTCATGCGGCGCACGGCTGCCTCCTTCAGTGCCTGCCGAGTTCCGTGTTGTCACGGAGGTAGACGCTTTCGGGGAGAGTTCCTCATCGGCGCCGGGATGTCAGTGGCGGCCGTCACGCCCGCACTGTCAGTGGCGTGTGGCACTCTCCGGGCATGACGAGGGAGAACACGCACACGGTTGCGGCCACCGCGCAGGAGGACTGGGATGCGCGGGCCGCCGCCTTCGACGACGAACCCGACCACGGCCTGCGCGACCCCGAGGTCCGCGCGGCCTGGGCGGACCGGCTCCGCGCCTGGCTCCCCGAACGTCCGGCCGACGTCCTCGACCTCGGCTGCGGGACCGGCAGCCTGTCACTGCTCGCCGTCGGACAGGGGCACCGCGTGACGGGCGTCGACCGGTCCCCGGCGATGGCCGAGCGGGCCCGGACGAAACTCGCCGGGCATACCGCGACGATCCTGTGCGGGGACGCCGCGGCCCCGCCGGTGGGGGAGGAACGCTTCGACGCGGTCCTGGTACGGCATGTGCTGTGGGCCCTGCCGGACCCGGCCGCGGCGCTGCGGCACTGGCGGACCCTGCTGCGGCCGGGAGGCCGGTTCGTGCTGGTCGAGGGCGTCTGGGGGACCGTCTCCCCGGTCGGCATACCCTCCGGGCGGCTCGTCGCCCTCCTGGAACCGCTTGTCCGGCAGGTGCGCGTGGAGCAGCTGTCCGGCCACTCCCGGCTGTGGGGGAAGGAGGTGGACGACGAGCGGTACGCGGTGGTCGCGACCGTGTGACACCGCGCCGCCCCGGCCGGGTCAGACCAGCAGTTCGCCGAAGCCGCGCTCGCCGACCGCCAGCGCCTCCAGCGCGTCGAGTGCGGCGACCGCGGCGGACGCGGCCTGCGGGTCCGTCTCCGTCAGCCCGCTCTCGGCGAACTCGTCCTCGTCCAGCCGCCGTACGTCCCGCCCGTCGGCGGAGCGCCACAGGTCGAGGTCCAGGTCCTCCACGACCAGCTCCGCGCCGGTGCGGACGGCCGGTCGCGTGATGTCGCAGTACCAGCCCTTGAGGGAGCCGTCCGCGGCCCGGACCTCCTTCACCGAGTACCACCGGTCCCGCCAGTAGTACTCGGTGAACACATCACCCGGCTCGAAGCGCACGAAGCCGAAGTCACGCACCCCGGAGCCCGCCCACGGGGCCCGCACGGTGATCCGGCTGCCGTCGTCCCGGAGCAGCTCCGCCGGATAGCGGATCTTCGTACGGCCCGCCTTGACCAGGACCACCTCCAGCCGGCCCGCCGGCTCAGCCGAGTTCACGGACATAGCGCACCTCCGTCGCGCAGACCTCGTACCCGAGCCACCTGTTGATGGCGATCATGGGATCGTTGCCGACGTCGTTGCCCGTGAAGGCCTCGGTCAGGCCGGCGGCCCTGGCCCGGTGCAGCGAGTGGACCTTGGCGAGCTTGGCCAGACCGCGGCCGCGGTACGCGCGGGCGGTGCCGGTCATCGCGGTGGAGTAGCGGCCGTCGCCGTCGGTGCGGGCCACGGTGAAGGCGACCGGCCGGCCGTCGACGCAGGCGGCCGTCGTCAGCTCCCGGTTCAGCAGCGGGTGCTTCCAGGTCTCCTCGGTCCACGCGTCGTAGTCGGTGAACTCGTACCCCACGTCGCCCGGTTCGTCGCACAGCGTCTCCGCGTCCAGCTCGAACAGGGGCCGGGGATCGTCCGCGAAGTCGGCGGCCGTACGCAGTTCGACGCCGGCCGGGACCGGCGTCAGCGGCGGGAGGGTGCCGTTCGCCAGGCCGAGCCGGAGGAAGTGGGCGGAGCGGCCGACGCGGTACCCGCGTCGCTCGGCGAACGCCCGGTTGGCCGGCTCGTCCAGGGCCCAGGCGAACAGCTTGGTCGCGCCCAGGGAGGCCAGGTACTCCTCGGCGGCCGCCACCAGCAGCCGGCCGGCGCCGCGGCGGGTCCGGTCCGGCCGGACGTAGACGTTCAGGCAGGCCTGACCCGGCTCGCGGCTGTCCGGGACCAGATGGACCTGTGCCGTGCCGATCACCTCGCCGTCCTCCACCGCGACGAGCGGCCGGAAGCGGGCCTCGGGCTGCGTGTGGGCGGCCGTGTGCCGGACCGACTCCGGGGTGAACAGGATGTACGGCAGCGCGAGGCGGCGGACACGGGCGAAACCCTCGGCGTCCGCGGGGACATCGGGGCGCAGGGCGCGCACGAGGACTGTCATGGGGAGGCACCGTACGGGGCGGGGAGGCCGGGCTGCCTCCCATTTTCCGCCCGGTGCGCGACAATCGGGCCTGTGAGCCTGAAGATCCGCATCGATGACAGCGCGCCCCCGTACGAGCAGGTACGGGCGCAGATCTCCGAGCAGGCACGGTCCGGCGCCCTCCCGGTGGGGTACCGGCTGCCGACCGTGCGGGGACTGGCCGAATCCCTGGGGCTCGCGGTCAACACGGTGGCCAAGGCGTACAAAGCGCTGGAGGGCGACGGGGTGATCGAGACGCGCGGGCGCAACGGCACGTTCGTGGCTGCCGCCGGCTCGGCGGCGGCACGCGAAGCAGCGTCCGCCGCCCAGGCCTACGCCGAGCGTGTCCGGCGGCTCGGCCTGGACGAGGACGCGGCGCTCGCCGCTGTCCGCGACGCCCTGCGGGCGGCCTACGAAGGCTGAGCACCCCGCGCCGACGCCGGTCCGGCCCGCCGGCGGGCGTCGTCGGCCCGGCGACGCCCGCCGGGCCGTCCGCGTAACGGGTTACCCGGAGCGGGCCGGCCTGCGGCCTGCGGCCTGCGGAAGGACGACACCCTCGCGCGCCAGGACGCGGACCGGGCCGGGCCTCCCCGTCCCCGTCCCCGTCCCAGGGAGGATCGCGTGCCGCCGCTCGCCCGCTCCGGGCCTTCCACGGGGACGAGCCCTCAGTCCCGGCTCGCGGGCCCCGCTCCGGCGAGCGGTTTCCCGGGCGGGGACCCGGCGTGGTCACGCGCCGGCTCCGGTGTCCGGGTCACCGTCAGGCCCGCTCTCCTCGCCGCCCGCCCGAACACCGCCGCGTCCCGCACCGCCGCGCCCCCGGGGTCGTTGTTGAAGTAGGCGTACACGTCCTCGCCGCCGGACCACGTCGTGGCGACGCGGTCCACCCAGGTCTCCAGCGAACGCCTGCCGTAGCGCGGCCAGGGCCGGGCCCGGCCCTGGTGGAAGCGGACGTAGCCCCAGCCGGCGGTGCGCCACAGCGGGGCGGCCGGGCGGGCCAGGACGTCAGCCCAGCACAGGGCCGCGCCCCGGGATTCCAGGACCCGCCGTAGTTCCGGAGTCCACCAGGAGTCGTGCCGGGGTTCCACGGCGACTCTCGTACCGGCCGGGAAACAGGCCAGGCAGGCGTCCAGCAGGGGCGGGTCGGCCCGCAGCGTGGGCGGGAGTTGCAGGAGCACCGGCCCCAGACGGCCGCCGAGGCCCGCCGCGTGCGTCATCAGGCGGTGCACCGGCTCCTCGGGGTCCTTGAGGCGCTTGATGTGGGTGAGGTACCGGCTGGCCTTGACCGCGACGACGAAGTCCGGCGGGACGCGGTCGCGCCAGGCGGCGAAGGTGTCGTACGACGGCAGCCGGTAGAACGCGTTGTTGATCTCCACGGTCTCGAACAGCCGGGTGTACTCCTCCAGCCACAGCCGCGTCGGCACCCCGGCCGGGTAGACGTGCTCCCGCCAGTCCTTGTACTGCCACCCCGACGTGCCGACATACAGGGTCATACCCTCATGAAAGCACTACAGGTACAGCCCCGCGTCCGCGCCCTCCCGGGCCCCCGGCACCGACGTCGGCGTGGTGCCCCGGCGCAGCGCGTACAGCTCGGCCAGGGTCGCTCCCTCCCGGCCGACGCCCTCTTCGGTGCCGAGCCAGTCCACCGACTCGGCGCGGGTCAGCGGGCCCACCTCGATGCGGGCGAGGCAGCGGCCGGGCCGGACCACGGCCGGGTGCAGACGCTCCAGGTCCTCGTTGGTGGTGACACCGACCAGGACGTTGCGGCCCTGGCCGAGCAGGCCGTCGGTGAGGTTCAGCAGCCGGGACAGGGCCTGGCCCGCCGTGTGCCGGGCCTCGCCGCGGATCAGCTCGTCGCAGTCCTCCAGCAGCAGCAGGCGCCAGCGGCCCTTGCCCGCGCCGTCGTCCTCGCCGATGGCGATGTCCATCAGATAGCCGACGTCGGAGAAGAGCCGCTCGGGGTCCAGGACGCAGTCCACCTGGCACCAGTCCCGCCAGGAACGGGCCAGCGTGCGCAGGGCGGAGGTCTTGCCGGTGCCCGGCGGGCCGTGCAGCAGGAGCAGCCGGCCCGCGATGTCGTCGGGGGTCGTCCCCATCAGACGGTCCATCGCGCCGGCCACCGGTGCCGTGTAGTTGGCGCGGATCTCGTCCCAGGTGCCCGCGGAGATCTGCCGGGTGGTGCGGTGCGGGCCGCGCCGGGGGGAGACGTACCAGAACCCCATCGTCACGTTCTCCGGCTGCGGTTCCGGCTCGTCGGACGCGCCGTCCGTGGCCTGGTCGAGGATCCGCTTGGCCAGTTCGGCACTGGTGGCGGTGACCGTGACGTCCGCGCCCCGGTTCCAGCGGGAGACCAGCAGGGTCCAGCCGTCGCCCTCGGCGAGGGTGGCGCTGCGGTCGTCGTCGCGGGCGACCCGCAGCACGCGGGCACCGTCCGGCAGCAGGGTCACGCCGGAGCGCACGCGGTCGATGTTCGCCGCGTGCGAGTACGGCTGCTCGCCCGTCGCGAAGCGGCCGAGGAACAGCGCGTCGACGACGTCGGACGGCGAGTCGGAGTCGTCGACGTGGAGCCGGATCGGCAGAGCGTCGTGCGGGTTGGCAGACATGCCGCCATGATCCGGCACCGATGCCCTCCGCGCACGGTATTTCCGACGCCGGACGCTCCGCCGGAGGAGCGGTTCTTCACCGGCGGCCCGACGGCGGCCCCGCCCGGTCGGCCGCTTCCCCGGGATTCCCCGCCGCGCACGGGTGTCCTCAAGTCCCGCCCCCCGGGCGGTCTCCGCCACTACTGTGTCCATGATGCGACGTCATGGGTGGTATACGGGGGCAGGGCGATGGCGGCTCACCGCCCTGCTCGGGGTGGCCGCGACCGCTCTGGCCCTGGTCGTGGCCCTGACCCACCTGTCCGGCGACGGGGCGAGCACCGCCGGCACCTCGCGCGACGGTGACAAGGTGCACGGCACGCCCAGCGTCCCGTCCGGACGCCCGGAGCCGTCCCTGGGCTGGGGCTTCACCCACACGCAGTACAGCGCCGACGTGGGCAGCGGCACCGCCACCCAGCGGGTCGAGCGGTCGCTGGCGCGGGACGGCGGCCTGCCCCAGGTCCAGGCCCTGATGGGCTGGGGCGCCGACAACCCCGAACCGGTGAAGGGCCGTTACGACTTCGGTGCGATGGACCGCCGGATCGACTTCGTCCGCGGCTCGGGCGGCACCCCCGTGGTCACGCTGTGCTGCTCCCCGGACTGGATGAAGGGCGGCCGGCCCGGTGCGGGCAACACCGACTGGAGCCGGACCGCGCTGGAGACCGCGCCCAATCCCGACCACTACCAGGACTTCGCCGACCTCGCCGCCACCGTCGCCAGGCGCTACCCCGACGTACGGCACTTCATCGTGTGGAACGAGTTCAAGGGCTTCTGGAACAACGCCGAGGGCCGCTGGGACTACGAGGGCTACACGGCGATGTACAACCTCGTCTACAAGGCGTTGAAGAAGGTCGGCAAGGACATCATGGTCGGCGGCCCCTACCTCGGGATGGACAGCGTCGACCCGCGGCAGAAGGAGAACGCCTCGGCCACGTTCCGCGGCCCCTGGGGCGCCATGGACCAGCGGGTGCTGGACGCCTTCGACTACTGGAACCGCCACAAGGCCGGCGCCGACTTCGTCGTCGTCGACGGCTCCAGCTACACCGACACCGACGAGCTGCTGCCCGACGAGTTCGGCGCCACCGACAAGCTCACCGCCGTCGGCCAGTGGGTACGCCGGCGCACGCACGGCCTGCCCCTGTGGTGGGCCGAGTACTACGTCGAGCCCGCCGACGCCAGAGACGACCGCAAGGGCTGGTCCGAGGCCCGCCGCCTGGCCGTCCACGCGGCCGGACTGATCGCCATGGCCAGGGGCGGCGCCGACTCCGGCTTCTACTGGAACCCCGAGGAGAAGACCGGCCGCTGCCCCGGCTGCCTGTGGTCCCCGACCGACAGCGCCCAGGGCGGCAGGACACTGCCCATGTACGGCCTGCTGTCCCGCTTCGGCCGGGCGTTCCCGCCGGGCACACGGTACGAGACCGTGTCCGTCGCCCCCGACGACGTGCCCAACGTCCGCGTACTGGCCACCGCGAAGACCGTCCTCGTCGTCAACACCCTCGACCGG
This sequence comes from Streptomyces sp. NPDC042638, assembly GCF_040647235.1. Taxonomy (NCBI): domain Bacteria; kingdom Bacillati; phylum Actinomycetota; class Actinomycetes; order Kitasatosporales; family Streptomycetaceae; genus Streptomyces; species Streptomyces sp. NPDC042638. The sequence goes on from NZ_JBEZBT010000029.1 coordinate 34,387, forward strand.
GCGATCAGCGCCCAGGTCGACGGCAAGCGGTTCCCGATGGCCGCGTACGAGGTGAAGTGGCTCGACCGCTGAGCCACCACGGTCACTTCATGGTCGAGAACCGCTGCACCAGTGAGGCCAGCACCACCGCCAGCAGCGGCAGCGAGAACCAGAAACTGCCCTGGAGCAGCCGTAGCCGGCGTACGCTCGGCCGGGCCGCCGCCCGCACCAGCTCACGGGCGGACAGCAGCAGGACCAGGACCACGGCGGCCAGCGCGCCGACCACCGACCACGGCGTCCAGGTCACCTGCGGCCCGATCGGCCCGGGATGCGGCCGCGGTACCGGCCCCGTCGGCGCCGTGCGCAGCGCGTACACCGTCACGTCCGCGTTGACCAGGACCTTCGTCAGCTCCGGCCGGCCGTCCAGGTGCCCGGTCAGCCGGGGCTCCCAGGTCGCCGGGTAGCCCGCGTCCAGCTCCAGGTACGTCACCTGACTCCGGTTGATCATCAGGTACGAGTTCGGGCCGGCGTCCTTGAGCGCCTTGACCAGCCCGGACACCAGCACCGGGTCCGTCGGCGCCTGCGTCGGCACGTAGTTCACCCGCTCCATGTCCCGCGCACCCCACGGCAGCGCCGGGGTGACGTCGTTGACCGGGTCCTGGGTCAGCCACAGCAGCCGGACCGTCGGCCTGTCGTGGGCGTACACCCAGTCCATGGCCGCGACCTCACCGGGCCGGGTCCGCTCGAACGGCTCGTTGCCCCAGCGGGCCACCAGGAAGCCGCCCATCAGCAGCAGCCCGACGAGCAGCGCGGCCACCGGCGCGAGCAGCGGCCGGCGCGCTGTCGCGGGGCCACCGGCACGCGGGAAGATCGCGAGCCCGCCGAGCAGGGCCGCGCCGGGGACGGCGAACATGAAGACGCGCAACGCCATCTCACCGCCGTACGACTGCATGCCGAAGCCCAGGAACGGTACGAAGGTCAGGACCAGCAGGGACCGTTCGCGGTACCGGTGCGAGCGGCGCCGCCACCAGCCCCAGCAGGCCAGGGCCAGCACCGACCCGGCCAGCAGCACCCGGGCGTACAGCACCAGCTTGTGCACCGAACTCCCGCCCTGGATACGGCCGGAGACCGAGGTGGACACATTGCCGCCGACCCCGCCGACCCCGCCGAACAGCTCGTCGAAGTGCCCGGACCAGTACGGCTCCGCCATGAAGCCGACCCAGACCGCGACCAGCACCGCGAACAGCAATGGCAGGCCGCGCGCTTCGCACCGGCGGAGCAGGACCAGGGCCGTGAGCACCCCCAGCATCATGAACGGAGTGAGCTGGTGCGCGGGCACGGTCGCCGCGTACAGACCGATCAACAGCAGGAGCAGCACGGCCCGTTGGCGCCGGTCGACCGGCTCCACCTCGGCCTCGCCGGGACGCAGCCGCGTCCAGATCACCCGTGGCGGGCGGAACCAGACCAGCAGGACCGCCACGAACACCAGGTAGAGCAGGTAGGTGAAGCCCTGCGGGGAGAAGTAGTCCTGGCCGACCCAGCCGCTCAGCACGAAGAGCCAGACACCCGTCCACTTCGCCCGCCAGCCCGCCCGCAGCGCGCGGGTGAGCAGCAACACCGGCGCGAGATAGGCCAGTTGGATGACCGTCGGCCACCAGCGGATGACCTCGGTGAAGTCGGTGATGCCGCAGACCCGGCCGGCGAACGCGGCCACCGCGAAGAAGCCCGGCCAGCTCCAGCGGGCGTCCAGGTCCGGGACGGCGGAGCCGGTGCGGTCGATGTAGTCGAGGAACCCCAGGTGCTGCCAGGCTGTCGGGAACCGCGGCTCGGGCTCGATCAGCGCGGGCAGCGCGTGCAGGGACACCACGGTCGCCAGCAGCGTGACCAGCAACAGTGCCCGGTGCTCGTGGCGCAGCCGGAGCAGCGCGGCGAAGACGGCGATCAGCAGGGCCGCTCCGGCCGCCGTCGCCGGCGGCAGCACGGAGACCAGCCCGAGCCCGCCCATCCGGTCGAGACCGGTCTCGCCGAGCCGCAGCGCCGGCACCCAGTACAGCAGCAGCGCGGCGACCAGCAGACAGCCGAGGCCGGTTCCCGCACGGGTGGGCAGCCATCGGCGAGGCCGGCCTGGCGGCGCCCCCTCCGGCACGGAGTCCTGGACGCAATCCCCAGGTACGGCGTCCTCCGGCAGCGCGTCCTCCGGCAGGGTGTCCGCGGGTACGGCGTCCTCCGGCAGGGTGTCCGCGGGTACGGCGTCCTCGGGTACGGCGTCCTCGGGCTCGGCCGCCGGGTCCGGCCATACCGTCGGCCGCGGTACGGCGCGGCCCGCGAGCGGTGTGCCCGTACCCGGGAGGACAGGCGGCCGGCGTTCGGCGTGGTCGAAGTCCGCCGGGAGGACAGGCGGCCGGCGTTCGGCGTGGTCGAAGTCCGCCGGGAGGCCGAGGGCCAGGGTGTCGGCGTCCAGGGCCCAGCCGGGAACCTGCCGGTGCGCGGGGGAGGAGGCCGCGACGACGGGGGCCGCCTCACTGACGGGGCTCCCCCCGCCCGGGCGGAGCCGGGAGCGGGAGAGGAGCCGGGAGCGGGGGAGCGTCCCGAGGTCGGCCAGGTCCCCGTCCGGCGCCGCCGTCTCGGGCACCTTGGCCGGTGCGGCCCGGACCGTCCGCCACAGTCTCGGCGCGGCGATCGCCGCGACCACGGCGATACTGGCCGCCTCGGCGACACCCGCCCCGGTCAGCCCCGTGCGGGGCAGGAGCAGCACGGTCAGGCCGAGCACCAGGACGCACAACAGGCCCTGGAGCCAGGCGAGTCCCGCGGTGCGGCTCTGTGCGCGCAGCACCGCGAAGTACGTCTCGATCACGACCCGCAGCACCGAGCCGACCGCGAACCAGCGCAGCAGCGGGGTCGCGGCCTGGGCGTAGCCCACACCGAAGACGCCGAGGATCCAGGGCGCGCCGACGAAGAGCACAGCCGCGACCGGCAGCATGATCCGGGCCATCCGCCCCAGCGCGGCACGGGTGTTGACGGCCAGCCGCGCCGGGTCGTGCGCCCCCTCGACCGTGAGCGAGGCGCCCATGTTGACGGCCAGCAGGTCGGTCGTACCGCCGATGGTGGTGGCGATGTAGAAGTAGGCGTTCTCCGCGGAGCTGACCTGCGCCGCGATGATCACCGGCACGAGGTAGACCACGGCGAGCGAGAACAGCGACCCGGTGTAGTCCCCGGCCAGGAACCGGCCCATCTCCTTGAGCGTCGGCGGCCTGGCCCGGTCCTCGGTCGCCTTGACGTGCCGGGGCACCAGCCGCCGGAAGACCAGCCAGCCCAGCGGCACCACCGAGGCGGCGATGGCGGCCACCCAGGACACGAAGACACCGCTGGTCGGCAGGGCCACGGCGAACGCGGCCAGCAGCGCCAGCTTCACCGCCGAGAAAGCGGTGTTGCCGACCGGCACCCAGGGCGCTCTGCGCAGCCCGGTCAGCACACCGTCCTGCAGCGTGAGCAGGTTCCAGGCGGCGACGGCCGCCAGGAAACCGAGCCCTTTGAGCGTCCCGTGCAGGAAGCGGTACGACGGCCCCCATGAGTCCAGGGTCATCAGGAAGACACCGGCGGCCAGCGCCACGATCAGTGAACTGCCCGCGTACGTACGGAAGATGAGCCGGCCGGTGCGGTGTCCGGCCACCGGGATGAAGCGGGCCAGGGCGCCGGTCAGGGTCACCGCGGTCAGCCCGGCGAGGAACTTCATCGCGGCGATGGCGGCCGACCCCTGACCGACCGCCGAGTCGGAGTAGTAGCGTGCCGCGGCCAGCCAGAAGCCGAGCCCGAGGACGGCGGAGATGCCGGTGTTGAGCATCAGCGCATAGGCGTTGCGGAACAGTGGGCTGCCGTCGGACCGGCCCCTGCCGGGCAGCCGCAGCCGGCGCCCGGTGCTCGCCGCCGGCCCGGCGCCGGGCGTCTCGGTCTCGGTCGTGGTGGTCGTGTCAGACACGGGATCGGATGGCCTTCCGGCGGACCTGGCGGGCTCTGCGGACGAGGGCGTGCCCCTTGGTGAGGGCACGGTCCCGGGCGAAGGCGCGGGCTACGGCGCGGCCGAGGAGCAGTCGCTCGAACTCCTCGGCGCCGGTGCTCCGGCGGACCGTGACCCGCTTCAGGGCGTACGGGCCCTGGCGGCGGCGGGCGAGGGCGTTGCCGACGGCGAGTGCCTGGGCGTACCCGGCCGCGCGCACGGCCTGGCGGACCCGGCGGCTCGAGTAGCCGTACGGGTAGGCGAACGACGCCGGTCTCGCGCCGAGTTCGGCGCTGACGATCCGTGTGCAGCCGTCCAGCTCCGCGCGCAGTCCGGCGTCGTCCAGCTGGTCGAGCTGCGGGTGGGTGTGGCTGTGGCCGCCGATCTCGACCCCGGCCGCGGCCAGTTCGCGCACCTGCCGCCAGTCGAGCATGGTGTCCAGGCCGCCCCCGGTGTCGTGGTGGCCCCTGAGCCAGCCGGTGCAGACGAACAGCGTGGCCGGGAAGCCGTGCCGGGCGAGCACGGGCAGGGCGTGCCGGTGCACACCTTCGTAACCGTCGTCGAAGGTGATCAGCACCGGCCGGGCGGGCAGCGGGCGGGCGGACCGCCAGCGGGCCGCGAGGTCCGCGGTGGTGAGCGGGGTCAGGCCCAGGCGGCCGATGAGCGCCATCTGTTCGGCGAAGGCCTCCGGCGTGACCGACAGGGCGCGGGTGGCGTCGCTGGGGCAGGCCGTGACGGAGTGGTACATGAGGACGGGTACGGGCGTGTCAGTCATGGGCGTCCCCCCGGTCCCGGCGTCGGGCCCTGACCGGGTGCCGTGAGCGGCGTCCGGAGCGGGGCCGGGGAGAACGCCGTACCGCCGCGCCGCGCCCGCAGGCTGCCCGCCGCGTAGCCGCCGGCGGCGCTCAGCACCCCGGCGACGATGGCGCCCGCGCGCCCCGCGCCGCCCGGCCGGCCGAGCAGGGCGTCCCTGAGGCCCCGGGCGACTCCTGCGGGCAGCACGCGCGTGGCGTAACGGCGTTCGGACTCCAGGCCCTTGGCCGCGCCGACGCTGCGTGCCACCAGGGCCTTGGACAGGCCCTCGGCGTAGGTGCGGGTGCGGAAGTAGGCGAAGCGCTCCCGGAGCGGGGGCACCCGGTGGTGGATCACCGCCCGGTCGTCGATGAGCAGGACGGCGTCGGGGCGGGCGCGGGTGAGGCGGATGCACAGCTCCGTCTCCTCACAGCCCAGCGGGCGCCGGTCGCCGTCGCGGCCGATGCCGGTGGCGAAGCCGCCCGCCGCCTCGAACGCCGCGCGCCGGAAGGAGGCGTTGCCGCCGAGGACGTTGCGTACCGGGACCCGGCCGGGCGGGAGCCCCCGGTAGGTGCAGCCCACGACCCAGTCGAACTCCTCGGGGAACCAGGCCGGCCGCCGGCCCGACGCCCAGTTGGGGACCGTACGGCCGCCGACCGCCAGCACGCGCGGGTCGGCGTACCCCGCGGCGAAGTGGCGCAGCCAGTCCCGCTCGGCCACGGCGTCGTCGTCCAGGAAGGCGATCACCTCGCCGCGGGAGGCGGCGATGCCGGTGTTGCGCCCGGAGGACAGGCCGCGCGGCCCGGCGTTGGGCAGCACCCGGACGCGGTCGCCCTCCTGGTACGCGCGGGCCAGCCGGTCGAGCAGGGCCGGGTTGTGGTCGACGACGAGGAGTGTCTCCAGCGCCGGATACGACTGCGCGCCCACCGAGGAGACCGCCGCGAGGATGTCCTCCCAGCGGTCCTCGGTGTACACGCAGATCACGACGGAGATGCCGGGATCCGTCAAGAGAGCTCTCCCTGCCCGGTGCGCAGCAGCGGGGAGCGGTGGGTGCGGCGGCGCAGGTCACGCCGGTTGGACCGCTCCTGCAGGATCACCTTCAGCACTCTCAGCCCGTCCCGGACGGCCCGCAGGTTGCTGGTGCCGTGGATGCGGAGGTACTCGTGGCTCGGGATCTCCTGCACCTTCAGCCCCGCCTTGACCACTCTGATGTTCATCAGCGTCTCGACCTCGAAGCCGGTGCAGTCCAGGTCGATCTTGTCCAGGCAGTGCCGCCAGAAGGCGTTGTACCCGTAGCACAGGTCGGTGTAGCGGGCGCCGAACTTGCGGTTGACGACGGTGCACAGCGCCCAGTTGCCGAGTTTGCGGATGAGGGTCATGTCGTCCGTGCCGCCGCCGTTGGCGAACCGCGAGCCCTTGGCGAAGTCGGCCCCGGAGACCAGGGCGGAGACGTAGGAGACGATCTCGCCGCCGTCGGCCGAGCCGTCCGCGTCGACCATCACGATGATGTCACCGGTGCATGACTCGAAGCCGGTGATGAGGGCATCCCCCTTGCCCTTGCCCCGCTGTCCGACGACCTTGACGTCCGGCCACAGGGAACGCGCCACTTCGACGGTGTCGTCCGTGGAGTTGCCGTCCACCAGGACCACTTCGTGTACCCAGCCCGGCAGGCTCTTGAAGACGTAGGGCAGATTCTCCGCCTCGTTCATCGCGGGAATCACCACGCTCACCGGCGGAGTGATCGCCAGGTGAGAGGAGATGGGCTGGTAACGGGTGGCGATCAGAGGATCCCGACCCGAACCAGGCGGATGCAGAACGGAACTCATGCGTCTTTTTCCCTCTCGTCCGGTGGGCCGCCCGCCCGGGCGGCCCGGGTCTGTGTCCGGTTCGAAAGGGGGGTACTCGTCCTGGGCGCGGCAGACCGGCCCCCGGACCGGAGCCCGCGGAGATCTCCGTTTCCGCTGACGAGCTGACAAAGCTGGCCGGACCGCCGGGAAAAGAAGGCAGCCGGTCGCGCGGCACGGCTCGGACACCGGTGTGGTCACCGAGCACGGCACCCCCCTACCGCGCCCCGCCCCGGAAACGCCACGGCCCCTGAGCCCCTCCCCGGAGCCTGATGCGACGCACCCGTGCGGGTGAGATGTAGACGTTATTGACGATTGCACCTTAAGCGCAAGGGCGGGAGGACTGCCTCACTTTCCCGATAATTTGGTCATTGCCCGATGTTGGCCCGTCTTGTTCAGTCCTGTGTGCGATTTCCGGATTTTCGTGTCCGGAACAGAGCCGGCAACAGGATCAGCAGGCTCAGTACGGTCACCGCGACCACCCCGCCCCGGGGCGACCAGCGGTGCACGGCCAGCATGCCCTGGGCGATCAGCATGTCGGCGACGACCGCTCCGGCGAGAGCGGTGACCGCCCGGCCCAGGGGATCCAGCCCGCGCAGCGCCACCGCGATCGCCACGGCCGGCGCCACGAGCAGGAACAGCAGCGCGCACGGGGCGCGCAGCGGTGAACCGGAGTCGGTGGACGCGAGCAGCGCACCGGCCGCCGAGACGGCGGTGGCGGCTCCGGCGAGCAGCGGTGGCAGGCCCCTCCCCGGCCCTGGCCGCGTGCCGTCGGCGTCCGCCTCGGCGCCGTCTGGTGAAGGTGTCTCGATACGTATGGACTGCATGGGCGACTTTGCCCCCCGACGCGCCGGATGCCGGGCTTCAATGTGGCGCAGCCGTCGGCGGCCGTCAAGACGACGTCCGTGCGGGGACAGATGTTCCCCGGCGGTCCGCCGACTGCCGTGCATGGCACGGGAGTTGACCGGTGGTCTGCCGACATGGCATGCACGGGCAATAGATGAGCCGTGAACGTCTTGGGTCGGTCCTGTTGAGACAGTAATAGTTTTGACATGGACACTTCCCGTCAACACGCGTAGGCGCTAAGAAAGTCTCGGCAGAGATCCTGCTAAAGGGAGGTTCCATGAGACGTTCCCGACTTACCGGATTCGTTACCTCGCTCCTCCTCGCCGCCGGCCTCGGTCTCACCGGGGCCGCTTCGGCGCAGGCGTCCCCGACCGCCGTGACCGGCGGCTACGTGGCACTCGGCGACTCCTACTCCTCCGGAGTGGGGTCCGGCAGCTACATCAGCTCAAGCGGCAGCTGCAACCGGAGCACGAAGGCGTACCCCTACCTGTGGAACGCCGCCCACAACCCCTCCTCGTTCGCCTTCAACGCCTGCTCCGGCGCGACGACGGACGACGTGCTGTCCGGCCAGCTCGGCTCGCTGAACTCCTCCACCTCACTGGTGTCCATCAGCATCGGCGGCAACGACGCCGGTTTCTCGGACGTCATGACGACCTGTGTGCTCCAGTCCGACAGCGCCTGCCTGTCCAAGATCGACACTGCCAGGGCGTACGTCGCCAACACGCTCCCCGGCAAGCTGGACACCGTCTACAACGCGATCAGCGCCAAAGCCCCGTCCGCCCGGGTCGTCGTCATCGGCTACCCCCGCTTCTACCTGCTCGGCCAGTCGTGCCTCGGCCTCTCGGAGACCAAGCGGTCCGCGATCAACGGCGCCGCCGACTACATCGACACCACCATCAAGGCCCGCGTCAGCGCCCACAACTTCGTCTTCGGTGACGTCCGCACCACCTTCTCCGGCCACGAGATCTGCTCCAGTGACTCCTGGCTGCACAGCGTCAACTGGCTCAACATCGGCGAGTCGTACCACCCGACCGCGTCCGGTCAGTCCGGTGGCTACCTGCCGGTGCTCACGAACGCGGCATGACCCGTACGTGCTCGCTCCTCCGGGTGAACCTTCCGGACCGTTTCCTCCGGTCCGGCCCCGGTGATCCCTCAGGGCGAGCCCGACGGTGAGGCGGAGGCCCCGTTCGTCGGGGCCTCCGCCTCCGCCGGGAACGACAGCGTCTTCCGGCCGTAGCTCAGCCGAGCGCGGATACGGCCCCCTTGAGTACCAATCCCGTACCCAGCGCCAGCACGACCAGCGCCGACCCGAGCGGCAGGGTCCGGCGCACCAGGGCGGTCAGCGGACGGCCGGTCCGGCGCGGGCGCCGCTCCAGCATCCGGGCGGCCCCCGCGCCCAGCCGGACGACGGCGAAACCGGCGGCGGTGAGGGTCAGCGCGAGACCAGCCCCGTACGCCACGACGAGCAGCAGCCCGAACCATGCCTTGCCCAGAGCCGCGGCGCCGACCAGCACGACGACGGCGGAGGGGCTGGGCACCAGGCCGCCGGCGAACCCGAGCAGGATCGTGCCGCGCACGGTCGGGGCGGTGGGGTGCGTGTGGGTGTGACCGCCGTGGGTGTGGGTGTGCTCCCCATGGGTGTGCGGCACGTGGGTGTGCTCCCCATGGGTGTCGTGCACGTGGGTGTCGTGCACGTGGGTGTGTTCCTCATCGTGGCTGTGCTCCCCGTCGTGGCGGTGCCGGTGGTGCGTGGTGCCGTGGCCGGCGCCCACCGTCGCCGGCTCCCTCCGCGCGGCCGTGGCCCGGGGCGTGGCCGGGGCGAGCGCGCGGTCGCGCCAAGCGCGGCGTACGAGCGTCACGCCCGCCGCCAGCACCAGGGCGCCGCCGGCGATGCCCAGCCAGGAGATCACCGTGGGCGTCGCGGCGGAGCCGGCCGTGACGAGGAGGCCCAGGGCCACCACGCCCAGGGTGTGGGTCACGGTCACCGAAGCGGCCAGCGGCAGCACGTCCCGCGGCCGGGCCCGGCCTCCGCGCGCCGCCGCCGTGGCGGCCATCAGCGTCTTGCCGTGGCCCGGCGCGAGGGCGTGCAGCGCGCCCAGGGCGACCGCGATGAGCAGGGCCAGCGCGGCGAAGCCGACGGTGAGGTCCTGCCGGGCCACCAGGTCGTCCAGGGCGCGGGTCCAGCGGTCGGCACCCCGCGGGAGCACGCCGGCGCCCGGGGCCGCCTGCCGCTCCGAGTCCGCCGCGAGCGCCGGTCCGCCGGGCCGCACCCGCAGCGAGGCAGTGCCGGTGTCGGCGGGGGAGGAAAGCAAGTCCTTCGGATAGACGGTGAGTTCACGGGAGACCGACGCCCTCGGCACATCCGTCGCGGTGAGCGTCATACGATCGCCCCGCGCCGTGACCTCCCGCCAACCCGGCCCGCCGGTGGCGCCCGCGCTGTGGAAGCCGAGGGTGACGGTGGCACCGCGAGGGAGCGGCGCCGTCAGCCGGCACTCCACGCGCAGGGTGTGGAGACCGGCCTGGCCGGGGCGCAGGCGCGCACTGCTGCGGGCCGCTGTCAGGGGGGCCGTACGCCCGTCCACGCTGAGCCTGCTGCCGGTCGCGGCCCGTGCGCACCGCTGCCGGGCCCACGCCCCCAGCCCCAGGCGCTCCACCTCGGGTCCGGCCTGCGTCGCCGGGATCTCGGCGAGGTCCTCCACGTGGTCCACGCGGAGCTGTCCGGGAGCGGCGACCAGGCCGTCGTAGCGGTTGACGGTGAAGTTGCCCAGGGGGTGTGCGCTCGCAGTGCCTGCGGGCAGCGAGACCAGGGCGCACACGGCGAGGAGGACGCACAGCGAACGTGGCTTCACGCGGACCCCTCCAGTGCCTCACGGGCCCGCGCGGCGCCCAGGGTGGAGAAACCGGGGTTCAGCTTCAGCGCGGCGGCGAGCGAGGCCCGGCCGGCCGCCCGGTGGCCCGTGGCCAGCTCGATCATCCCCAGGTGGTAGCGGAACGCGGCGTTGCGGTAACCGGTGGCCGTGGCCCGGCGCGCGTAGGAGAGGGCTTCCTGGTCCTGGCCGCCCACGTGCAGGGCCCAGGCGAGGGCGTCCGCGGTGTGCACGGTGTGCCGGCGGGCCCACTCGGCGCGGGCCGCGCGCAGGGCGGCCCGCCTGTCGCCGTGGTCGGCGGCGGCCAGCGCGGTGTCCAGATCGGCGTCGACGCCGTTGGCGCGGGCCAGCGCGATCCAGGCGTCGACCAGGGCGTACTGCCGTCGGGCCCGGGCCCCGTCGCCGGCCGCGCCCCGCGCCTCGTACAGCTCGCCCAGCTCGACCAGCGGACCGGGCAGCGGCGAGCGGGCCACCACCGCCTCCATGTCCCTGATCGCCGCTGCCCGGTCGCCGCCGGCCGCCCGGGCGCGGGCCCGGCCCTCCAGCGCCGGGAGGTAACCGTCGTCGGCGGCCAGGGCGCGGGCGTAGTAGGCGAGTGCCGTCGTGCGCTCGCCCTGGTTCCAGGCGAGTTGGCCGAGCTGGGCGGCCACGTACGCGGTGTCGCCCGGCGAGGTGGCGGCGGCCAGCGCCTGCCCGAGGACGCGGCGTGCCGTGGTCACGTCCCCGGCCAGCTCGTGCACATAGGCGTACCGGGTGAACACCGGCACGCCCGGCCTGCGCGCGTCGGCGGTCTTCGCGGCCCTCGACGCGTCGGCGTACCGGCCGAGTTCGACCAGGGCGTCGATCCGGGAGGACAGCGCGCGTTCGCTGTACGGGTTCCGCCGCAGGGCCGCGTCCGCGAAGGTCAGGGCGTTCCTGAAATCGTGCCGGGCGGCGGCGAGGGCGGCGCGGCCGGCCAGCGCCTGGTCGTTGTCCGCAGTCAGCGACAGGGAACGCCGCAGCGCCTGCTCCGCCTGCGGGTAGCGGGCCGGATCGCCCTTGGTGCGTGCCTGCTCGACGTAGGCCAGACCGAGGGTGGCCCAGCCGCCGGAGTCCTTCGGCTGGGCGCGCAGATGGGCCTGGAGCGCGGTGATGCTCGCGTCCAGGTTCGCGCCGCCCAGCACACCGGGGTCGACCGCGCCGGCGGCCACCGGCTGGGTCGTCGCCGGTACCCGGTCGGCGCCGAGCGCGAGGGCGCCACCGGTCATGGCGACCGCCAACAGCAGTGCGGCGGCGAACAGTTGCCGCGTTCCCTGTCGGCGGCGCGCGACGGCACCGGCCCGGCGGACCGCGGCGACGCGCTCCTCGCCCCCGGCCCCGCCACCTTCGACGACCGCAGGCTCGCCTTGACCGACGGCAGATGGACTGTCATCGACGGCACGCTCGCCTTCACCGACGGCAGATGGACTGTCACCGGCAGCGCACTCGCCCTCGTCGGCCGTCGCACGCTCCCGGTCGCCCTTGGTCCCGCCGTCCGTCGTGTGCTCCCGGCCGTCCCTGCCCTGGTCACCGCCCGGGTGTTCGCGGGTGCTCCGGGTCGGGGGCGGTGCCGGGGGAGCGTCCCCGGTCGTGCGCGCCGTCCGTCCGTCCTGCTCGTCGTCCTGCCCGCGCGGGCCCATGCCAGCTCCTCCGTCGGTCGTGTGGGAGGCGCGGCCCGTCGTGGGGGAGAGGGGAAGCGGGCCGCGCCGGTCTCGGTGGGTGCGGGGGTCAGTACGCACGCTGCATGCGCCGGCGCCACCATGCGAAGGCGCTGCCGATGAGCAGGATCCCGGCCGCGCCGGAGGCCGCGGAGGCGGCGATCAGCACGGTGTCGCCGGAGCCGCCGGACGACGAGCCGGCCGGCTGGAGGGCGTCCCCGAGCTGGCTGCGCACGTCCGCGCCCGCCGTCGTACCCTTGGCGAGCCGGCCGCGCGAGCCGGCCGTGGGCTCGGCGACGTAGGGGAAGTACGTCTCGAACTTCTTGTCGTTCTTGTCGACCGCGTCACCCAAGTCGTTCTTGGAGCCGACCAGTTCGCCCTCGACGACCTGGAGCGCCTCGTCGACCACGTCGTCGGTGAGCCGACGGCCGTTCGGGAAGCCCGCGTTGTCGCCGTCCAGCACACCCAGCCGCTTGGGGTGCATGCTCGGCTTGACCGAGGTGTTCAGCCGCAGCTCCTCCGCAGCCTTCACGTTCGGCGGCTGGTTGAGGCCCTTGACGCCCTTGAGGAAGACGTCGACCAGGTCGTTGCGCGGCTCGGCGGGTGCCTTGATCTTGTAGATGGACTCGATGAGCTTCGGCAGCTCGGGGTTGGTCACGTTCTTCAGGAACTGCGCGTCGTACGCGGGCTGCGAGGCGTTGAACCGGTCCTTGTCCTGCTGCGGGTTGACGACCTCGTTGACCAGCGGATTGCCCAGGCGAGAGACCTGGCTGTAGTAGCCCTGCGCATTGCGGCGCTGGGTGGTCGACCAGATGCCGACGACCGGCTGGTGGGCCGACTCGCGGATCAGGTCGTTCGGCACCTGCAGGGCGATGGTGTTGACGTTGTAGCCCTTGAGGGTGTCCCGGCCGACCTCGCTGAGGTTTCCGCCGTACAGCAGGTCGAACACCCGAAGGTCCAGGAAGAACGGGTCGTCCGCCTGCCCGGCGAAGGTCGTCGTGCCGCCCGCCGTCTTGTAGACGGCCTGCGAGCGGAGCTTGCCGTAGTCCGGCATGGACGCCTTGCCCACGTTCGACGGCGCCGCCGGCACGTCGTCGGCGAGTTTCGTCCTCGACATCTCGTGCCCGTTCCGCAGGCGGATCAGGTCGAGGTCGTAGGTCTGTGTGATGTTGAGGTCGGGGTCGGCGAGGTTGGTGACGGGGCCGGTGTTGTAGAGAAACGTGTCCCCTTTCTTCGTGTGGGTCTTGAAGGTGTACCGGAAGACCAGTTCGCCTTGCGCGTCACCGTTGTTGTCGATGTGCAGGTCGTACTGGGCGTCGTCGGCGAACGTGTAGAAGTTCGGTCCGCCGGCCGGCTCCTCGAAGGGGATCCAGTTCGCCACGATCGTCGTCGTGTCGGGCTTGTCCGGACTGACGAACGCGTACAGGTCGGTGTTGTCGTACTGCGGGGTGCCCGAGATCAGCGGAGCCTCGCGGTGGGAGGAGGCGGAGGCCGCCCCGGGTGCCAGCGTGGCGACGCCGGCGGCCGTGAGCCCGCCGGCGGCCAGCGCGCCGCAGATGAGCGTGACCAGGCCCGCGCGCCTCGTGCCGCTCCTGGAGAAAACAGGTGTCATGCCGTCCGTCCTCAGTGCCGACTTGCCTTTGACGGACGGGTATACGGAGCGACCGGGCCGATCGGTTTGGTCGGACGGAAAGAAATTTTTCCCTCCTCCCGGACCCGCGTTTTCGGCCCGCTGATCCGTAACCCCTCGGGGAGGTGTGTGCGGTGCGGATGCGCGGTACGCGGGGAAGAGCCGGCTGCGGCCACGGAGGGGGGACCGGCAGACAGGCGGACGAACTGCTGGTACTCGTGGCGGACGGCGACCAGAGGGCGTTCGAGGAACTGTACGGACTGGTGTCCGGGCCGGTGTACGGGCTGGTGCGCCGCGTGGTGCGCGACCCCGCCCAGTCCGAGGAGGTCACCCAGGAGGTGCTGCTCGAACTGTGGCGCTGCGCCGCCCGGTTCGACCCCGGCCGGGGCAGCGCCCTGTCCTGGATCCTCACCCTCGCCCACCGCCGCGCCGTCGACCGGGTGCGCAGCGCCCGCGCTGCCGGGGAACGCGAGCAGCGGGAGGCCCTGCGCGCCGGGGAACCCGCGTTCGACCAGGTCGCCGAGGAGGTCGAGGCCGGTCTGGAACGGGAGTGGGTGCGCCGCTGCCTGAACCGGCTCACCACCCTCCAGCGCCAGTCGGTGACCCTGGCCTACTACGACGGCTACACCTACCGTGAGGTGGCCGAACGGCTCTCGCTGCCGCTCGGTACGGTCAAGACGCGGATGCGCGACGGACTCACCCGGCTGCGCCAGTGCCTGGGAGGCGCCGCATGAGCATCCTCGGCGGACTGTCGCGCCGGGAGGGGCCGCACTCCCTCGCCGCGCCCTACGCGCTCGACGCCCTCGAACCGGATGAGCGGCGCCGCTTCGAGAAGCACCTCGCACGCTGTGACCGCTGTGCCGCCGAGGTGCGCGACCTGGCCGAGGACGCGGTCCGCCTCGCCTGGTCCGCCGCGGCTCCCGCGCCCGCGGCCCTGCGCGACCGGGTACTGGCCGCCGTACGCGCCACCCCGCAGGAGCGGACGCCCGCCGGCAACCGCGCCGCCCCGGGGGATCCGGCGCCGGCCCGGGAGGGCGCGCGCCGGCTGCCGCCGCACGTCTGGGGCACCCAGCCCCCGCCGGGACGCGCCCGTTCGCCTCGGACGCGCCCCCTGTTCGCTCCCTTCGCCACGGCCACCGCCGCCGCGGCCCTCGTCGTCGCCTCCCTCTTCGCGGTCCAGGCACACCGCACCGAGGACCGGCTCACCGCCGAGCAGGCCCGGGCACGTGAGATCGCCCACGTTCTGGCCGCCCCCGACGCCCGGGCGGCGAACGGCGAGGACGGACGCGGCCGAAGTATCGGAGTGATCGCTTCCGCCTCTGCCCGGGAGGCCGTCGTCACCCTGAGCGGATACGGCACCCCGCCCGGCGGGCGCGTCCACCAGCTCTGGCTCATGCGCTCCCGTGCGCAACCGCGCTCCCTGGGCCTCCTCGCGGGCGACACGCCCTTCGTCGCGAAGGGCCTCGACACCTCCTCGACGTCACTCGCCGTAACCGTCGAGCCCGGCGGCGGCTCGGCGCAGCCCACCAGCCAGCCGATTGTCCAACTCACCCTGAAATCGGTTGGATTCGGAGAGTAGTCGAACGAGGATGGTCAACACCCTTACGGGGAAGGTGAATCCTGTGGCCGAGATACACGCGTGCCCCCATGGGGCGATAGGGTTACCCTGCCCGGGCCGGGTGACTCGTACGGGTGGGGAGTGACATGGAACAGATAACAGTGCGCAGCAGGGCCAGGGTCCCTGCGATCACCTGCGGGAGCAGTGCGACCAGTTCGCGCCTCGACCGCCACCTGTCGGTGCTGGCGGGTCCCGCCATACCGCAGCGGGAGACGATCGAGGCGACATCGCTGATGCGTGAGCTGACGGCACGTGACTCCGTGCACGAGCGCAGCGACCGGGGCAGGCGGGTCAGCCGCGTCTCCCTGTTCGCGCCACTGCGCCGGCTGCGCCGCTCGCTCTTCGGCGGTCACTGACCGGCTCTCCGCCGTACAGGGTCACCGACCGGCCACCGCACGGCCACAGCGCGGGGATGCCCGCGCTCAGGCTGCCACACCGTCCCGGCGTAGCGCTGCGATCTCGTCGTCTGTCATTCCCACGGCACGCAGCAGCGCTTCGGTGTGCTGCCCGAGCGCGGGCACGTCACCCATCCGTGCCTCGCCCCCGCCCGGCAGCGTGATGGGGGGCAGCAGCGCCTTCAGCGGCCCGGCCGGCGATCCCACCTCACGCCACCGCCCCCGGGCCGCCAGCTGCGGATGCTCCGCCAGCTCGTGCAGATCCCGCAGCCGGGCACAGGCGATGCCCGCCCGCTCCAGCCGGGCCAGCGCCTCCTCGGTGCCCAGCGCCCGCAGCGCCCCCGCCACCAGGGCGTCGGTCCGCTCCCGGTGCGCCACCCGCGCGGCATTGGTCGCGTACGCCGGGTCCGTGGCCAACGCGGGGCGGCCTATGACCTGTTCGGCCAGCCGCCGCCACTCCCGGTCGTTCTGCACGGACAGCAGCACCCGCCCGCCGTCCGCCGTCGGATAGGCGTCGTACGGCGCGATCACGGCGTGCGCGAGCCCGGTCCGGGCCGGCGGCTCGCCCCCGTGCATCGCGTGGTGCAGCGGATGGCCCAGCCACTCGGCGAGCGCCTCCAGCATGGACACCTCCACCGGGCCGCCCCGCCCGGTCGTCCCGCGCCGTACGAGCGCGGCCAGCACACCGGAGAACGCGTACATGGCCGCCGCGATGTCCGCCGCCGGGATGCCCGCCTTCACCGGCTGCTCCGGCGTCCCGGTCACGGACACCAGCCCCGCCTCGCACTGCACGAGCATGTCGTAGGCCCGCTTGTCCGTGTACGGCCCCGAGCCGCCGTAGCCCGAGATGTCCACGGCGATCAGCCGCGGGTGCGCGGCGCACAGCGTGGCCGCGTCCAGGCCCAGCCGGGCCGCCGCGCCGTGCGCGAGGTTCTGCACGAACACGTCCGCGTCCGCCACCAGCCGCCGTACGACGTCCAGCCCGCGCGGGTCCTTCAGGTCCAGCGCCAGGGACTCCTTGCCGCGGTTGCACCACACGAAGTGCGAGGCGAGACCGCGGGCCGCGGTGTCGTACCCGCGCGCGAAGTCGCCGCCGTCGACCCGCTCCACCTTGATGACCCGGGCGCCCAGGTCGGCGAGCTGCCGGGTCGCGAAGGGCGCGGACACGGCCTGTTCGACGGCGACGACGGTGATGCCCTCCAGGGGCAGGGGCTGGAGAGGCACGGGCTCCCGGCGCACGGGCTGATCCATCGGCTGATCCATGACCGGATCATGACCCTTCGGCGGCGGGTTTGTCAGCGGTGCGCCGGTGGCGGGCGGTCGGCGCACGGGCGGTCGGCGGCGGGCGCGAGCTCACTCGGTCCGGGTGTACCGGCCCACCGCCAGCGGCAGGAACACCGCGGTCAGGACGAGGCACCAGCCGAGCGACCCGGCGACCGGATGGGCCACCGGCCAGGCGGCGCCCTCCGGGACGGGCGCGTTGCCGAACAGGTCCCGCAGGGCGGTGGTCACCGCGCTGATCGGGTTCCACTCGGCGAGTGTGCGCAGCCAGCCCGGCAGGTTGTCCGTCGGGATGTACGCGTTCGACAGCAGCGGCAGCACGAAGGAGGAGGCGCCGAGCTGTCCGGCGGCGTCCTCACTGCGGGTCAGCAGGCCCAGGAAGACACCGGCGCAGGTGCAGGCGAACCGGAAGAGCAGCAGCAGTCCCACGGCACCGGCCGCCCCGGCCGCGGACCCCTCGATCCGCCAGCCCACCGCGAGCCCGACCAGCAGCAGCGGCACGGTCCCCACGGTCGTCACGACGAGGTCCGCGACGGCCTGCCCGAGCGGTACGGCGGCCCGGCTCACCGGCATGGCGCGGAACCGGTCCGTCACCCCCCGGTGGGTGTCCTGGGCGGCCTGGAACATGCCGGTCATCAGCCCGCCGGCCGCGGTCGCGACGAGCAGCCCGGGCACCAGGAAGGACCGGTACTCGCGGCCGGGCATCGCCAGGGCGCTGCCGAACACATAGCCGAAGAACAGCAGCATGTTGACCGGCATCATCTGGGTGAGGACCGCCAGCCCGGGATTGTTGCGGACCCGCCGCAGCTGCCGGCCGGTCATCGCCAGTCCGTCGTACGCCAACGCGCTCATGTCACGGGCTCCTTGCTGCAGTCGGTGGTCTCCCCGGTGAGCCGCAGGAAGACGTCGTCGAGGGTGGGCGGCCGGATGCCCGCGTCCAGCAGGGGCACGCCGGACGCGTCGAGTTCGCGCACCAGGCGGGGCAGGGTCAGCGTGGCGTCGGTGGTGACCGCGCCGACGGCGTTGCGCTCGCGGTCGAACACGGGCTCCCTGCCCGTCAGACGGTCGAGCACGGCGGCCGCCCTGGGCAGCGCGCCGGCGTCCGCGACCACCGCCTCCACGTGCGAGCCGACGAGCGCCTTGAGTTCGGCGGGTGAACCGGTGCGGGCGACCCGGCCCCGGTCCACCAGGACGATGTCGTCGGCCAGTCGGTCGGCCTCCTCCAGATACTGGGTGGTCAGCAGCACGGTCGTGCCGTCCGCCTTCAGCTCGCTCACCGCCTGCCAGATGCGGGCGCGGCTGGCCGGGTCCAGTCCGGTGGTCGGCTCGTCCAGGAAGAGCACGTCGGGGCGGCGGATCAGGCTCGCGGCGAGGTCCAGCCGGCGCCGCATACCGCCCGAGTACGTCGACGCCCTCCGGTCCGCGGCCTCGGTCAGGCCGAAGCGCTCCAGCAGCTCCTCGGCGCGGGCGGCCGGCCCGCGCACCCGGTGCAGCCGGGCGAACAGCCGCAGGTTCTCCCGGCCGGTGAGGTCCCCGTCGACCGAGGCGTACTGCCCGGTGACCCCGATGCGGCGCCGCACGGCCGCCGCCTCCCGGACGAGATCGTGCCCGGCGACCCGGGCCGACCCCCCGTCCGGGCGCAGCAGCGTGGTCAGCAGCCGCACCGCCGTCGTCTTTCCCGCCCCGTTGGGCCCCATCAGCCCGCAGACCGTGCCCTCGGCGACGGCCAGGTCCAGCCCGCGCAGGGCGTGCACAGCGCCGAAGCGCTTCTCGAGACCTTCACTAAGTACGGCGTACGTAGTAGTCATGCCGGGACCATACCGCACTACGTACGGCGTACGTAACTAGGATGGTGGGCGAGGTGATGACCGATGGCAGTCCGAGGGGCCGTCCCCGAGGTGATCTGGGCGCGCCCCGAGCGCGCCGGCCGGGGGCCCAGGCCGGCGTACACGCGCGACGACATCGCCGCCGCCGCCGTCCGGATCGCCGACGCGCAGGGGCTCGACGCGGTGTCGATGCGGCATGTCGCGGCGGAGCTGGGCTGCGGCACCATGTCGCTGTACAACTACGTCCCCCGCAAGGAGGACCTGTACGAGCTGATGGTGGACGCGGTCAGCGCGGAACACGAGCTGTGGGAGCCGAGCGGCGACTGGCGGGCCGATCTGCGCCGGGTCGCGTACCAGACCCGCGCGCTGATGGGCCGCCACCCGTGGGTGCCGCGCCTGATGTCCCCGGTCTACGGCTTCAGCCCGCACGCCCTGCGCTTCCTGGAGCACTGCCTGGCCTGCCTGGACCCGCTCGGCGGACCGTACGGCACGAAGTTCGAGCTCATCGCCATGCTGAACGGTGTCGTGACGACGTACGTCCGCAACGAACTCGACACCGCCGAGCGCGCCCGTTCCCTGCCCTGGTCGGAGGCGGACGAGCACGCGGTGCGCATCGCCTACCTGGGCGGCCGGCTCGCCTCCGGCGCGTACCCGCGCATGGCGGCGGCCTTTCAGGAGGACGCCGGGCCGATCGATCTGGAGGCGGTGTTCGAGCGAGCGGTGGAACGGGTCCTCGACGCGTTCGCGCCGCGCTAGCCGAGCAGGCCGGCGGGGCCCCGCCGACCGGGGGACCCGTATCGGCATACCAGGGGAGAGGCAGTGGACCAGGAACGTACCGGTCGTCAACTCGGCCTGATCGCGGACGTCCTGGAGGCGTTCCGCGGCAGCGGCGTGCCGCTCTGGCTGCGCGGTGGCTGGGCCATGGACTTCTTCCTCGGCGAGGTCACCCGGGAGCACGGGGACATCGACTGGTTCGCCTGGGCGAAGGACGCCCCGGTCCTCACGGACGTCCTCGCCCCCCTCGGCCACACGCCGGTACCCGGGCCGCCCGCCGGTCTCCAGCTCGACTTCGTGAAGGACGGTCTGGAGAGCAGCTTCACCCTGGTCGACAGGGACGCGGCGGGACGGGTGACGGTCGCGGGCGGGCCGTGGGCCGGTACCCCCTGGCCGGACGGAGTGCTCGGGACCGAGCCCGGCCGGATCGGGGGGCTGGAGGCGCCGATCGTGGATCCACGCGTCCAGATCGAGATCAAGCGCATGATGCCCGTCTGGGACCCCTCCCGGCCGCGCCGGGCCAAGGACGCCGAGGACATCGTCCGCCTGGAGGCCGCCCTGCGTCGGCGGACGGCGGGCTAGAGCAGGGCGAACTGCCCGTCCGGGCCCTCCTCGTGGTGGTCCAGGACCGAGGCGGGACGGCGGGCCGACTCCGGCGCGGGCAGCACGCCCGCCTGCCGCAGCTCGGCCGCCGTGACCGACGACGTCACCGTCAAGTCCGCCCGCGCCGAGCGTACTTCGGCCAGCAGGGTCAGGACCGTGATGAGTTCCAGCAGTTCCGACGTCCAGGTCTGCGGCCAGGATGCCGGGCGGATCGCGGCGAGCGAGCCCGGTTCGGCCGGCGCGGTGCGGGCCGTGAACCAGGTCTCCAGCACCCGGGCACCGGCCACCTCGTAGTCCCACGCCTCGGGCGGGACGGGGGAGACGCGGCCCTCTTCCAGGTGCAGGGCCTCCTCGTCGCGGTCGTAGTGCAGGGCGAGCGGACGGTTCGGCAGGGGCGCGCGGACGTAAGGCCGTCGACCGCCCGGCAGCTTGGGGCGTTCTCCGTCGCGAAGCATCAGCCACAGTGCCCGGCGGCCCAGCCGCACGCCGGAAGCCCACAGTCCGGGGTCGTGGGTGAGCGGGACGGTGAGGTCCGGGCGGGCCGTCGCCAGGATCCAGGCCAGCGTGTCCGGCGCCGTGGGGCGGGTGCCCAGGCGGACCGACAGATGGTCCAGCAGGCCCGGGGCCAGGTTCGGTTCCCGGCCGCCGGGGCGGCGGTACAGCGGGCGGACCCGGCCGGTGCGCAGGGTGGGCAGGAGCGCGGTGGCCAGCAGCGGCAGGCCGGCGTCCCCCGTCTCCACCGTGAAGACCTGACGGGCGTCCGCCACCCGCCACAGCTCCGGGCGGGCCGTGTCGATGAGCCGGTGGTCCGGGATCAGCCACTGCTCGTCGAACGGGGCGGCCAGGACCCGGACCGGCTCCGCACAGGGACCCTCGGCACGTGCGAGCCGCCGCGTGCCGGTGGACTGGCCGGGCAGCTGGCCCACCGCCGACTGGAGCGTACGGCCGCGGGTCGGCTCGAACAGGGCCTCCCGCTCCGGCCCTTCGGCTTTCAGCAGGGCGTCCCAGCGAGCCTTCGGCGAGGCGGGATCGGGCGCCGCCGGCCAGGCGCGGCCCAGCCGCAGAGGTGCGACGGCCCACGGCATGAGGTCCGCCAGCAGCGGAGCGTCATCGTGCGTCACGCAGGGCATGGTACGGCAGCGCCCCAACCCCCCGCGGCCCTGAGCCCACCCCTCAACGCCCCCGAAGGCCAGAGCGTTCGGCCTGGTGGTGCGCCCCGGAAGGGGCGCGGGGAACTGCGCGACAGGCCACGACGGCGCGGCAGCCGAGAACGGAGCCCGGGCATCACGGCGAGGCCGGCGGATTGTTCGGCCTGGTGGTGCGCCCCGGGAGGGGCGCGGGGAACTGCGCGACAAGCCACGACGGCGCCGCAGCCGGGAACGGAGCCCGGGCATCACGGCCAAACCCAGCGGAGCGCTCACGCGTCCAGTGTCACCGTGAACGAGAACCGGTCCCCCCGGTACTGAATGACCGCCACGTCCAGCACCCGCCCCTCACTGTCGTACGTCACGCCCGTGTAGTGCAGGATCGGGCTGAGCAACGGGACCTCCAGCAGCCGGGCCGTCTCCGGATCGGCGAGCCGCGCCTGCACGGTGTCCGTGATCCGGCTGATGTCCGCTTTCACCACGTCCCGCAGCACCTTCGTCATCGGCCAGCGGACCAGCTCGTCCGGATCGATGCGCTCGGCCAGGTCGGAACGGACGTGGTTGACGGCGTGGTTGGTCGGCTCGCCGGTCTTCTCGTCGCTGCGCAGGCGGTGGTACGCCGTCACCTCCGCGAGGCCGGGGAAGTACTCGGCGAGTCCGGCCGGCACCGGCACCCGGCCGTGGTCCAGCAGCTCGGTCGTCATCCCGGACTGCTGGGCCACGATCGCGTCCACCGAGCCCAGCAGCCGCACCGGTGCCCCGCGCCGGGCCCCCGGCTCGATGAAGGTGCCGCGCCGCCGGTGCCGGCTGATCAGCCCCTCGTCCTCCAGCTCCTTCAGTGCCTGCCGCATGGTCAGCACGCTCACGCCGTAGTGCTCCGCCAGCCGCTCCTCGGTCGGCAGCCGCAGCGGGTCCTCGGCGGAGCGGCCCAGTATCGAGGCGCGCAGCGACTGCGACACCTGGTACCACAGCGGCAGCTTGCGGTTCAGGACGATCGAATCCGGGGCGAAGGAGGTCACTCGGCTATCCGTACCTGGCGGGGAACGTTCGGCGCAACGGCGGGGCCGTCACATCCGGAAGTGGCGCTCCAGCCCCTGCCACACATCGTCGTAGCGCTGCTGGAGGTGGTCCGCGCGGGCCGCGTGCGCGGTGAGCGTCACCGGCCAGCGGGTTTCGAACATGAAGGCCAGGCCGTCGTCGATCTTCTGCGGCCGCAGCTCGGCCGCGCTCGCCCTGTCGAAGGTCTCCCGGTCCGGCCCGTGCGCCGACATCATGTTGTGCAGCGAGCCGCCGCCGGGCACGAAGCCCTCCGCCTTGGCGTCGTAGGCACCCTCGATCAGGCCCATGTACTCGCTCATCACGTTCCGGTGGAAGTACGGCGGCCGGAAGGTGTCCTCGCCCACCAGCCAGCGCGGTGCGAAGACCACGAAGTCCACGCCGGCCAGGCCCGGGGTGTCCGACGGGGAGGTGAGGACCGTGAAGATGGACGGATCCGGGTGGTCGTACGAGATGGTGCCGATCACATTGAAACGGCGCATGTCGTAGACGTACGGCACATGGTTGCCGTGCCAGGCCACCACATCCAGGGGGCTGTGGTCGTAGGTCGCGGTCCAGAGGTTGCCGCAGAACTTGTTCACCACCTCCACCGGGCCCTCGACGTCCTCGTACGCGGCGACCGGTGCCCGGAAGTCCCGGGCGTTGGCGAGCCCGTTGGCGCCGATCGGGCCGAGATCGGGCAGCCGGAACGGCGCCCCGTAGTTCTCGCACACATAGCCCCGGGCCGTCGGGCTCTGCCCGCCGTCGGATGCGGTGTCCAGCAGCTCCACACGGAAGCGCACCCCGCGCGGGATCAACGCCACATGTGCCGGCTCCACATGCAGTCGGCCGAACTCGGTGTGCAGCAGCAGCCCGCCGCGCTCGGGCACGATCAGCAACTCCCCGTCGGCGTCGGAGAAGACCCGGTCCATCGAGGCGTTGGCGTGGTACAGGTGCACGGCCATGCCGGAGCGCTGGGCCGCGTCGCCGTTGCCGCCCAGCGTCCACAGGCCGTCGAGGAAGTCGGTGCCGGCCGGGGGCTCCGGCAGCGGGTTCCAGCGCAGCCGGTTGGGGTCGGGCACCGTCTCGGTGAAGGGGGCCGTACGCAGTGCGCCGTTGTCGGTGCGGGTGAACGCCGGGTGCGCGGCCGAGGGGCGGATGCGGTAGAGCCACGAGCGCCGGTTGTCCGCCCGCGGCTCGGTGAACGCCGTACCGCTCAGCTGCTCGGCGTACAGGCCGAGCGGTGCGCGCTGTGGCGAGTTGCGGCCCTCGGGCAGGGCGCCCGGCACGGCCTCCGAGGCGTGTTCGTTGCCGAAGCCGGTCAGATACGACAGCCCCTCGGCGGTCTTCCGTGCGTCCCCGCTCATGTTCGCTCCTCGCGTCCTGATTCCTATGCAACACCGTAGGAATGAGCGGCTGCCCGCGCAAGGGGGCCCCGGGGTCCTCCCACCGGGGGAGGACGGGAACCAGACTTGAGGTGGATCCGGTGTGGCGTGGCCCTGTTCTACGCTCACGGTTCATGTCGTGGAGGAAATGGGGGCGGGGACCGCTCGCCGCGTTCGCCGTGTGCGTCCTGCTGTCGTCCGGAGCGGTGGCCTGCTCGAGCGAGGCGCACGGGGACACGGTCTCGCCCTCGCCCGTGGGGAAGGTCCTGGACGGCACCGACGAGACCGGCCGCAATCTGCGCGAGGTGCCCAAGGAGAACGCCCCCGAGGTCGCCGTCGAGGTCACCCCGGACGCGGCGGGCGGCTGGGACGTCCGGCTGGCCCTGCGTCACTTCCGCTGCTCCGCGCCGGGCACCCGTCCGGTGGCGGCCATCGGCCGTGGGCTCGCCCAGCTCTTCGTGGACGACCGCCGGATCGCCCGGCTGCACACCCGCGCCTACCACCTGGCCGCCGGCCTCGTCCCGCACGGCACGCACCAGATCACCGCCCGCCTGTACGCCGACGACGGCA
The DNA here is from genome assembly GCF_040647235.1 of Streptomyces sp. NPDC042638. NCBI lineage: Bacteria > Bacillati > Actinomycetota > Actinomycetes > Kitasatosporales > Streptomycetaceae > Streptomyces > Streptomyces sp. NPDC042638. Next base: position 58,647 of record NZ_JBEZBT010000029.1, read on the forward strand.
CGGTGTGGGCCGTCCGCGGCAAGCCGGTCGAGAGCACCGCCGACATCACGGTCTCCGACGTGGAGCCGGCCACCGCCCAACCGGCCACCGCCCAACCGGCCACCGCCCAACCGGCCACCGCGCGACCGCCCGCCGCTACCGCGTCCACCGCCACTGCCGACTGAGCGCGGCAGGTGAACGGGAGGTGTCCGGCGGGGGTGGTTCTCGGTGAACGACACTCCGGGCGGGTGAGTGCAGGGCCCACCCTTCTCCGTACCGTGGGGTGAGGTTCACCAGGCCCCGGCGGAGAGGCATCATGAAGCCCGTGCCCCACGCGACATCGCTCCGCCGCGCGCCCGTCCAGCGGCGCAGTGCCGAACGGCTGACCAGGATCCTCGACGCCTGCGCCGACCTTCTCGACGAGGTCGGCTACGACGCCCTGAGCACGCGCGCGGTCGCCCAGCGCGCCCAGGTCCCGATCGGCTCGGTCTACCGCTTCTTCGGCAACAAGCGGGAGATGGCCGACGCCCTCGCCCAGCGCAACCTGGAGCGGTACGTCGAACAGGTCACGGAACGGCTGAAGGGTGCCGCCCAGGGGGACTGGCGTGCCGCCATGGACGCCGTCCTGGAGGAGTACCTCGCCATGAAGCGCACCGCGCCCGGCTTCTCCCTGGTGGACTTCGGCAACCAGATCCCGGTCGGCACCCGCCATGGCGAGCCCAACACCCGGGTCGCCGACCGGCTCACGGACCTGCTCGCCGGCTACCTCGCCCGTACCCCGGACGCGGACCTGCGGCGGGCCTTCCTGATCGCCGTGGAGAGCGCCGACACCCTCGTCCAACTGGCCTTCCGGGTCGATCCGCAGGGGGACGAGGCGATCATCGCGGAGACCCGGGAACTGCTGCGCGCCTATCTCGGACGCGTGCTGGACTGAACGGCCCGCGCCACGGCCTCCCCTCTTGCAGGCCGTGCCGCATAGCCGTGACCTGGACTTTTGCGCTTATTGCTCGCGCGTCAACATCTTGTTAACACCGTTCGAACGGACCTAACGTCATCGCACCGCCGGGCCCCAGGTGGGATGTTCAAGGGCGAACGTTAGGTATCCACTCATGCTGACCATTCTCGGCTTCGCCATGATCGCGACCTTCCTGGTCCTGATCATGCTGAAGAAGATGTCGCCGATCGCGGCACTCGTGCTCGTCCCCGCGCTGTTCTGCGTGTTCGTGGGCAAGGGCGCGAGGCTCGGTGACTACGTCATCGACGGCGTCACGAGCCTCGCCCCCACCGCGGCGATGCTCATGTTCGCGATCGTCTACTTCGGTGTGATGATCGACGTCGGCCTCTTCGACCCGGTCGTGCGGGGCATCCTGAAGTTCTGCAAGGCCGATCCGCTGCGGATCGTGGTGGGTACGGCCGTGCTCGCGGCGATCGTCTCCCTGGACGGCGACGGCTCCACCACCTTCATGATCACCGTCTCGGCGATGTACCCGCTGTACAAGCGCCTGAAGATGTCCCTGGTGGTGATGACGGGCGTGGCCGCCATGGCCAACGGCGTGATGAACACGCTGCCGTGGGGCGGCCCCACCGCCCGGGCCGCGACCGCGCTGAAGGTGGACGCGAGCGACATCTTCGTCCCGATGATCCCGGCCCTCGCCATGGGGCTGGTGTTCGTCCTCGCCCTCTCCTACGTCCTCGGCCGTCGCGAACGCAAGCGGCTCGGCGTGCTCACGCTGGACGACGTTCTGGTGGAGGAGACCGAGACGGTGCTGGTCGGCGCCGGTCTTGGCAAGGAGGCGAGGCGGTCCGGCGGTTGTGGCCCCGGCGCGGACCTGCCCGACGAGCCCGAGGACGACGGCTTCCAGGGGCTGGACCCGAACCGCCCCACCCTGCGCCCCGGACTGTACTGGTTCAACGCGCTGCTCACGGTCGCCCTGCTCACCGCCATGATCATGGAGTGGCTGCCGATCCCGGTGCTGTTCCTGCTCGGCGCGGCCCTCGCCCTGACCGTCAACTTCCCGCACATGCCCGACCAGAAGGACCGTATCGCCGCCCACGCGGAGAACGTCCTGAACGTCTCCGGCATGGTGTTCGCCGCCGCCGTCTTCACGGGCGTCCTCCAGGGCACCGGCATGGTCGACCACATGGCCAAGTGGCTGGTGGACAACGTCCCCGACGGCATGGGCCCGCACATGGCCCTCGTCACCGGCGTGCTGAGCATCCCGCTCACGTACTTCATGTCCAACGACGGCTTCTACTTCGGCATCCTGCCGGTGCTCGCCGAGGCGGGCCACGCGCACGGCGTCTCCTCCCTGGAGATCGCCCGCGCCTCGATCGTCGGCCAGCCGCTGCACATGTCCAGCCCGCTCGTCCCGGCCGTCTACGTCCTGGTCGGCATGGCCAAGGTGGAGTTCGGCGACCACACCCGGTTCGTGGTCAAGTGGGCCGCCCTCACCTCACTGGTGGTCCTCGGCGCGGGAATCCTGTTCGGCATCGTCTGAGCACCTGGGAGAGGGACTTCACCCATGGCGCCCGGTGGGAACCGCGGCTGGCTGCTCCGTCTCGTCATCGCCTTCGGCTGCGCGCGGGGGGCGGTGTCGACGGCCCGGTCCGCCGTCTCCTTCCGGGCCCTGGCGATGGGGGCCGACGAACGGGCGGTCGGCGTCATCGCCGCGGTGTACGCCCTGCTGTGCGCGGGAGTCGCGCTGCCCGTGCCGGTGTGGGCGCTCGGGACGATGCTCACCGCCCTCGGCATCTGTCTGGGCGTGGGCCGGCCGTTGTCGATGACGACGGTGGTGCAGGCCGCGCCCGCCGAGGCCCGCTCCACCGCGCTCGCCCTGCGGCTGACCGGCAACCGGCTCGGCCGGGTCGCCGCTCCGGCCGCCGCGGGTCTGGCCACCGGTCTGGCGGGGGTGGCGGCCCCGTTCCTGATGCTGGGTGTCCTGCTGCTGGTGTCGTCGGGCGTCGCGCTGCGCTCACCGGGGCGCCCCGGTGGCGCGTCCGGGCGGGTGACGCGGGAGCGGTCCCGGCGCGCCGGATTGCGCCGCACGAGCGATATCTGACGGCGCGCCGGGCGTCGCTGCCGGGGGCCGCGGGGCCCATGAAGGAGAGTCCTGGCGAAAGAGCGATTTGTATGAAAATCGTCTGAACTCGGAGGATTGCGCATGCCCACCCTGACACCCCCACGTGCCATCGGTTCCCGCGCGGGCTCCACAGTCGTCCTCGCCGCCCTCGCCGCGGCGGGCGCGTCATGGGTGGCGGCCCCGAGCGCGGTGGCCCAGGGCGAGAACGGCGACATCAGGATCCACAACGCGCGTACGCCCTTCGTGACGTCGCTCAGCGGATCGTCGAAGGACGACCCGATGGTCTGCAAGTTCTTCCTGGAGGCCGTCAACTTCGACGACCTGGGCACGATCGCCTACACCATCACGCCACAGCCGCCGCTGCCCACCGCCGCCACCGTGACGGGTGTCATCCAGCTGGCCGGCGGTGCGGGGCACACCGACGCGCTGGGTCTGGCGGACGGACAGTACAAGATCACCTGGACCGTGGGGACACCGGCCGCCGTGAAGGAGAAGGTCTTCCGGGTCAACTGCCGCGAGGGCCAGCACGACGGCGCGCAGGGTCCGGGCGGACAGATCGAGGACCACCAGCAGGAGGAGCACCAGCAGGACAACGGCGCCTGGGGCCAGAGCGACCAGCAGCCGCCCAGGGGCGGCGTGCACGCGGGCGGCGGCGGTCTGATCGACACGGCCGCCGCGTACTCGCCGGTGGCCGCCGCGGCGGCCGTGGGCCTGGTCGCCGTCTGCGGCGCCGTGTACTTCCGGCTGATCCGCCGCCGGCCCCATGGTGCAGCGTAGGTACCGACGCAGGCCCTGGTACCGGACCCGCGCCTACCGCCTCGCCAGGACGGCCGTGCTGGTCGTCGTCCTCGCGACCATGTGGTCCCGGTGCGGGCCGGCGGGGCCCGGCCGGACGGGCGGCCACACCGTGGCGGCCGTCGGCGCGGACTCCGCCCGGGCCGGCGGTCGGGAAGGATCCGGCACAGCCGGCCCCGCCTCCTCCGCCCCTCCGGGGCCGCCGCCCCGACCACTGCCCCGGTCCAGGCCGGTCGCCTTCCGCGTGCCCTCCCTGGGGATCGACGCCCCGATCACCCCCCTCCGGCTCGATGCGAACCGGCAGCTGGAGACGCCGCCCGTCGACAGGGCCAAGCTGGTCGGCTGGTACGAGGGCGGCCCCACGCCGGGCGAGGCCGGCACCGCGATCGCCGTCGGCCACCGCGACACCACGACCGGCCCCGCCGTGTTCGCCGGGCTCGCCCAGGCCAAGCCCGGCAGGACCGTCGAGGTCCGGCGCGCGGACGGGCGCACCGCCGTCTACTCCGTGGACCGGGTGAAGGTCTTCGACAAGCTCGGCTTCCCCGACCAGGAGGTGTACGGCGCGACCGGGCGCCCGGAGCTGAGGGTCATCACCTGCGGTGGCCTGTTCAGCCGGCGGACCGGTTACACCAGCAACGTGGTGGTCTTCGCCCACCTGACGGCCACGAGATGACCGGCGGACCGGCCGGTGCGGACGCGGCGCCCGCACCGGCCGGTCCCTCCGCGATGATGTCCCGGTAGGTCCGCGGCCCGGGAATGTCTGGCGCACCAAAACTATCACCGCTAGTTTGTGTGCCGGACGACGCGGATCCGCCGGGAGGAAACAGCATGAAGGCACATGACGGCCTGTACATCGACGGCGCCTGGCGCCCCGCCGCGAGCAGGGACGTGATCGAGGTCGTCAACCCCGCCGACGAGCAGGTCATCGGCAGTGTCCCGGCGGGGGGGGGCGCAGGACGTCGACACCGCCGTCCGGGCCGCGCGCGCCGCCCTGCCCGCCTGGGCCGCCACGCCTCCGGCCGAGCGTGCCGCACGCCTCGCCGCCCTCCGGGACGCGCTCGTGGCCCGCAAGGACGAGATCGCCGGGACGGTCACCGCCGAACTGGGCTCACCCCTGCAGTTCTCCCAGGCCGTGCACGCGGGCGTGCCCATCGCGGTCGCCGGCTCGTACGCGGAACTCGCCGCGGCCCACCCCTTCGAGGAGAGGGTCGGCAACTCCACGGTCCTGCACGAGCCGATCGGCGTGGTCGGCGCCATCACCCCCTGGAACTACCCCCTCCACCAGATCGTCGCCAAGGTCGCCCCGGCCCTCGCCGCCGGCTGCACGGTCGTCCTCAAGCCCGCCGAGGACACCCCGCTCACCGCCCGGCTGTTCGCCGAGGCGATCCACGAGGCGGGCGTACCCGCGGGCGTGTTCAACCTGGTCACCGGCCTCGGCCCGGTCGCCGGACAGGCCCTCGCCGAACACCCCGGTGTGGACCTGGTCTCCTTCACCGGCTCCACGGCGGTAGGCCGGCGGATCGGCGCGGTGGCCGGCGCGGCCGTGAAGAAGGTCGCCCTCGAACTGGGCGGCAAGTCCGCCAACGTGATCCTGCCGAGCGCCGACCTCGCCAGGGCCGTCAACGTCGGCGTGGCCAACGTGATGTCCAACTCCGGCCAGACCTGCAGCGCCTGGACCCGCATGCTGGTCCACCGCGACCGGTACGACGAGGCCGTCGAGCTGGCCGGGACCGCCGCCGCCAAGTACGGCGACCGGATCGGGCCGGTGGTCAGCGCCAGGCAGCGGGCGCGGGTGCGCGGTTACATCGACAAGGGCGTCGCCGAGGGCGCCCGGCTGGTCACCGGCGGACCCGAATCCCCGCGCGAGCGCGGCTACTTCGTCAGCCCCACCGTCTTCGCCGACGTCACCCCGCAGATGACGATCGCCCAGGAGGAGATCTTCGGCCCGGTGCTGTCGGTCCTGCGGTACGACGACGAGGACGACGCCCTGCGCATCGCCAACGGCACCGTCTACGGCCTCGCGGGTGCCGTCTGGGCCGCCGACGAGGCCGAGGCGGTGGCCTTCGCGCGTCGTATGGACACCGGCCAGGTCGACATCAACGGCGGCCGGTTCAACCCCCTCGCGCCCTTCGGCGGCTACAAGCAGTCCGGCGTCGGCCGGGAACTCGGCACGCACGGACTCGCCGAGTACCTCCAGACCAAGTCCCTCCAGTTCTGAGGAAGTCCGAGACCCATGACCGTACGAGCCGCCGTCCTTCCCGCCATCGGCGCGCCGCTGGAGATCACCGGCATCGACCTGCCCGACCCGGGGCCCGGCCAGGTCCGGGTCCGTCTCGCCGCCGCCGGTGTCTGCCACTCCGACCTGTCCCTGTCCAACGGCACCATGCGGGTGCCGGTCCCGGCCGTCCTCGGCCACGAGGGCGCCGGCACGGTCGTCGCCGTGGGCGAGGGCGTCACCCATGTGTCACCCGGCGCCCCCGTCGTCCTCAACTGGGCCCCGTCCTGCGGCGGCTGCCACGCCTGCACGCTCGGCGAGGTCTGGCTGTGCGCCAACGCGCTGAACGGCGCCGCCGACGTCTACGCCCGCACCGCCGACGGCACCGACCTCCATCCCGGCCTGAACGTCGCCGCGTTCGCCGAGGAGACCGTGGTCGCCGCGTCCTGCGTGCTGCCGCTGCCCGAGGGGGTGCCGCTGGTGGACGCCGCCCTCCTGGGCTGCGCGGTGCTCACCGGTTACGGCGCGGTCCACCACTCGGCCGGCGTCCGCCCCGGCGAGACCGTCGCCGTGTTCGGCGTCGGCGGGGTCGGCCTGGCCACCCTCCAGGCGGCCCGCATCGCGGGGGCGTCCCGGATCATCGCGGTCGACGTCTCCCCCGGGAAGGAGGAGCTGGCCCGCGCGGCCGGCGCCACCGACTACGTGCTCGCCTCCGCCGACACCCCCCGCGAGATCCGCGCCCTCACCGGCAGGCAGGGCGTCGACGTCTCCGTGGAGTGCGTGGGCCGGGCGGTGTCGATCCGCGCGGCCTGGGAGTCCACCCGCCGGGGCGGCCGTACGACGGTCGTCGGCATCGGCGGCAAGGACGAGCAGGTCACCTTCAACGCCCTGGAGATATTTCACTGGGGCCGCACGCTGTCCGGCTGCGTCTACGGCAACAGCGATCCGGCCCGCGACCTGCCGGTGCTCGCCGCGCACGTACGCGAAGGACGCCTTGACCTGTCCGTGCTGGTCACGGAACGGATCGGCCTGGAGGGCATCCCGGCCGCCTTCGAGAACATGCTCGCGGGCAAGGGCGGTCGCGCACTCGTCGTCTTCTGACGCCGGGCGTACCCGTCCGGCCTTCCGGCGCTCAGCGCACCCTCTCGGGCAGCGGCCTCCCGGCCGCTGCCCGGTCCGCCCCGCCGCGGCGCGCCCGGGTCCGCGACACCGCCACCCCCGCGAGACACAGCGCACCGCCCGCCAGCGTGAGCACCCCCGGCACCTCGCCGAGCGCGGCCCACGACATCAGCACCACCAGCGCGGGCACGGCGTACGTCGTCGCGCCCATCCGGCCCGCGGTGGTGCGGGCGAGGGCGTAGGCCCAGGTGGTGAAGGCCAGCGCGGTCGGAAACACGCCCAGGTAGACCATGTTCAGGGTCGCCGGCACCGATGCGCGGCCGGCCTCGTGCACCAGCTGGCCGGCGAACGGCAGACAGGCCAGGGCGCCCACCAGGCATCCGAACGTCGTCACCTGCAACGCGCTCGCCCGGCCCAGGGCGGGCTTCTGCGCGACGACACCGAAGGCATAACCGACGGCCGCGACCAGACACAGCGCCACGCCCAGCAGGGAGGACCCGCCACCGCCCGACATCGACAGCCCCACCGTCACCGCGCCCGCGAAGGACACCGCCATCCCCGCGACCAGCCTCCGCGGCAGCGGATCACCGAGCAGCCGGGCGCCCAGCAGGGCGATCAGCAGCGGGCCGATGTTCACCAGCAGCGCCGCCGTCCCGGCGTCCACCTGCTGCTCGCCCCAGTTGAGGGCGACCATGTAGAAACCGAACCACAGCAGCCCGGACAGCAGGATCCCGCGCCAGGCGGCCCTGGGCGGCAGCCCCTCCCGGCGCACGGCCCAGACGGCGCCCAGCGTGAGGGCGCCCGCCGACAGCCGGCCGAGGGCCAGCGCGCCGGGCGAGTACGCCTCTCCCGCGCTGCGGATCGACACGAAGGCGGAGGCCCACAGCACGACGGTGACGGCGGCGGCGCCGGCGGCGAGTATGCGGGGGTGTTTCCGGGCGGTGCTCATCATGCTCCCGAGGCTAGGCAGGGACAGGTATCCGGCTGGCGGAAAACGGACGGGGTGGACGGTGGCGGGCGCGGCCCACAGCGCGGGGGCTCGGCGCGGGGGCTCAGCGCAGGGCAGCGGACGAGATGCCCAGCAGGCCGGACAGCGCCCGCTCTCCCGCCGCCGTCACTTTCACGGCCCGCTGCGAGCCGATCCGGACACACCACCCCGCGTCCAGCGCGTGCCCGCACAGGGCCGCCCCCGCCGCCCCCGCGAGATGGGGCCGCCGCTCGGTCCAGTCCAGGCAGGCACGGGCCAGGGGACGCCGGCCGGAGAGGTCGAGGGCGATGCCCGCCGCACCGAACCACTCCATCCCGGCGTCGGTGAGCGCGAACCCGGTGTCCTGGCGCAGCAGCCCGCGCAGCGTCAGCGCGTCCGTGACCGCGATGCCCAGGCGCCCGGCGAGATGGTCGTAACAGGTCCGGCCCCGGGCCATGGCGGCCCCGGCGCCGGACTCGCGCAGGCCGCGCGGAGCGGGCCGCGCCTGCGCCGCCGGCACCTGCGCGGCGAGATCCTCGATCAGCTGCGCCGTCCGCGCGTCGGCCAGCCGGACGTACCGGTGCCGGCCCTGCCGTTCCTCCGTGAGCAGGCCGCCCGCCACCAGCTTGCCCAGGTGCTCGCTGAGGGTGGACGCGGCGACCTGCGCATGCCGGGCCAGCTCGCCTGCCGTCCACGCCCGGCCGTCCAGCAGCGCCAGCAGGCACGCGGCCCGGGTCCGGTCGGCGATCAGCCCGGCCAGCGCGGCGAGGCCCGCGGCCTGGGGGTCCCTGGTGTCCATGCACCCAGCATGCGGCAGTGACGCTTCGGCGACGGCCGAAGCGTCCTCACTCGCGGACCCGCTCGTACTGCTGGGCCAGCCCGTCGAGCAGGGCGCCGAGTCCCGTCTCGAAGGCCCGCTCGTCGATCTTCTCCTGCTGCTCGGCGAGCAGATGGGCCTGGCCGAGGTGGGGGTAGTCGGCGGGGTCGTACGCGCTCGCGTCGTCCACGAAGCCGCCGGCGAACGAACCGAGCGCCGAGCCCATGATGAAGTACCGCATCAGCGCGCCGATGGAGGTGGCCTGTGCCGGCGGCCAGCCCGCGTCGACCATCGCGCCGTAGACCGCGTCGGCCAGGCGCAGCGCGGCGGGGCGGCGGCCGGGGCCGCGGGCGAGGACCGGGACGATGTTCGGGTGGTCGCGCAGGGCGGCCCGGTAGGAGACGGCCCAGTCGTGCAGCGCGGTCCGCCAGCCCCGCCCGTCCTCGAACATCGACAGGTCGACCAGCGCGCTCACCGAGTCGGCGACCGCCTCCAGGATCTCGTCCTTGGTGCGGAAGTGGTTGTAGAGCGAGGGCCCGCTCACCCCGAGCTCGGCGGCGAGCCGCCGCGTGGAGACGGCCGCGAGGCCCTCCCGGTCCACGAGTTCCCGGGCCGTCTCGACGATCCGGTCGGTGCTGAGGAGGGGCTTGCGCGGTCGGGCCATGGCGCACATAGTAGGGCTGCGAAGAGAAACTAGCAGTGCTAATTTAAATGTACGGTTTTCAAGATCCGTCGATGGATCCGTTCGTATGGGGTGATCTCGTGGTGAACCTGGGGCTCAGCGAGGAGCAGACGGCCGTACGGCGGCTCGCCCGGGACTTCGTGGCGCGCGAGATCGCCCCGCACGTCGTCGCCTGGGACCGGGCCGAGGAGGTCGACCGGGGCATCGTGAACAAGCTCGGCGAGGTCGGCTTCCTCGGACTGACCGTCGACGAGGAGTACGGGGGCTCCGGCGGCGACCACCTGGCCTACTGCCTGGTCACCGAGGAGCTGGGGCGCGGGGACTCCTCGGTCCGCGGGATCGTCTCCGTCTCCCTCGGGCTGGTCGCCAAGACGATCGCCGCCTGGGGGAGCGAGGAGCAGAAGCGGCGCTGGCTGCCGGGGCTCACCGCCGGCGAGTACGTCGGCTGCTTCGGGCTCACCGAGCCCGGCACCGGCTCCGACGCGGGCAGCCTCACCACCCGGGCCGTCCGCGAGGGCGGCGACTACGTCGTCAACGGCACCAAGATGTTCATCACGAACGGCACCTGGGCGGACGTCGTCCTGCTCTTCGCCCGCTCCACCGACGCCCCCGGCCACAAGGGCGTGTCCGCCTTCCTGGTCCCCACCGACACCCCCGGCCTGACCCGACGTACCGTGCACGGCAAGCTCGGTCTGCGCGGTCAGGCCACCGCCGAGCTGGTGCTGGAGGACGTGCGCGTACCCGCCTCGGCCATGCTCGGCGAGGAGGGCAAGGGCTTCTCCGTCGCCATGTCCGCACTGGCCAAGGGGCGGATGTCGGTGGCCGCCGGCTGTGTCGGGATAGCCCAGGCGGCACTGGACGCCGCCGTGCGGTACGCCGGTGAGCGCGAGCAGTTCGGGGGGCCCATCGCCCGCCACCAGCTGGTGCAGGAGCTGATCAGCGACATCGCCGTCGACGTGGACGCGGCCCGGCTGCTGACCTGGCGGGTCGCCGACCTGATCGACCGGGGCGAGCCGTTCGCCGTCGAGTCCTCCAAGGCCAAGCTGTTCGCCTCCGAGGCCGCCGTCCGCGCCGCCAGCAACGCCCTCCAGGTCTTCGGCGGCTACGGCTACATCGACGAGTACCCGGCCGGCAAACTCCTGCGCGACGCCCGCGTGATGACCCTCTACGAGGGCACCAGCCAGATCCAGAAGCTGCTCATCGGCCGCTCCCTGACCGGGATTTCGGCCTTCTGAGTACGGTCCGAGTACGTCTTTGAGTATCCCGGCGGATGGGGCGCGTGCCGCGTCCGCCGATGCTGGGGCCATGAGTGACACACCGGTCAAACAGCAGAGCACCGCCGCGTTCTACGGCCAGGCGGTCGCCTCCTTCGCGGTCGCCATGGCGGCCACCGCCATCGGCATCCTCCGGCTCGACGCCAACGCCTGGGTCCGCGGCTTCCTGGCGATCGCCGTCCTCTACCTCGTCACCTCCGCCTTCACCCTCGCCAAGGTCATCCGGGACCGGCAGGAGGCCGGGCAGCTCGTCAGCCGGGTCGACCAGGCCCGCCTGGAGAAGCTGCTCGCCGACCACGACCCCTTCGAGAAGCTCTGAGCGGCCACGCTAAGCGCCCGCTCACCGTCGGCGGTATGGTGGTGCTCCCGACCGAGAGGGGCGAGCCAGCGATGAGTACGGCGGAGGAGACGGCCGGCGGCGAAGTGGAGCCGTGGGACGAGGTCACCCCTGACGCGGCCCGGCGGCTGCTCGTCGCCGCCGTGGAGGCCTTCGCCGAGCGCGGCTACCACGCGACGACGACCCGGGACATCGCGGGCCGCGCCGGCATGAGCCCGGCCGCGCTCTACATCCACTACAAGACCAAGGAAGAGCTGCTCCACCGGATCAGCAGGATCGGCCACGACAAGGCCCTCGACATCCTGCGCACCGCGGCCCGGCGCGAGGGCAGCGCCGCGGAGCGGCTGGCCGACGCGGTCGGCTCCTTCGTCCGCTGGCACGCCGGCCGGCGCACCACCGCGCGGGTCGTGCAGTACGAGCTGGACGCACTCGGCCCCGAGGCCCGCGCCGAGATCGTCGCGCTGCGCCGCCAGGTGGACGCGGAGGTGCGCGGGATCATCGAGGACGGCGTGGCCTCGGGCGAGTTCGACGTCCCCGACGTGCAGGGCACCACACTCGCCGTGCTGTCGCTGTGCATCGACGTCGCCCGCTGGTTCACCGTGAACGGCCCGCGCACCCCCGAGGAGGTCGGCGCGCTCTACGCCGGCCTCGTGCTGCGCATGGTCGGGGCCGGGTAGACCCCGGCCCGGCCTACAGGTAGTACCGGGCCACCGACTCCGCGACGCACACCGGCTTGTCGCCGCCCTCGCGCTCCACGGTGAAGGCGACCGCCACCTGCACACCGCCGGTGACGTCCTCGACACCGGTGATCTTCGCGGTGGCCCGCAGCCGGGAGCCGACGGGCACGGGGGCGGGGAAACGGACCTTGTTCGTCCCGTAGTTGACGCCCATCTTCACGCCCTCGACCCGGATGAGCTGCGGCCCGAAGAGCGGGAGCAGCGACAGGGTGAGGTAGCCGTGGGCGATGGTGGTCCCGAACGGGCCCGCGGCGGCCTTCTCGGGGTCCACGTGGATCCACTGGTGGTCCCCGGTCGCCTCCGCGAACAGGTCGATCCGCTTCTGGTCGATCTCCAGCCAGTCGGTGGTGCCCAGCTGCTCACCCACGGCCGCCTTCAGCTCGTCGGGGGAGGTGAAGGTCCTCGGTTCCGCCATGTTCCCGGCCTCTCGCTCGCGTCTCTAAGCAACTGCTTAGCATGGTCGGGTGGGGGGTCGATGTCAACGGATGACGTACCGGGCGGCCCGAGTGGTCTCTGTAATCTCTGAGGGGTGCCTCAGATTCCCGAGAAGATCCACGAGCTGACCGTCGGCCAGCTGGCCGCGCGCAGCGGAGCGGCGGTGTCCGCCCTGCACTTCTACGAGGCCAAAGGGCTGATCTCCAGTCGGCGCACCTCCGGCAACCAGCGGCGCTACAGCCGTGACACCCTGCGCCGGGTGGCCTTCGTCCGCGCGGCCCAGCGGGTCGGCATCCCGCTGGCCACGATCCGGGACGCCCTGGCCGAACTCCCCGAGGAGCGGACGCCGACCAAGGAGGACTGGGCGCGGCTGTCGGAGAAGTGGCGCTCGGAACTGGAGGAGCGGATCCAGCAGCTGAACCGTTTGCGCGACCATCTCACCGACTGCATCGGCTGCGGGTGCCTGTCGCTGCAGACGTGTGTGCTGTCCAACCCGGACGACGTGTTCGGCGACCGGCTGACGGGTTCGCGCCTCATGGCGGAGCGGCGCTGACGGCCGCCGCGGCAGAGGCGGTCGGCATGTCGGCGGTGACACGCGGCGTGGGCAGGGGAGTTCCCCTTCGCCCGGACCGCGCCGAGCCGGCCGGGCCGCCGGGCGGCGGGCTCACCCGTGTTGAGCGAGTGCCTCGGCCACCAGCCGGGCGTTGGACCGCGCCCGTCGGCCGTCCGGCAGCAGCAGGGTGTCCTCCAGGCCGATCCTGGTGGCGAGGCCCAGCCGGCCCGCCAGCCGGAGCACCGGCCAGGTGCCGCCCTCCTGGCCGTGCAGCAGCACCGGGCGGCCGTGCGCCGTGCCCAGCCTCGCCAGCAGCGCCCGCGCCGACGCCTCGGCGGTCGCCGGGTCCGGGTCGGTCACCTCGGCCAGCACCCGCAGCACTCTCGGCCCGAGCGGCGAGGCCGCGAACCGGCTGACGCCCTCGGTGCCGGAGAAAACGCCGGCCTCCACGGCCACGCCCCGGGCGCGCAGCTCCCCGGCGACCTCCTCGGCGCCCGCTTCGTGCCAGTTGACCGACGCGAAGTCCGGCAGCACCGACCAGGAGCGCACCCGGGCGACACGGGCCGCCGGATCGGGTTCGGCCCAGGCTCCCGTGGTCACCCCGACCGGCACGCGCACCTGTGCGCGCACCGCCTCCAGCACCGGAGCGAGCACCCGCGGGGAGAGACTGTCCTGACCGCACGGCGTCTTCGGGTGGACATGGACCGAGGTGGCACCGGCCGCCACCGCCTCGGCGGCCGAACGCGCCAGGTCCAGCGGGGACATCGGCACCTCCGCGCCGTCGGCGGCCGAACGGGTCCCGTTGAGACACACCTGCACCATGGCCCGATGATGCCAGCCCCCGCCGACAACGGCCGGGGGAGGCTCCGTCCCGTGTGGTGACGGCCCCCGGGGACGCTCCGCGGACGGGGTGCGGCATCCCCTGCGCACCCCGCACCGGTGCCGGCCCGCCGCGCGCGCCGCACCCGGTGCCGCCCCGACCGCTCAGGCCGACATCAACAGGCGTTCCCGCCTGGCGTACTGCAGGACCCGCGGGCTGAGGACGGGCCGCGGTACCAGGATCCCGCAGTCCGCGCAGACCGGGCCGGACGACGGCTCGTGGTCCAGGCCGTATCTCCACACCAGCCGCTCCCCGGCGCAGACCGGGCACGACGAGCCCGGTTCCCGCTCCAGTGCCGCGATCAGCCGGCGCAGCACCTCCGCGAGCGGCTCCTCGGGGTGCACCCGGGGATCGTCGCACCAGGCGACCCCGAACCCGCCCCAGGTCAGCCGGTGCCAGTCGTCCACGCTGCCCGGCCTGCGCAGCCCGTCGTGCTTCTCCTTCCTGCGGCGCTCGGTGAAGTCGGTCTCGTAGGCGAGCCAGACATCACGCGCCTCCTCCAGCTCCTCCAGCGCGGCCACGAGCCGCGCCGGATCGGGGGAGCGGTCCTCGGGCCCGAAACCGGCCCGGGAGCACAGATGGTCCCAGGTCGCCCTGTGCCCGTAAGGGGCGAACTTCTCCAGGCACTTGCGCAGCGAGTACCGCCGCAGCGCCAGATCACAGCGCGGGTCGCGTACTTGTCTCGCCAGACTCCGGAAACCTGCCATCGCCCTGCACCTCCGTCACACCTGCATCGGCACCTGCACTTCGGTCACTTCGGCGTCGTCGTACGGACGTCGCCGAATAGACGTATCGACAGGCGATTCGGCTCCATCGCTTCTTCGATTGCGCTTGCGGACTTCAAAAACTGACGCATGTTCATCTTTTAACCGGGGGATACCGGCGGTAACGTTCGGCCACCCCAGTCGCTAGGAGCCGCCATGCCACGGCGCACCCCACGTACCGTCCTTGACAGACTGAGAACGTCCCGCCAACTCTTCGGGTTCCTGAAGACCGCGTCCGTATGCGTCCTCGTCGCAGGTCTTCTCTCCCCCCTCACCCAGACCGCGGTGGCGGCGCCCGGCGCGGCGGCCTCCAACGACTACTGCGGCGGCCAGTGTTCGGACATCCTGCCGCCCGGACAGAACGGCAACGCCACCCTCGCCCAGATCCTGCTCAACCAGGCCTTCGGCACCCAGCCGTCACACGCCGAGGACCAGCTCGGCCCGTACGCCGGCCTCGCCACCGGCTACCCGGGCCTGACCGACGCGAAGATCAACACCTTCTTCAACGACGCCTCCTTCGGCGTCCCCTCCGACCAGGTCGCCTCCAGCGAGAAACCGGCCGGCCGCGGCGACGTCACCATCGTCCGCGACAAGAAGACCGGTGTGCCGCACATCACAGGCACCACCCGGTACGGCACCGAGTTCGGCGCCGGATACGCCGCGGCCGAGGACCGGCTGTGGCTGATGGACGTCTTCCGGCACGTGGGCCGCGGCCGGCTGACCGGCTTCGCCGGCGGCGCGCCCGCCAACCAGGGCCTGGAGCAGCAGTTCTACCGCAGCGCGCCCTACACCGAGGCCGAGCTGCAGGGGCAGATCGACAGCGCCGTGGCCAAGAGCGGTGCCCGCGGCCAGCAGGCCCTCGCCGACGTGGGCGCCTATCTCGCCGGCATCAACGCCTACATCGACGCCTCGGACAGCGGCCGTTACTTCCCCGGCGAGTACGTCCTCACCGGCCACAAGGACGCGATCACCAACGCCGGCACCATAGAACACTTCAAGGTCACCGACCTCGTGGCGCTGGCCTCCGTGGTCGGCTCGCTGTTCGGCTCCGGCGGCGGCGGCGAGGTCAACAACGCCATGTCCCTGCTCGCCGCCCAGCAGAAGTACGGCGTCGAGGAGGGCACCCGGGTCTGGGAGTCGTTCCGTGAACGCAACGACCCCGAGGCCGCCCTCACCGTCCACAACGGTGAGAGCTTCCCGTACGGCGCCAAGCCCGCCAACGCCCAGGGCGCGGCCCTGCCCGACGCCGGCACGGTGACCGAGGAACCCCTCGTCTACGACCGCACGGGCAGCGCGGCCACGGCGGCGGCCAGGAACACCTCCGCCACCGCCGCCAAGGCGATCACGAGTTCCGCCAGGCGCGGCATGTCCAACGCGCTCGTGGTCAGCGGCGCGCACACGGCGAGCGGCCATCCGATCGCCGTCTTCGGACCGCAGACCGGCTACTTCGCCCCGCAGCTGCTCCTGCTCCAGGAGATCCAGGGCCCCGGCATCAGCGCCCGCGGCGCCTCCTTCGCGGGGCTGAGCATGTACGTCGAACTCGGCCGCGGCCAGGACTACTCCTGGAGCGCCACCACCTCAGGCCAGGACATCATCGACACCTACGCGGTCGAGCTGTGCCAGGACGACTACCACTACCTGTACCGCGGCACCTGCACCGCCATGGACAAGGCCGAGCAGAAGAACGCCTGGACGCCGACCGTGGCCGACGGCACGGCCGCGGGGTCGTACACCATGCGCGTGTGGCGCACGAAGTACGGACCGGTGACCTACCGGGCGACCGTCGGCGGCAAGAAGGTCGCCTACACCACCCTGCGCTCCTCCTATCTGCACGAGGCCGACTCGATCATCGGCTTCCAGATGCTCAACGACCCCGACTACGTCAAGGGCCCGAAGGACTTCCAGAGCGCGGCCCAGCACATCAACTACACCTTCAACTGGTTCTACGCCGACTCCCAGCACACCGCGTACTACAACAGCGGTGACAACCCCGTGCGGGCGAGCGGCGTCGACGCGGAGTTCCCGGTGTGGGCGCAGCCCGCGTACGAGTGGAGGAACTGGGACCCGGCCGCCAACACGGCCGACTACACCCCGGCGTCCGCCCACCCCAACTCGGTCGACCAGGACTACTACATCTCCTGGAACAACAAGCAGGCCAAGGACTACACCACCGCGCCCTGGGCGGACGGCTCCGTGCACCGCGGCAACCTGCTGGACGACCGGGTGAGGAGACTCGTCGCGGCCGGCGGCGTGACCCGGACGAAGCTGGTGCAGGCCATGGCCGACGCGGGCCTGACGGACCTGCGCGCGGAGGACGTGCTGCCGAAGCTGCTGAAGGTGATCGGTTCCGCCTCGGTGACGGACGCCACGGTCGCCGACGCGGTGAACAAGCTCCAGGCGTGGCTGGGCGCCGGTGCCAAGCGCACCGAGACCTCAGCGGGTTCCAAAAGCTACGCGAACGCCGACGCGATCCGCGTCCTGGACGCCTGGTGGCCGCTGCTGGTCAAGGCCGAGTTCGAACCCGGCCTGGGCAGCGATCTGTACACGGCCTTCACCGCCAACGCGCCGATCGACGAGGCGCCGTCCGCCGGACACGGCCCGACCGGCTCACACGCCGGCAGTTCCTTCCAGTACGGCTGGTGGAGCTACGTCGACAAGGACATCCGGGCCGTGCTCGGGGAACCCGTACAGGGCGCCCTGGCGCACACGTACTGCGGCGGCGGCAGCCTCACCGCCTGCCGGGACAGCCTGGTCGGCACCCTGAAGCAGGCGGCCGGCCTGACCGCCGCCCAGGTCTACCCGGGCGACGACCAGTGCTCGGCCGGTGACCAGTGGTGTGCCGACTCCATCGCGCAGCGCCCGCTGGGAGGCGTCAAGCACGGCAGGATCAGCTGGCAGAACCGGCCGACCTACCAGCAGGTCGTGGAGTACACCTCGCACCGCTGAGGCACGGCCGGGAGGCCCGGGTGCGCGGGCGGCGGGTCAGGCGATACGGCCCGCCGCCAGTACCACCCGCGCCAGTTCGGGGTGCACGATGTCACTGTGCGCCCCGGACGGCGCGCCTCCGCGCCGGACCACGGCCGCCACGTCCACGTTCACACAGCCCGACGCCGGCAGCGGACCGCGCAGGGCCGCCGCCAGGTCCAGCGTCGCGGTGCCCGGTACCGCCTGCACCCCGTCGTGCCCCATGGCCCCCCACTGCGGACCCAGCACGGCCGCGATCTCGCTGCCCGCGCAGGAGCGGTCGTCCCCGGCGAGCCGGGAGGCCAGCGGGTAGAACGTGCCGAGGGCGGCGTCGAAGTGGGAGTGGCAGCACACCAGGGGGCCGTCGACGCGCCGGTGCCCGTCCCTGAGCGTCCCCGACCGGTCCGGCGCGTGCGGCAGCCGGGCCGCGAACGCGTAGTGCGAGAAGGCGCCCTGGAGCAGGGTCACCGACTTCACCGTACGCACCGTCCCGGGCAGCCCGCGCAGCGCGAACGCCACCAGCCGGCCACCGAAGCTGTGCCCGACCAGATGCACCCGCACCCCGGGCGCCGCCTCGGCCAACCGCCCGAGCAGCGGCCCGAGTCCGCGCTCGCCGACCGTCCCGGCCCGCCGCTTCATCTGGTAGTACGCCGCCTGCCGCAGCAGCTCCTTCGCGCCGTCCCACGGATTCGGCAAGCCGAACCGGGCGCCGTCGGCCGCCGGGCCGAGCGCGGCCAGCGCGTCGGCGAACTGTTCGCACACGCTCACCGGGTCCGCGTCGAACACGGCCGGGGCGCCCGGCTCGTCCGTGTCGGCCGGCCCCTCGCCGCCGTCCGGCAGCAGCCGCACCAGCCGCCCGAACTCGGTCAGCCCCGCGACGCCGTCCGGCCGCTCGTCCAGCATCCGGGCCAGCCGGTCCAGCGTGGCGGCCCGGCCCGGAAAGGTCTCCAGCAGCGCGCGCCGGGTGTCCTCGTCCAGCGCCGGTCCGGGCGCCGCCTGAGCCGCCACGGCCGCCACGGACTCCGGGAAGTCCGGGATCGGCTCGTCGCTGAACCGCATCGACGGCCAGATCACGCCGACGTACCCGAGCCGGGCCTTCGGCGCCAGCCTGGGCAGGGGAGCGAAGAATCGCCGGTACAGCGCGGTCGCGCCCGAGCGGTCGTTGTTCCAGCCGTGCGAGAAGACGATCAGGTCACGGACGCCGTACTCCGTGACCTGCGCCGCCAGCCGGTCACGTTCGGGGCCGTCCACGTCCCCGTCCGCGTCGAAGGTCAGCTCCCAGTAGGGAGTCACGCTCATCCCAGGATCCGCCATACCAGGCTCCCTCGTCACCCGCAACGGTGCGCTGCGCACGTATCGTCCTGCCGGGGTGCGGGGTTGGCCAGGGACCGCGGGCTACTTGTAGAGGAGATATTCCTTTCGAACCCGGCGGAACGCGGCCAGCTCGTCCTGCCAGGCGCCCGTCACCTCGTCGGTGCCGGCGCCCGCGTCGATCATCGTGCGCACCCGGTCGGAGCCGGTGAGCTTGTCGATCCAGTCGTCGGAGCGCCAGGCGAAGCCGTCCCACACCTTCCTGGCGGTCACCAGCAGCGCGATCCCGGTGCGTACGGGGTCGTAGGCGGCCCGGTCGGTCACGTGGAGCTGCACCCCGCCGGCCGTCCTGCCCGCGAACTTGGAGAACGTGGGCGCGAAGTACGCCTCCCGGAACCGCACACCGGGCAGCCCGAGTGCGTTCACGGCGGCGGCCCAGCGGCCGTCGATGCCCTCGGCGCCCAGGAGTTCGAAGGGCCGGGTCGTGCCGCGCCCCTCGGAGAGGTTGGTGCCCTCGAACATGCAGGTGCCGGAGTACACCAGCGCGGTGTCCGCCGTGGGCATGTTGGGGCTCGGCGGCACCCACGGCAGACCGCAGTCGTCGTAGAACAGGCCGCGCCGCCAGCCCGACATCAGGACCGTCTCCAGCGGCACGGGCGCGGTCAGGAACTCCCCGTTGAACAGCCGGGCCAGCTCCGCCACGGTCATGCCGTGCGCCTGCGCGATCGGCTGCCGGCCGACGAAGGTGGCGAACTCCTTGTGCAGCACCGGGCCCCCGGCCGCGCGGCCGGTCACCGGGTTCGGGCGGTCCAGGACGACGAAGCGCTTGCCGGCGAGCCGGGCCGCCTCCATGCAGTCGTACAGGGTCCAGATGTACGTGTAGAAGCGGGCGCCCACGTCCTGGATGTCGAAGACGACGGTGTCGACGCCGGAGGCGGTGAAGACGTCGGCGAGCGGCCGGCCGCTCTTGAGGTAGGTGTCGTACACCGGCAGACCGGTCGCCGGGTCGTCGTAGCGGCCCTCGGAGCCGCCAGCCTGCGCGGTGCCGCGGAAGCCGTGCTCGGGGCCGAACACCGCCGTCAGCTGCACCCGCGGGTCCTGGTGCATGACGTCGACGATGTGGCGGGCGTCCCGGGTGATGCCGGTGGGGTTGGTGACGACACCCGCCTTCTGGCCGGTGAGCAGGGAGTAACCGTCGGCGGCCAGTCTTTCGAAGCCGGTGTGCAGACGCTCGTGGCGTCGCCGGGGCAGCGGAGCCGCCGACAGCGCGGCCGAGGCGAGCAGGTTTCTCCGGGACAGGTGCATGGGGGCCTCCGGTGCGTGGTCACGTGCGGGCCGTTCGAGTGGGCACGTGCGGGCCGTTCGCGGGTGCGCGCGCGGTTCCCCGCGCCCCTTTGAGGTTGGTGCAGTCACCCTTCCGTTTACACATACCGACCGGTTAGTCTGACGGTCGCCGAGTCGAATCGCGCCGTGTCGAAGGAGACCGATGGTGGAAGCCGTGCAGGATGCGGGAGTGGTCGTCACCGGGGCGGGCGGTGGTATCGGGGCCGCGCTGGCCCGGCGGTTTGCCGCCGAGGGCGCCCGGGTCGTCGTGAACGACCTGGACGCCCGCAAGGCCGAGGCGGTGGCCGAGGAGATCGGCGGGACCGCCGTACCCGGCGACGCCTCCGCGATCGTCGCCGAGGCCCGGGACGCGCTCGGCGGCACCGTGGACGTCTACTGCGCCAACGCGGGCGTCGCCTTCGAGGACGGCGACCTGGGCTCCACCCTGGACGAGACGTCCTGGGCGGCCTCCTGGGACGTCAACCTGATGGCCCACGTCCGCGCGGCCCACGCCCTGCTGCCCGACTGGCTGGAGCGGGGCACCGGCCGGTTCGTCTCCACCGTCTCCGCCGCCGGTCTGCTGACGATGATCGGCGCGCCCTCCTACAGCGTGACCAAGCACGGCGCCTACGCCTTCGCCGAGTGGCTGTCCCTGACGTACCGCCACCGGGGTGTCAGGGTCCACGCCATCTGTCCGCAGGGCGTCCGCACCGACATGCTGGCCGCCACCGGCAGCGCGGGCGACCTCGTGCTCCAGCCGACCGCGATCGAGCCGGAGACCGTGGCCGACGCGCTGTTCGAGGGCATCGAGGAGGACCGCTTCCTGATCCTGCCGCACCCCGAGGTCGCCGGCTTCTACCAGGTGCGGGCCGGCGAGCCCGACCGCTGGCTCGCCACCATGAACCACATCCAGCAGAAGTGGGAGACCGGCCGGTGACCGCCTCCCGCTACGCCGGCCGGCCCTGGCTCGCCCTGCTCGACGAGGCCCAGCGCGCCCCCGTCGACCCCGCCGACTCCCTCGTGCACGCCCTGCGCGAAGCCGTCGCCGAGGCACCCGAGCGCACCTTCCTCACCTACTTCGACGCCCGCCTGAGCTACCGCGAGGTGGACGAGCTGAGTGACTCCGTCGCCGCCCACCTCGCCGCCCGCGGCCTGGAGCGCGGCGACCGGGTGGCCGTCCTGCTGCAGAACAGCCCGCACTTCGCACTGGCCGTGCTCGGCGCCTGGAAGGCGGGCGCGACCGTCGTCCCGGTCAACCCCATGTACAAGTCGGGGGAGGTGGCGCACGTCCTGCGGGACGGCGAGGTGGCCGCGCTGGTCTGCACCGACCGGGCCTGGGAGGCGTACCTGCGCGAGACGGCCGCCGGCTCGCCGGTGCGCGTCGTGCTCACCGCCTGCGAACGGGACTTCCAGACCCGCGACGACGCGCGCGTGCTCAGCTTCGAGCGGCTGCCCCAGGCCCCCGACGCCGACGACCTGGTGGCGGTCGCCCGGCGGGGCGGCCGGGCCCCCGAGGGCCGCGCACCCCGCCCGGACGAGATCGCGCTGATCAGCTACACCTCGGGCACCAGCGGCACACCCAAGGGCGCCACCAACACCCACGCCAACATCATGCACAACGCCGAGCGGCAGGCCGCCGGGCTCGGTCTGCCCGAGGCACCCGTCTACTACGCGCTCGCGCCGCTGTTCCACATCACCGGCATGGTGTGCCAGTTCGGTGCCTGCCTGGCGAGCGCCGGCACCCTGGTGCTCACCTACCGCTTCGAACCCGGCGTCGTCCTGGACGCCTTCGCCGAGCACCGCCCGCACTACACCGTCGGCCCCTCCACCGCCTACATGGCGCTCGCCGCCCACCCGGACGTCACCCGCGAGCACTTCGCCTCCTTCGTCAACATGTCGTCCGGCGGCGCCCCCGTGCCGCCGGCCCTGGTGGAGAGGTTCCGGGAGCGCTTCGGGCCGTACATCCGGGTCGGGTACGGCCTCACCGAGTGCACCGCGCCCTGCGCCTCCGTCCCGCCCGGCCTGGAGGCGCCCGTGGACCCGGTCTCCGGGACGCTGTCCGTCGGGCTGCCCGGTGCCGACACGGTCGTGCGCATCCTGGACGACCAGGGCGCGGAGGTGCCCTTCGGGGAGCAGGGCGAGATCGTCGTCCGCGGTCCGCAGGTGGTGCCCGGTTACTGGCGGCGCCCGGACGCCACCGCCGAGACCTTCCCGGACGGCGAGCTGCGCACCGGCGACATCGGGTTCATGGACGAGCAGGGCTGGCTGTACGTCGTGGACCGCAAGAAGGACATGATCAACGCGTCCGGCTTCAAGGTGTGGCCGCGCGAGGTCGAGGACGTGCTGTACACGCACCCGGCGGTGCGCGAGGCGGCCGTCGTCGGAGTGCCCGACGGGTACCGTGGCGAGACCGTCAAGGCCTTCATCAGCCTGCGTCCGGGGGCCGAGGCCGCCCCGGACGAACTCGCGGGGTACTGCAAGGAGAGACTGGCCGCCTACAAGTACCCGCGGCAGGTGGAGATCCTGCCCGACCTGCCCAAGACGGCGAGTGGGAAGATCCTCCGTCGGGAACTGCGTTCCCGTACCGCACAGGATTAGCAGCAGAACGGAAAGGCAGGTGGCGGAAGTGCCCAGGACGACGGACGGAGACGGGACGCCCGTCCCCCAGCGGCTGCTGGCCGCCGCCACCCGGCTCTTCGCCGAGCGGGGTTACGACCGCACCTCCGTGCAGGAGATCGTGGAGGCGGCCGGCGTCACCAAGGGGGCGCTCTACCACTACTTCGGCTCCAAGGACGACCTGCTGCACGAGGTCTACGCGCGCGTGCTGCGTCTGCAGCAGGAGCGGCTGGACAGGTTCGCCAACGCCGACGAGCCCGTGGACAAGCGGCTCAGGGACGCGGCGGCGGACGTCGTCGTCACGACGATCGAGAACCTCGACGACGCGATGATCTTCTTCCGCTCCATGCACCACCTCAGCCCGGAGAAGAACAAGCAGGTCCGCGCCGAGCGGCGGCGCTACCACGAGCAGTTCCGCGCGCTCGTCGAGGAGGGCCAGAAGGAGGGGGTCTTCTCCACGGCGACCCCGGCCGACCTGGTGGTGGACTACCACTTCGGCTCCGTCCACCACCTGTCGACGTGGTACCGGCCCGACGGGCCCCTCACCCCCCAGCAGGTCGCCGACCACCTCGCCGACCTGCTGCTGCGCGCGCTGCGGCCGTAGCGCCGGCGCCACCGCGCACACATGAGGGGCGGCCCCCGAGAGCGGGCCGCCCCTCACGCGTGTCCTTACAGGTACTTCTTCAGCTCCCGGCGCGCCAGTGACCGCTGGTGCACCTCGTCGGGGCCGTCGGCGAGCATCAGGGTGCGGGCGCTCGCGTACAGCTCGGCCAGCGGGAAGTCCTGGCTCACGCCGCCCGCGCCGTGCAGCTGGATCGCCCGGTCCAGGATGCCGACCACCGCGCGCGGGGTGGCGATCTTGATGGCCTGGATCTCCGTGTGGGCGCCCTTGTTGCCGACGGTGTCCATCAGCCAGGCCGTCTTCAGCACCAGCAGCCGCAGCTGCTCGACGGTGACCCGGGCGTCGGCGATCCAGTTCTGGACGACGCCCTGCTGGGCCAGCGCCTTGCCGAACGCGGTACGCGAGACGGCCCGCCGGCACATCAGCTCGATCGCCCGCTCCGCCATGCCGATCAGCCGCATGCAGTGGTGGATCCGGCCCGGCCCGAGCCGGGCCTGGGCGATGGCGAAGCCGCCGCCCTCCTCGCCGACGAGGTTCGTCACCGGCACGCGCGCGTGGTCGAAGACCACCTCGGCGTGGCCGCCGTGGGAGTGGTCCTCGTAGCCGAAGACCTGCATCGCCCGTTCGACGGTGACGCCCGGGGTGTCGCGGGGGACCAGGACCATCGACTGCTGACGGCGGATGTCGGCGCCGTCCGGGTCCGTCTTGCCCATCACGATGAAGATCCTGCAGTCCGGGTTCATCGCCCCGGAGATGTACCACTTGCGACCGGTGATCACATAGTCGTCGCCGTCCCGCTCGATGTGCGTGGTGATGTTCGTGGCGTCCGAGGAGGCCACCTCCGGCTCGGTCATCGCGAACGCCGAGCGGATCTCACCCGCCAGCAGCGGTTCCAGCCACTGCTTCTTCTGCTCCTCGGAGCCGAACTGCGCCAGCACCTCCATGTTCCCGGTGTCGGGCGCGGCGCAGTTCGTCGCGGGGGGCGCCAGATGCGGGGAACGGCCGGTGATCTCGGCGAGCGGCGCGTACTGGAGGTTGGTCAGCCCGGCGCCGTACCCGGCGTCGGGGAGGAAGAGGTTCCACAGGCCCCGCCTGCGCGCCTCGGCCTTCAGCTCCTCGACCACGGCCGGGGTGTCCCAGGGGGAGGCAAGCCGGGCCCGCTGCTCCTCGGCGACCGGCTCGGCCGGGTAGACGTACTCGTCCATGAAGGCCAGCAGCCTGGCCCGGAGTTCCTCGGTGCGCGCGTCGAACGCGAAGTCCATGCGGGTCAGCCTTCCTGAAGAGTCGTCAGTCCGTGCTCGATGAAGACGGGCACGAGGTCACCGATGCTGTCGAAGCCCCGCCCGACCGTCTGGCCGAGCGTGTACCGGTAGTGGATGCCCTCCAGGATCACGGCGAGCTTGAACCAGGCGAACGCCGTGTACCAGGAGACGGCCGAGACGTCCCGGCCGGAGCGGGCCGCGTACCGCTCGACCAGTTCCTGCGGGGAGGGGTGCCCCGGGGCCTCGGCGGTGGTGGAGACGGGCGAGTCGGTCATGCCCAGCGGCCGGCTGTACATCACCAGCAGGCCCAGGTCGGTCAGCGGGTCGCCGAGCGTGGACATCTCCCAGTCGAGGATCGCCCTGATCCGGTCGTCGTCGCCGATCAGGACGTTGTCCAGCCGGTAGTCGCCGTGCACGACCGCCGGGGCGGGGGAGGTGGGCAGGGCGCGGCCGAGCGCCGCGTGCAGCTCGTCGATGCCCGCCAGGTCGCGGTTGCGGGAGGCGTCCAGCTGCTTGCCCCAGCGGCGCAGCTGCCGGTCCAGGAAGCCCTCCGGGCGGCCGAAGTCGGCGAGGCCCACCTCGGCGGGGTCCACGGCGTGCAGCTCGACCAGCGTGTCCACCAGGGACAGCACCGCGTTCCGGGTGCGCTCGGCGCCGAGCGGGGCGAGCTGCCCCGCGGTGCGGTAAGGGGTGCCCTCCACGAACTCCATGACGTAGAAAGGTGCTCCGAGCACCTCCTCGTCCTCGCACAGCAGCAGCGGGCGGGGGACCGGCACCCGGGTCGGGTGCAGGGCGCTGATCACCCGGTGTTCGCGCTTCATGTCATGTGCGGTGGCCAGCACATGGCCGAGCGGGGGCCGCCGGACGACCCACTTGGAGGTACCGTCGCCGAGCGCGTAGGTGAGGTTCGACCGTCCGCCCTCGATCAGCCGTCCGGTCAGGGGGCCGTTCACCAGACCGGGGCGCTCGCGGTCGAGCACGGCGCGCAGCCGGTCCAGGTCGAGCCCGGGCGGGTGGTCGGCGCTCATACATCACTCCTAGGGACGGGTGAACTGGTCCCGACTCATGATGCCGACCGGTCGGTATGCCGTCCAGGGGGTGACGCCGAGATCACGGCGAACGTGACCGGGACCACGACGGCCCGACGGCTCCCCGCGAGCTGCCGGGGAGCCGTCGGGCCGCTGCGTCGTGGCAGGTCAGTGATCGTCCCAGTGGCCGCCGTGCTCGGCGTGCCGGTGTCCGTCGTGCAGGTAGTCGACGTGGTCGCCGTGCGGCACCTGCGCGTGCCCGCACTCGTCGTGGTGCACGTGCTCGTGGCCCTCGTGGACGGAGTGCCCGGCCGGCTCGCACTCGTCCCAGTGGCCCTCGTGCTCCCGGTGCAGATGCCCGTCATGGGCGTAGTCCACGTGGTCGCCGTGCGGCACGGGGTCGTGGCCGCAGCCCGGACCGTGGCTGTGCGTTCCGTGGGCGGTGTGTTCCTGGTGGACGGTGGTCATGGTGCTCACCTTCGGGGGTACGGGGTGCCGATGACGGACAGGTTGCCACGCGAAAGCCTTGTATCGGGACATCCCGGTTGCGTGGCGCACGAGTACACCGGAGGGTCGAGGGCATGAAGGGCATCAGCTACAGCAGGTACGGCGGTCCCGAGGTGCTGGAGTACGGCGAACTGCGCGACCCCAAGGTCGGCCCGGACCAGGTCCTGGTCGAGGTGCGCGCGGCGGCCGTCAATCCGGTCGACTGGAAGTGCCGCGAGGGCCATCTCGACCCGCTCCTGGACGCCGTCTTCCCGGTGATCCCCGGCTGGGACGTCAGCGGGGTGGTCGTGCGGCCGGGCGTCGCGGTCACGGAGTTCGCCGCCGGTGACGAGGTCATCGGCTACGTCCGCGAGGACTTCCTGTCCCGGGGCACCTTCGCCGAGTACGTGGCCGCGCCCGTGCGCACCCTGGCCCGCAAGCCGCGCAACCTGTCCTTCGAGGAGGCCTCCGGACTCCCGCTGGCCGGGCTCACCGCCTATCAGGTGCTGGTCAAGGTGCTGGAGGTCCAGCGCGGCGAGACCGTCCTGGTGCACGCTGCGGCCGGCGGGGTCGGCTCGCTCGCCGTGCAGATCGCCGCCCACCTCGGCGCCCGGGTCATCGGCACCGCGGGCGAGGCCAACCACGACCACGTCCGCGAGCTGGGCGCTGAGCCGGTGGCCTACGGCGAGGGCCTGGCGGAACGCGTGCGGGCGCTCGCCCCCGGAGGCGTGGACGCGGTCTTCGACACCGTCGGCGGGGACACGCTGAAGGTCTCGGCCAACCTGCTCGCCCCGGAGGGCCGGCTCGCGTCGATCGCCGACCCGGCGGTGGTGGGCCACGGCGGCCGGTACGCCTTCGTCCGCCCCGACGCCGAGGACCTCGGCCGCCTCTCGGAGCTGGCGGAGCGGGGCGTGGTCTCCGTGCACGTGCAGGAGACGTTCCCGCTGGAACGGGCGGCGGACGCCCAGCGGCTGAACCAGGAGGGCCACACCCGCGGCAAGATCGTGGTCACCGTGGACCGGTAGGCCGGCCAGGACACTCCCTGGTGGACCCCGTCCGGGCACATGATCCGGACGGGAGGCCCTAGACGACCAGTACGGCCGCGCACACCGCCAGCGCCACCGCGTACGCCACCGCCGCCGTCGCCTGGCGCGGGGCGAGCGCGGGCGGCGGGCCGCCGGCGGCCAGGGCGCGGATGCGGCGGTGGGCCACCTGGAGGAAGCCCAGCCACAGCACGCAGCACACCGCGCAGACGATGATCCCGGTGGCCGGCAGGCCGCCGTGCAGCGCCGTCCGCAGGGCGAGGACGGCGGCCACGGTGGCCGACAGCGTCGTACGGCGCCAGGCCAGCCGGGTGCGTTCGGGCTGCAGCCCGGGGTCCCGGACCGCCGGGGCCGCCCCGGCCGTCACCCCTCCCACCCGACCAGCACCACCACGATCATCGCGACGGCCACCACCGCCACGATGAGGCTCAGCAGTGCCGGGAACCGCGAGGCGGGCAGGTCCTCGCCGCGGCGGATCGCCCGCTCGCAGCGCACCCAGTGGTTCACCGCGCGCAGGGAGCACAGCACACCGGCCCCGAGCAGCGCGAGCGCGAGACCGGCCCGCCAGGCCCAGCGCAGGTCCGGCAGGAACTGGTCCACCGCGAATCCGCCGCCGATCAGCGCCAGCGCCGTGCGCAGCCAGGCGAGAAACGTGCGCTCGTTGGCCAGCGAGAACCGGTAGTCGGGCGTACCGCCCTCGTCCCGCACCCGCTCCGGCGCGAACCACAGCTGGATGTTCCGTACGAATTCGCTCACCCGGCGACCCTATCGGGCGGTCACCGGCCGGCCCGGAACGCCCGCAGCCGCTCGTACGCCGCCAGGCCGTCCGGCACCCACTCCCACTCCCCGAGCCGCCGCCGGACCTCCTCCTCGGGCAGGAAGGCGTGCCACTGGACCTCCTCCGGCTGAGGGCGCACGGGCAGCTCGCAGCGCACCTCGTACACCGCCGACCACCAGCTGTTCCCGGCGCCGTCGTCGTACAGGAACTTGAAGAGGTACGCCGGC
The DNA here is from genome assembly GCF_040647235.1 of Streptomyces sp. NPDC042638. Taxonomy (NCBI): domain Bacteria; kingdom Bacillati; phylum Actinomycetota; class Actinomycetes; order Kitasatosporales; family Streptomycetaceae; genus Streptomyces; species Streptomyces sp. NPDC042638. Next base: position 86,941 of record NZ_JBEZBT010000029.1, read on the forward strand.
CGGGGCAGCCCGGTCACGCCCAGCTCCTCCTCGGCCTCCCTCAGCGCCGCCGCGTCGTAGGACTCGCCCGCGCCGACGACCCCGCCCACGAACATGTCGTACAGGGCGGGGAACACCAGCTTGGTCGCCGTACGCCGGTGCACGAAGAGCCGGCCTGCCGCGTCCCGGGCCTGGACGAACACACAGCGGTGGCGCAGCCCCCGGGCGTACGCCTCGCCGCGCGGGCTGCGGGCGACGACCCGGTCGTGCTCGTCGACGATGTCGAGGATCTCGTCAGCAGGGTTCATGCCCGTATCCAAGCAAAGCCACGGACACCCGTGGTTCAGCGCCGCTGGAGGTCCCGGGCCGAGGACTCCGTCTCGCCTGTGCCGCACGGCATGGCCGGATGCAGCCCGAGCAGCACGATGCCCCCCACCACGGCGGCGAGTCCGGCCGCCTCCCAGGCCAGCGCCCCGGTGTCGGTGCGCAGCCGGTCGCCGAGGAAGCCCACCCCGCACAGGATCCCGGCGAGCGGCTCGGCCGCGGTGAGCGCGGGCAGCGACATGCGCAGCGGGGCCGTCTCGAACGCGCTCTGCACCAGCACCAGCCCGGTGACCCCGCAGGCCACCACGCCGTACGGCTGCCAGGCGGTGAGCAGTTCGCCGAAGCCCCCGGCGGAGAAGAGGGTGCCGCTCACCCGGGTCAGCGCGTCCTGCACGCCGTACAGCAGCCCGCCGGCCAGGGCCAGCAGCACCGGCCCCCAGCTCAGTCGGGAGCGCTTGGCGTACGCCGTGAGCACCAGGGCCACGCCCACCACGAGCCCGATGATCAGCCAGTGCCGCAGCGGATCGGCGACGGCCGTCCCGCCGCGCGGCTCGCCGCCCGTGATGAACGCGCTCACCCCGCCCGCGAGCAGCAGCAGACCGGCCCAGCCCTGGCGGCCCAGGGGCTGTCTGGTCTGGTGCCGGGACAGGGCGAGGGCGAACAGCAGGTTGGTCGCGAGCAGCGGTTCGACCAGGGAGATCTCGCCTTCGCCGAGGGCGACGGCGCCGAGCACCATGCCGACCACCATCAGCCCGAGGCCGCCCAGCCAGCGCGGCATCCGCATCAGGTCGAGCAGCAGCCGGAAGGACAGGAAGTCGCTGAGCGGTGCCTTCTGGGCCGCGTTCTGCTGGAGTACGAAGCCGAAGCCCAGACAGCAGGCCGCGCTCACGGCGAGAAGGAGAACCAGAACGGACACGCTGCGTACCTCGATCATCCGGCCGGACCACGGGCGCGTAGTGGCCGACTGTAGCGCTCCCGGTACAGCATTGCCCCGGAAGTACCCGCGGCCGGGTGGTGGACTCGCCATGCTCCGCAAACGGAAGCCCGGCCGCCATGGCGTACGCCACAGAAAGCCGGGGAGCGGGGCCGGTGACGCCATGGCGTACGCCACAGGTGATGCCGCTGCCCGGCCCGTGGGCGCCCGGCCCACCTGCGCCGGAAGCGTCAAGTGGGGTGCCCGGGGCGGAGGTTGAAGCGGTCATCACCGTCGTTCCGCTTGACGCGATCCTTGGCTGGGGGTTTGCTGTGCGTGATCGGTCGATGGCAGCCCGAGAAACAGGAAGCCCCGCGGTGCCCCCTCTCCCGCCCCTGCTCGGCGTTCGCCGGGCCGCAACGCACCCCTCCGACGACACCCGGGACGACTCCGGTGCCTTCGCCACCGCGCCGGAGGACGACTCCGGTGCCTTTGACGCCGCGCTGGACGACGCGGAACTGCGCACCGCCCGGGCCGCGCCGCCCCAGGGCCGGCGGCAGGCCGCCCGCTCCCTGCTGGTGCACACCGGCGACGACTGGGACCGCCGCGGCCACCGTCTGACCGTGCTCGCCCAGGCCCCCCGCGCCGCCGCCTGGGCGAACGACTGGCTGGCCGCCGAGCCCGGCTCCGCCGACGCCGCCACGCTGCTCGCCCTGGCCCTGGTCCGGCGCGCCCTGCGCGGCGAGGAGCGACCCGGCCGGGCCCACGCGGCCTGCGAAGCCGCCGCCGCCCTCGCTCCGGCCGACCCCACGCCCTGGCTCGGTCTGCTCCTGCTGGCCCGGGCCTTCGGTCCGACCAGCGAGCTGCTGGGCACGTTCGCCGAGCTGCGCCGCCGCCACCCCGAGCACCACCACGCCCACCACCTGCTGATGGCCGGCCTCGCCGAACACGCCGGAGGCGGCCGGGCCGAGGAGCACGAGGTCTACGACGCCGCCGAGGCGGCCGCCGCGAACGCCCCGGCCGACTCCCCGCTGGCCGTCCTGCCGGTCGTCGCCTACGCCGAGCGCTACCGGGTCCTCGCCGCCGCCGGCCTGGCCCCCGCCGACCCGGCGGCCTCCCGGCACTGGTCCGGACCGCGGGCCCGGCGGCTCCTGCGCGCCTCCTTCGACTGGTGGCTGGAATGGGAGCACGACGAGCACCCGCGCCGCCTCATCGACCTCAACCACCTCGCGTTCGCCCTGTCCTGCGCCGGCCGCCCGGCCGAGGCGGCGGCCCTGTTCCAGCGCATCGGCGACCACGCCACCGCGGCCCCCTGGGCCTACGCGCACCGCGACCCCCGGGCGGCCTTCCGTACGGCCCGCGCCCGCTCCCTCGGACGGTGACGAACGCGGTCCCCCTCGACGTCCGCGAGAAAGTGGTTACGGAATTCTGACCGGCGACCCGATTCCCTGGCCCCGGGCGGTCTCCGAGTGCTCGAATGAACGCGTGAACTCCGAACGATCCGAGGAACAGGACGGCCGGCCCGTCGGCCGCCGCGTCTTCCTCGGCACCCTCGGCCTCGGCGCGCTGGGCGTGCTCGCCGCGCCGACGCTGCAACGCGGCGTCGAAGGCTTCCTCGGCGGCGTCGCGGGCAAGGACCCCACCGGCCTGACCGGCCTGCTGCCCAACGGCGGCGGCTTCCGCTACTACTCCGTCGCCGCCTCCGTCCCGCACCGGACGGCCGCGGACTACCGCCTCACCATCGACGGCCTGGTGGACCGCCCCCGCGGCTACACCCTCGCCGAGCTGCGGGCCCTGCCGCAGACCCGGCTGGTCAGGGACGTCCAGTGCGTCACCGGCTGGCGGGTCCCGGGCACCCCCTTCCAGGGCGTACGGCTCTCCCGCCTGCTGGACGCGGCGGGCGTCCGCCCGTCCGCCAAGGCCGTCCGCTTCACCTGCTTCGACGGCACCTACAGCGAGAGCCTCACCCTGGAGCAGGCCCGCCGGCCGGACGTCCTCGTCGCCCTGCGCATGCAGGACAAGGACATCGGCCACGACCACGGCGGTCCCGTCCGCCTCTACGTCGCCCCCATGTACTTCTACAAGTCGGCCAAGTGGCTCTCCGGCATCACCCTCACCGACCGGGTGGAACCCGGTTACTGGGAGGACCTCGGCTACGACGTCGACGCCTGGGTCGGCCGCTCGAACGGACGGACGGATGACCCTACGAGCTGAGACCCCGGCCCCGCCGAGCGCCGGTGTGCACCGCTTCACCCGGGCCGAACGGTGGGTGCACCGTGGCACGGCCGCGCTGATGGGCGTGTGCGTGGTGACCGCGGCCTTCCTCTACATCCCGCAGCTGGCGGTCATGGTGGGCCGCCGGGAACTGGTCGTCCGGGTCCACGAGTACGCGGGCCTCGCCCTGCCGGTGCCGGTGCTGCTGGGCCTCGCCTCCCGCGCCTTCCGGGGCGACCTGCGCTTCCTCAACCGCTTCGGCCCGCACGACCGGGTCTGGCTGCGCGCCGCCCTGCGCCGCGACAGGCGGTACTCCGCCCGCCCGGCGGGCAAGTTCAACGCCGGGCAGAAGATCTACGCCGCCTGGATCGCCGGTGCCACCCTGGTCATGCTCGGCACGGGGCTGATGATGTGGTTCACCCACCTCACCCCGCTGATGTGGCGCACCTCGGCGACCTTCGTCCACGACTGGCTGTCCCTGACGATCGGCGTGGTCCTGGCGGGCCACATCGGCATGGCCCTGGGCGACCCGGAGGCGCGGCGGGGCCTGCGCACAGGAACGGTGAGCGAGGAGTGGGCCCGCAGGGAACACCCCCTGTGGCGCCCGTGACCCCCGTACCCAGGCCGCCCGCCGCACCCCTCAGAACTCCAGCAGCACCTTGCACGACAGCAGATGTTGACGATCTTGCCGCGCCGCTGATGTCGAAGAGGGGGCGAGCCGTCGTCGCCGTGACGCTCCTAGAGCACGAGGGAGAGCAGCAGGACCAGGCCGCCGGCGACCACGGAGATGATCGTCTCCATCAGCGACCAGGTCTTGACGGTCTGTCCGACGCTCAGCCCGAAGTACTCCTTCACCAGCCAGAAACCGGCGTCGTTGACATGGCTGAAGAAGAGCGAGCCCGCGCCGATCGCGAGGACGAGGAGCGCCGTGTGGGTGGTCGACATGTCGGCCGCGAGCGGCGCGACCAGGCCGGCCGCCGAGACCGTCGCCACCGTCGCCGAGCCGGTCGCCAGCCGGATCGCCACCGCGATCAGCCAGGCCAGCAGCAGCGCCGGGATCGACCAGTCCTTGGAGACGTCCAGGATCATCTGGCCCACGCCGGAGTCGATCAGCGTCTGCTTGAAGCCGCCGCCCGCGCCGACGATCAGCAGGATGCCGGCGATGGGCATCAGGCCCTTCTCGACGGTCTGCTGGAGCCGGTCCCTGGTGAAGCCGGCGGCCCGGCCCAGCGTGAAGAAGCCGACGAGCACGGCGGCCAGCAGCGCGATCAGCGGGGAACCGACGACGTCGAAGACCCGCTGGGTCCTGTCGGCGGGGTCGTCGACGACGATGTCCACCAGGGCCTTGGCCAGCATCAGCACCACCGGCAGCAGCACGGTGGCGAGGGTGGCGCCGAAGCCGGGACGGCGCTCCAGCTCGTCCGAGGCGCGCTGCGGCAGCATCCGGTCGGGCGCCGGGACGTCCACCCAGCGGGCCGCGACCTTCGAGAACAGCGGACCGGCGATGATCACGGTCGGGATGGCGACCACGATGCCGAGTGCCAGGGTCACGCCCAGGTTGGCCTTGACCGCGTCGATCGCGACCAGCGGGCCGGGGTGCGGCGGGATCAGGCCGTGCATCACGGACAGGCCGGCCAGTGCCGGGATGCCGATGCGCATCAGGGAGTAGTTGCCGCGCTTGGCGACCATGAGCACGACCGGGATCAGCAGCACGATGCCGACCTCGAAGAACAGCGGCAGACCGATCACGGAGGCGATGAGCACCATCGCCCACGGCATGGCGCGTCCTGAGGCCCTGGCGAGGATCGTGTCGACGATCTGGTCGGCACCACCGGAGTCGGCGAGCAGTTTGCCCAGGATCGCCCCGAGCGCGATCAGGACACCCACGCCGGCCACCGTGCTGCCGAGCCCGGTGGTGAAGCTGGTGATGGCCTTGTCGAGCGGCGCTCCGGCGACCGCTCCGAGGACCAGTGACCCGATGGTCAGGGCCAGGAAGGCATGGAGTTTGAACTTGGTGATGAGCAGGACGATGACGGCGATGCCCACCAGGACGGCGATGCCCAGCTGGGCGTGCCCGGCGGAGGTGATCGGCGCAGGCGCGTCCGCTGCCAGCATCTCGACGCTGAGTCTGGTCACGGGGTTTCCTTGCGGTTACGGGGATCTTCTGACGGGCGCTACCGGGAGCTGCCCGCGGTGTCGGGAAGGGCTGCGAGGGCCTGCACGGCACGCTCGGTGATCTCCTCGGGGCCGCCGCTGACGTCCACGGCGACTCCCGCCTCGTCCGGCTGGAGCGGCTGGAGGGTGGCGAACTGGGAGTCCAGCAGCGCGGTGGGCATGAAGTGACCCTGCCGCTGGGACATCCGCTCCTCGATCAGCCGCCGGTCACCCGTGAGGTGCAGGAACACCACCCCGGGGGCCACGGCCCTGAGCCGGTCGCGGTACGAGCGCTTCAGCGCCGAGCTGCTGACCACCCCGCCCAGCCCGGCCCGGCCGTGCGCCCAGTGCCCGATGGCCTCCAGCCACGGCCACCGGTCGGCGTCGTCGAGCGGGATCCCGGCCGACATCTTGTCGATGTTGGCCTGGGGGTGGAAGTCGTCGCCCTCGGCGTACGGGACGCCCAGCCGCGCGGCGAGCAAGGGACCGATCGTCGTCTTGCCCGTCCCCGCGACGCCCATCACGACGACGACCTGGGGGGTTCGCATCACTGCCTCGCTGTCTTCCTCGACATCCGACGCCACTGCGGCGTCGCCACACTGAAACCCATTAGGTACGACTAATTCAAGAGTGTGTGACATATAAGTCTGACTTTTTGTCGCTGTGACGCAGGCCGTACGCTGAGTGCATGAGCACACGGGGCCGGGGGCTGCACGGTCATGTTCTGGACACCCTCGGCCCCGCGATCACAGCGGGCGAGTACCCGCCCGGCAGCGTTCTGCGGACGGACGAACTCGCCCAGCACTTCGAGGTGTCACGCTCCGTGATGCGCGAGGCGGTGCGCGTGCTCGAATCCATGCACCTGGTGGAGTCCCGCCGCCGCGTCGGCGTCACGGTCCGCCCCAAGGCGGAGTGGAACGTCTACGACCCGCAGGTCATCCGCTGGCGCCTGGCGGGCGCCGACCGCCCGCACCAGCTGCGCTCGCTCACCGTGCTGCGTTCCGCGGTCGAACCCGTCGCGGCGGGCCTGGCCGCGCAGCACGCCACCGCCGAGCAGTGCGCCGAACTCACCGAGTGCGCGCTCGGCATGGTGGCCAACTCACGCGGCCACCGGCTGGAGCAGTACCTGGTCCACGACGTCGCCTTCCACCGGGTCGTGCTCAACGCCTCGGGCAACGAGATGTTCGCCCGCCTCGGCGACGTCGTCGCCGAGGTCCTGACCGGCCGCACCCAGCACGAGGTCATGTTCGAGGACCCCGACCCGGCGGCCGTGACCCTGCACGTACGCGTGGCCGAGGCGGTCCGCGCCCGCGACGCGGCCCGCGCCGAGGAACTGACCCGGCAGATCACCACGGGCGCCCTCCACGAACTGGACATCCTGGCGCCCTAGTCCGGATCGGTCCGCCCTGGTCCGGATCGGTCCACGCTGCTCCGGATCGGTCCGCCGTGGTCCGGCTCAGTCCAGGAACTCCCCGTCCACGTAGACCCACGCCCCGGCCACCCGCTCGAAGCGGCTCCGCTCGTGCAGCGAGCCGCCCCGGTAGGAGGCGCGGAAGGTGACCGTGCCCGTCGCGTGGAACGCGGACCCGTCGGTGGTGTCCAGGATCTCCAGGCCCGTCCACCTCGTCCGGGGATCGAGGTCCAGCCGCGCCGGCCGGGTCCGAGGATGCCAGGTGCGCAGCAGATACCCCGCGTCCCCCCTCACGAACGCGCTGTACCGCGAGCGCATCAGCAGCTCGGCGGTCGGCGCGCCCGCCGGACCCGCGTGGAAACGGCCGCAGCAGGCGTCGTAGGGCCGGGGCAGCCCACAGGGGCAGGTGCGCGAGGTCATGGCCACATTCTGCCCGCACCAGGGGAGGCGTCCGCCACGGGCCGGGTGCACAGTGGAAGAGCCTGAAGGGGCGCGCCCTGCCGGGATCGCGACGCTGGGAGGCGAGAGGGACGATGACCCGACCCGTGAGCAGCCGTCCTCCGGCCGTCAAGGAGTGGCGGCTCAACCTGTACCTGTCCGAGCACGATCCGGACACCACCGCCCGGATCATCCTGGACACCGGGGACAACGTCCTGGAGAGCCACGCGGAGGCCCGCCGCAACCCCTATGACGAGGCGATGCCGGACATCGGCGACGAACTCGCCGCCGGGCGCGCCCTGATCGCCATGGGCCGCATGCTGCTGCGCGCGGCCGACGGCGACATGAAGGCGACGGGAGCGGCCGACACCGACGGCCCGGCGCCGCTCTGGCTGCCGCGCGAGTGAAGGAGCCCCGCCGTGCACTTCAGGAACCGCCTCGAAGCGGGCCGGCGGCTCAGTACCCGCCTTGAGCACCTCAGGGGCCAGGACGTGGTGGTGCTCGGACTGCCCAGGGGAGGGGTGCCGGTCGCCGCCGTGATCGCCGAGGCACTCGACGCGCCCCTCGACATCTGCCTGGTGCGGAAGCTGGGCGTGCCGTACCAGCCCGAACTGGGGATGGGCGCGATCGCCGAGGACGGCCTGCGCGTGATCAACCAGGAGATGCTGCGCGGCACCGGAGTCAGCGAGACGGACCTCGCCCGGGTCGAGGAACGCGAGCGGCAGATTTTGCTGGAACGAGCCGCCCGCTACCGCGGCGAGGCGCCCCGCGTCTCCGTCGCCGGCCGCACCGCCCTGGTCGTGGACGACGGAGTCGCCACCGGATCCACCGCCCGGGCCGCCTGCCGCATCACCCGGGCCCGCGGCGCGGCCCGCATCGTGCTGGCGGTCCCCGTGGCCCCACGGGACTTCGCCCGGCGACTGGGCGCGGACGCCGACGAACTGGTCTGCCTCGACACCCCGTGGGACTTCGCCGCGGTCGGCCAGTTCTACGCCGACTTCACCCAGGTCGACGACGAGGAGGTCACCGCCTGCCTGCGCCGGGCCGCGAGTCGCCACCGGAGCACGGCCGGCGCCCGCCCCGCCGACCGGGAGGTGACGGTGACGGCCGACGGCGTGCGGCTGGGCGGGCGGCTCACCCTGCCCGACGCCGCCACCGGCGTCGTGGTCTTCGCCCACGGCAGCGGCAGCAGCCGGCACAGTACACGCAACCGGTTCGTGGCCGAGGGACTGCGCCGGGCCGGCCTCGGCACCCTGCTGTTCGACCTGCTCACCGACGAGGAGGAGGCCGACCGGGGCAACGTCTTCGACATCGCGCTGCTGGCCGGCCGACTGCTGGCCGCCACCCGACGGCTGCGCGAGGAACCCGACGCCGAGGGGCTCGCCATCGGCTACTTCGGCGCCAGCACCGGCGCCGCCGCCGCCCTGTGGGCCGCCGCCGACCCCCGGCATTCCGCAAGGTTCCTTCAAAATCCGGAGAGGGCTGCGCCGACCACACC
>NZ_JBEZBT010000030.1:0-87865 GCF_040647235.1 Streptomyces sp. NPDC042638
GCCGGCCCGCCGGCGAACTGCACCGGCCGACGGCCGACGCGGTCGCCCCCCGGATGACCAGGCTCGGCGCCTGGGAGGACTCTCGGATGCCCAGGAACACGTGGGCACCCGGCACACGTGCGCCTCTGAAGCACACACGTATGCGCAGCACATACGCCTCGGCGACACGCGCATCCGCAGCACACGTGCCTTTGAAACACTTGCGTCTCTCCCACAGGTGAGGGAAGTTCCGTGCAGTTCCGCCAACAGGCCCTCGCCAAGCTCCAGTCCCCGGAAGAGCTGGATCTTCCGGTGCGGCTCGCCCGCCCGCAGGGCTGGCTCGCGCTCGGCGTCACCGTCGTCGTCATGGCCGCCGCCTCCGTGTGGGCGGTGACCGGCTCGGTCGCCTCCACGGTCGGCGCGCCGGCCATCCTCACCCACGGGCAGGGCAGTTACCTGCTGCAGAGCCCCGTCGCCGGGCAGGTGACGGCGGTCCTGGCCCGGCAGGGCGAACGCCTGCCCGCGAACGCGCCGGTCCTCAAGGTCCGTACGGGCAGGGGCGACACCGTGGTCCGCACCGTCGCCGCGGGCCGGGTGACCACGCTCGCCGCCGGCATCGGACAGATCATCCAGACCGGCGCGAACATCGCCGCGGTCGAGAAGGTCGCCCATGCCTCCGACCCGTTGTACGCGACCGTGTACGTGCCCGCCGAGAACGCCGCCGCCATCCCGGCGCACGCCTCGGTCGACCTCACCGTGTCCTCGGTGCCGACGGAGCGGTACGGCGTCCTGCGCGGCGAGGTGAAGTCGGTGGACCGCACCGCGCAGTCCCCCCAGTCCATCGCCGCGTACCTCGGCGACAGCCAGCTCGGCGAACAGTTCACGCGCAAGGGCCGCCCGGTCGCCGTACTGGTGGAACTCGACACGTCGTCGTCCACGAAGAGCGGCTACCGGTGGTCCACCGCCGGCGGGCCGCCGTTCCGCCTCGACTCCATGACCCTCGCCACCGGTTCCGTCCGCCTCGCCGACCAGCGACCCGTCGATTGGCTGCTCCCGTGACCGCCCCGACCGGGAACGCCCCGGAAACCCGTCCCCGCAGACGGGCGGCTCCCGCGAAGCGGCCGGCTCCCAAGTCCCGTACCGGTACGGTCCGTACGCCCACCGTGCTGCAGATGGAGGCCGTCGAGTGCGGCGCCGCCTCCCTCGCGATGGTGCTCGGCCACTACGGGCGGCACGTCCCGCTGGAGGAGCTGCGCATAGCCTGCGGGGTCTCCCGCGACGGCTCCCGCGCCTCCAACCTGCTGAAGGCGGCCCGCGGTTACGGCCTGACGGCCAAGGGCATGCAGATGGACCTGTCCGCCCTCGCCGGGGTGCGGGCGCCCGCCATCCTGTTCTGGGAGTTCAACCACTACGTCGTCTACGACGGCGTGGGCCGCCGCTTCGGCCGGCGCGGGGTCTACATCAACGACCCCGCCAAGGGCCGCCGGTTCGTGCCCATGGAGGAGTTCGACGGCAGCTTCACCGGGGTCGTCCTGGTGCTGGAGCCGGGCGACGGCTTCAGCAAGGGCGGGCGCAGGCCGGGTGTGCTCGGCGCCATGCCGGCCCGGCTGCGCGGCACGGCGGGCACCCTCCCGGCGGCGATGCTGGCCAGCCTGCTGCTGGTCGCGGTCGGCGCGGCCGTGCCCGCGCTCAGCCGCACCTACATCGACGTGTTCCTCATCGGCGGCCAGACCTCGCTGCTGGGCGTGCTGTTCACCTCGATGGCCGTCTGTGTGCTGCTCACGCTGGTGCTGACCTGGCTCCAGCAGACCAACCTGCTGCACGGCCGGATCATCTCCTCGACCCTCTCCAGCGCCCGGTTCCTGCGCCATCTGCTGCGGCTGCCGGTGACGTTCTTCGCCCAGCGCTCCCCCGCCGACCTGGTCCAGCGCCTGCAGTCCAACGACCAGGTCGCCGAGACCCTCGCCCGCGACCTCGCGGCGGCCGGTGTGGACGCGATCGTGGTCGTGCTGTACGCGGTCCTGCTCTACACCTACGACCCGCAGCTGACGTTCCTCGGCATCTCCGTGGCCCTGCTGAACGTGGTGGCCATGCGGCTCGTCGTACGGTTGCGCGCCACCCGGACGGCGAAGCTGCGCGCGGACACCGCGCGGCTCACCAACACCTCCTACACCGGTCTCCAGCTGATCGAGACGATGAAGGCGACCGGCGGTGAGGACGGCTACTTCCGCAAGTGGGCCGGCCAGCACGCCACCACGCTGGAGGAGCAGCAGCGGCTCGGCGTGCCGAGCGCCTGGCTGGGGGTGGTGGCGCCGACGCTCGCCACCTTCAACAGCGCGCTCATCCTGTGGATCGGCGGGCTCCGCGCGGTCGACGGGCACATCTCGGTCGGTCTGCTCGTCGCGTTCCAGGCGCTGGTCACCCGCTTCACCGCGCCGCTGACCCGGCTCAACGGAGTGGCGGGCCGCATCCAGGACTTCGCGGCGGACGTGGCCCGGCTGAAGGACGTGGAGAACTTCCGGGCCGACCCGCTGCACTCCCGCCCCGAAGGCGGCGACTCGACCCGCCGGCTGCACGGGCACGTCGAGCTGGAGAACGTCACCTTCGGCTACAGCCCGCTCGACCAGCCGCTGCTCACGGGCTTCGACCTGACCGTCGGCCCCGGGCAGCAGGTGGCGCTGGTCGGCGGCTCGGGCAGCGGCAAGTCCACGGTCTCCCGGCTCATCTCGGGCCTGTACACCCCGTGGGACGGGGTGATCCGCATCGACGGCCGGCGGCTGGAGGAGATCCCGCGCGGCGCCCTCGCCGCCTCCGTGTCCTTCGTCGACCAGGACGTCTTCCTGTTCGAGGGTTCGGTCCGCGACAACGTGGCCCTGTGGGACCCGTCGATCCCCGACGAGGCCGTGGTGGAGGCGCTCAAGGACGCGGCCCTGTACGACGTGGTGACGCGCCGCCCCGGCGGTATCCACAGCAAGGTGGAGCAGGACGGCCGCAATTTCTCCGGCGGGCAGCGCCAGCGCCTGGAGATCGCCCGGGCGCTGGTGCGCCGGCCGAGCATCCTGGTGCTGGACGAGGTGACCAGCGCGCTGGACGCGGAGACCGAGCTGGTCGTGATGGACAACCTGCGGCGGCGCGGCTGCGCGTGCGTGGTGATCGCGCACCGGCTGAGCACGGTCCGCGACAGCGACGAGATCGTCGTCCTCCAGCACGGCACGGTCGTGGAGCGCGGACGGCACGAGGAGCTGGTGGCGCGTGGCGGCGCGTACGCGGCGCTGGTCAGGGAGCGGTGAGATGACGACTGTTCAGGAGGGGTACGGAGGCGACCTCGTCCTCGGCGCGCTCGGCTCGCTCGGCACCCGGCTGGACTGCGCCGGTCTGGGCCGCCTGGACCTTCAGGGCCCGCAGGTGCTGTGGCTGGTCACGGCCGGCGCCCTGGACCTGTTCGCGGTGGACGCCGCCGGGCAGGGCCACTGGCACCACCTCGGGCGGCTGGAGCCGGGCGCGCTGCTGCTCGGCCCGGTCACCGGGCCCCAGCACACGCTGGTGGCCCGCCCGGTCCGGGACTGCGTGGTGCACCGCGTCAGCCTGCGCGAGCTCTATCAGCCGGCCCCCACCCAGACCTGGTCCTACGACGAGTACGGCAACCCGCAGTACGTGCCGCCCGCCACCAGCCCGCTGGAGTACGCGGTCGCGCTCGGTGTGGGCCGCGGCCTGTCCGTCCTCTTCCAGGCCCCGATGGCCGAGGAGCGTCCGGCCACGCCCACGGACGACGACGTCTTCTGGATGCAGGTGCCCCCGGGCAGTGTCCAGTACGGCTCGCTGTACGGCGCGGAGGCCGCCGCCGACCTGCTGATGGACCCGGCGCTGTGGCAGAGCATGGTGGACCAGCAGTACCGGCTGCTGACCGCGCTGGACCGGTGGATCGAGCAGCTGGAACGCGCTCACGAGACACGTACGGCCGCCGGGATCAAGGCCGGTGAGGCGGTGCGCGCACAGGCCGACCAGACCCTGCTGGCGTCCATCGGCAAGCGTTCGGCCCGCCGTACGACCGCCGCCGACGCGGATGCCTCGTACGCGGCCTGCAGACTGGTCGCCGAGGCGGCCGGGATCGCCCTCGCCGAGCCCGCGCAGGGCGGCACCGAGAGCGACCGGCTGGATCCCGTCGAGCGGGTCGCCCTTGCCTCACGCGTACGCACCCGGGCGGTCCGCCTGGACGGGCGCTGGTGGCGGGAGGACGTCGGCCCCCTGGTCGGCCGGCGGGCGCTGTCCGGAGCCCCGGTCGCCCTGCTGTGGCGGCGCGGCGGCTATGTGGCCGTACAGCCCGCGACCGGCCGTGAGACACCCGTCGAGAAGGCGAACGCGGAGGAGTTCGAGCCGCGCGCGGTGATGTTCTACCGGCCGCTGCCCGACAGACGGCTCGGGCCGCTCGGACTGCTGCGGTTCAGCCTGGCCGGCACCCGCGCGGACCTGCTGCACCTGCTGCTCGCGGGCCTGGTGACGGTGGTCATCGGCGCGCTGGTGCCGATCGCCACGGGCAAGGTGCTCGGCGAGTACGTGCCGCGGGCACAGGTGGGTCTGATCGTCCAGGTGTGCCTGGCGGTGATGGTGAGCGGGGTGGTCGCGGCGGCGTTCACGCTGCTGGAGAACCTGTCGATCCTGCGCCTGGAGGGCCGTATCGAGGCGGCGCTGCAACCCGCCGTCTGGGACCGGCTGCTGCGCCTGCCCACCCGGTTCTTCACCCAGCGCTCGACCGGTGAGCTGGCGAGCGCGGCCATGGGCATCAGCGCGATCCGCCGGCTGCTGGCCGGAGTGGGCCCGGTGGTCGCGCAGTCGGTGACGGTCGGCGCGATGAACCTCGGTCTGCTGTTCTGGTACAGCGTGCCGATGGCGATGGCGGCGGTCGGCATGCTCGTCGTCATCGGGGCCGTGTTCACCGGTCTGGGGCTGTGGCAGGTGCGCTGGCAGCGGCGGCTGGTGGTGCTCGGCAACAAGCTGAACAACCAGGCGTTCCAGACCCTGCGCGGGCTGCCCAAGCTGCGGGTGGCGGCGGCCGAGAACTACGCGTACGCCGCCTGGGCGCGCCAGTTCGCGCGCAGCCGGGAACTCCAGCAGCGGGTCGGCCGGATCAAGAACCTCACCACGGTCCTCGGCGCGGTCTATCTGCCGGTGTGCACACTGCTGATGTTCATGCTGCTGGCGGGTCCGGCCCGGGGGGCGATGTCGGCGGCGGACTTCCTCACCTTCAACACGGCGGTGACCATGGTGCTCACCTCGGTCACCCAGCTGACCGGCGCGTTCGTGTCGGCGGTGGCGGCGCTGCCGCTGTTCGAGGAGATCAGGCCGGTGCTGGACGCCACACCCGAGGTACGGACCGGGAGCACCCGCCCCGGCCCGCTGTCGGGTGCCGTGGAGGCCCGCCGGCTCTCCTTCCGGTACGCCGACGACGGCCCGCTGGTCCTGGACGACGTGTCCTTCGCGGTCCGGCCGGGCGAGTTCGTCGCGGTGGTCGGCCCGAGCGGGTGCGGCAAGTCCACGCTGCTTCGCCTGCTCATCGGCTTCGACCGGCCGGTCTCGGGCAGCGTCCTGTACGACGGCCAGGACCTCGGGGCGCTCGACCAGTCCGCGGTGCGCCGCCAGTGCGGGGTGGTCCTCCAGCACGCGCAGCCGTTCACCGGCTCGATCCTGGACGTCATCTGCGGCACCGAGCCGTACACCCCGGAGGAGGCGATGGCGGCGGCCGAGCTGGCGGGGCTCGCGGAGGACATCAAGCGGATGCCGATGGGGCTGCACACGATCGTCGCGGGCAACGGCGCGATCTCGGGCGGTCAGCGCCAGCGTCTGATGATCGCCCAGGCTCTCGTCCGGCGCCCGCGCCTGCTCTTCCTCGACGAGGCGACCAGCGCGCTGGACAACGACACCCAGCGCATCGTCATCGACAGCACCCGCAAGCTGAACGCCACCCGGATCGTGATCGCCCACCGGCTGTCGACCGTCCTGGACGCCGACCGGGTGATCGTGATGGAGGACGGCAAGGTGGTCCAGCAGGGCACCCCGGACGACCTCCTCGCCGACACCGGGGGCAGGCTGCACGAGCTGGTACGCAGGCAGCTGACCTAGGCCCGGTCCGCGGCGCCGCCCGGGTGAGGCCCGCCGGGCGGGGCGTGCCCGGCGGGCTTCACCCGTGGCCTGTTCGGTGACCCGGACGAAACCGCCTAGTAGCTGTCGGAGCCGGGCTTGCCGTTCGGCCGGTAGACGCCGACGACGGTGCCGCCCTTCGTCGTCGAGACGCTGACCGGCTCCAGCGCGGTGGGGATCGCTCCGTCGGCGAACAGCCGCTTGCCGGTGCCGATGATCACCGGATGGACGGTCAGCCGGAACTCGTCGACGAGGCCGTGCCGCATGAGGGTCTGAGCGAGATCGCCGCTGCCGACGACGTTGATGTCGCCGCCGTCCGACGCCTTCAGCCTGAGTACGGCATCGACGGTGTCGCCCTCCAGCAGCGTGGAGTTCCGCCACTCGACGGACGTCAGGGTCCGGGACGCCACGTACTTGTGCATGCTGTTCATCCGATCGGTGAACGGGTTGCCGGGATCGGCGGTCGGCCAGTACGACGCGAAGATCTCGTACGTCTTGCGGCCGAGCAGCATCGCGTCGGAGTGCTCGTACCAGCCGGCGATGGCCGTGCCGACCTCGTCATCGGACACCGGTTTCTGCCAGCCGCCGTACTCGAAGCCGCGGTCGGCGTCCTCGTCCGGACCGCCCGGCGCCTGCATGACGCCGTCCAGCGTCAGGAACGTACAAACAATGATCTTGCGCACGGTGCGCTCCCTTCGTCGAGGGGTAGACCGCGCGACCGCCGGAGACTCATCGGTGCGGACGTCAGGTCCTAGGGGGATTCCTCGTCACCCTTCCCCTGCGGCTCGTCGTGGTGGTGGGACGGCATCCAGTGGTGTTCGGTGAACCAGCGGCCGAAGAGGGCACCGCCGTAGATGACGAACCCGACGCCGATCAGCCAGGACTCGACGACGAGTACGGTGCCGACGGCTCCGTAGCTCAGGGCGTTCGTGACGATGAGCGGGGTGAAGACGAGGTAGGAGAAGGCCCTCAGTCCGGCCAGGCCGATGACCGTGGCCAGCGCGCCGGGCAGCAGCCCGCGCCAGCGGATCTGGCCGCCCAGCAGGAAGCGCTGGCCCCACCAGAAGAAGAGCACCCCGCTGATGGCGGACACGATGATCCGCTGGTCGCCGTGCAGCGTCGTCTTCGTCGCCACCTCCTGGTAGAGGTAGGCGGTCAGAAGAACCAGCCAGGTCGCCTGCCGCCACACCCGGTGCCAGGGACCGGGCGCCAGGCCCCAGATCCGTTCGTAGGCGTTCTGCACACTGCCGCCGAAGGCCACGCCGAAGACGGCGAGCAGCACGGCGCTCCAGACACTGGTGGTGCCGATGACCTTGCGCGGCGGGCTGACCACGTCGGTGATCACGCGCGCGGACCGGCCGGTGAGCCCCATGCCGTCGGTGAGCCAGGAGGCGAAGCCGCCCCGCACCAGGGGGTCGGCCGCGGCCACCACGATCAGCAGGGGCGCCAGTGTCACCAGGGCCAGGGTGGCGAACCCCATGGCCCGGTGCATCAGCTCCAGCTCCTGTCCGTGCTCGAACAGGGCCCGGACGCGCAGCCACTGCCACGCGCGGTGCAGGCCGCGCCGCAACCGCTTCACGGCTCCTCCCGTGCTCGCCGCCCACACGCTCTCCCGTAACCGATTCCAGCGTGGCACGCCGTGGGCGGCTCGCAGCCGGAGGACGGGGCACCGGCATGGTGTCGTGGTGCGCACGAGTGACGCTCCGGCCGGGCGACACGGCGGGCGCGTCCGCCGTCCGGGCGCCGCGTCGGCGGAGAATCGGGGCTGTGCGGACCACCGACCAGGAAGCGCCGGGCGGCCGGCGGCGAACGCTGATCGTGAGCGCGAGCATGGGAGCCGGTCACGACACCGTGGCCGCCGAACTCGCGCGACGGGCCGCGGCCCAGGGGCACGAGGCCCATGTGGCCGACGTGCTGCGGCTGCTGCCCCACGGCCTGGGCACGGGGCTGCGCCTCGGTTACCAGGCCTCGGTACGGCACCTGCCCTGGGCGTACGCCGGGATCTACGGCGCGTTCCTGCGCGAGGGCGGTGGCCCCCGGCCCAGCGGGGTCCCACTGGCCAGGCTCGCCGCGGACCGGCTGACGGAACTCGTGGACCGGCTGGACGCCGATGTGGTGGTGTCCGTCTTCCATCTGGCCGCACAGCTGACCGGGCATCTGCGGGCCCGGGGCAGGCTGCGGGTGCCGTGCGCGGTGTTCCTGCTCGACTTCGCGGTGCACCGGCAGTGGCTGCATCCGGGCAACGACCGGTATCTGTGCCTCACCGACGCGGCGGCGGAGCGGGTGCGCCGGGCCGTCCCCGCGCCCGTGGTCACGACCGGCCCCGTGGTCGCGCCCGCCTTCCGCGCCCCGGCTCCCGGAGCCGCCCGGTGGCGGGAGCGGTTCGCCGCGCGGGCACCCGGCCGGCCCCCGGTCCTGCTGTCGGCGGGTGCCTGGGGCGCCGCGTCCCGGCCGGCCGGCACCGCCCGGCTGCTGGCGGCGGGCGGCTGGCTGCCGGTGGTGCTGTGCGGCCGTAACGAGCGGCTGCTCGCGCGTCTGTCGCGGGAGCCGGCGGCGGTCGCCCTGGGCTGGGTCGACGACATGCCCGGGCTGCTGGCCGCGTGCCACGCCCTGGTGGACAACGCCGCCGGCCAGACCGCCGTCCAGGCCCTCGCCTCGGGCCTGCCCGTGATCGGCCACCGCCCGCTGCCCGGCCACGGTGCCGAGGGCGTACGGCGGATGGCCGACCTGGGCCTGTCCGAACTCGCGCCGGACGGCCCCGCGCTGCTGGCGGCCCTGGCCGCGCTCCGCGAGGGCGGCCGGGAACGCACGGACCGGGTGACCCGCGGCCAGGCCCTCTTCCGGCACGACGCGATGAGGTACGCGACCGAATGGTGACCCTCCGCGCTCCGGCCCTCGTACGGCCGACGCGGTCACCTCGTGGGGGCTTCCCCCGCTGCGGGGGCCGGTGCGGCTGCCCATGCCCGGGCGTGTTCGCTCAGCGGCCCCACTTCCAAGGCCGCCTCCCGGCAGCCTCCGACGAGGGCCGGCAGGGCACCCAGCGCCGCGTGCCAGCAGCCGGGAGCCGAGTACCGGTCGGAGTCGTGCAGCAGGACGGTGCCGCCGCCGCGCAGGTCCGCGGCGACCCGGGCCCGTACGGACTCCGGCGTGGCGTCCGCCGTCCAGTCCCTGCCCCAGGCCGACCAGAGCACCGTCCGCAGTCCGGCCCGTCGCGCGGCCCGCCAGCGGCTCGTGGTGAGGATGCCGTACGGCGGGCGGTACCACCGCGGGCGGTGCCCGGTGATCTCGTGCACCGCGCGGACCGTCCGGGAGACCTCCTCGGCGTCGCGGGCGAACGCGGGGCGCCAGGGCCGGTCGTGGCGCCAGCCGTGCACGCCCAGTTCGTGTCCGCGCCGTACGGCCTCGCGGACCACGGCCGGGTGGCGCACCACGTGCTCGCCGACCACGAAGAAGGTGGCCCGTACCCCGAGCCCGTCCAGCGCGTCGAGGAAGCGCGGGGTGGACACCGGGTCCGGTCCGTCGTCGAAGGTGAGCGCGATGTGCCGACGGCGGCCGGTGCCGGCGAACCCGGGGAAGAGCAGGGGCCGCAGGCCCGGGAGCCAGGTGGCCGCCGGGCCGATGTGCGCCGCGGCGGCACCGGCCGGCAGCAGGAGGGCGGCCGTCCGCCAGGAGCGGCCGGGCGCGAGGGACATCGGTGACCTACCTCCTCGGAGTGCGCGGGACGGCGGCGGAGCCGGCAGGGTCCGCCGGGTCGGTGGCGTCCCACTCCCCGGCGGCCGACGACGCGTGGGCCAGGCCGATGCTGCCCGCGCCGATCAGGGCGGCGCCGATCACCTCCGGCAGCACGTGCAGACCCAGGCGGATCGTCTCGTCGAACAGCACCCAGCCGAGGACGACGCTGGTGAGCGCGTCGCCGAGGGTGAGCGCGGGCTGGGATGCGGTCAGCGATCCGGCGGCGAGCGCCCCCTGGAGCAGCAGGAAGGCGACGAGTCCGGCGGCCCCGGTGGCGTACAGCGACCAGTGCGTGAACATCGCCGCGGGGCCGTGGGCCAGTCGCCCCACGGCCTCCTTGAGCAGCGCCGCCGTGGTGGCGAAGGTGACCGCCGAGGCGAGACCGAGCAGCGCGGCCCGGGACGCGCCCCTGACCGGGCGCGCGGCCACCGCGAGCAGGACGACGGCGCCGAGCGCTGCGCAGCCGCCCAGCAGCCAGGCCCCCGGCCGCGCGGTGGGCCGGCCGGCCGACGGAGCAGCGGCGAGCAGGAACAGGGCCAGACCGACGGCGAGGGCGGCGAACGCCAGCCAGGTCCGGGTGTCGGGGCGGCGCCGGAAGACGACACTGCCCACGGCCAGGGTGAACAGCAGCTCGGCGGCGAGCAGGGGCTGGACCAGCGACAGGCTCCCGGTGGCCAGCGCCCCGGCCTGGAGCACGCCGGACAGCGCCAGCAGCCCGGTGCCGGTCAGCCAGGACGGACGCCGCAGTAGGTGGCCGAACCGGCGCACGGCCGACTGCGCCCCGTCGCCCTGGTCCGGCTCCTGCACGGCGGCCCGCCGCTGCAGCACCGAGGCGGACGCGTTGGACAGGGCCGCGAGCAGGGCGAGCAGCACCGTGACGACGGTCACGACACACCCACCGGAAGCCCTCGGCGCGCCGCCGGTACGGCCCGGGCCCGCCACCCCGCGCCGCTGGAGGCCGACAGCGTCCTCACGGCGACCATGACGCACCCGCCCGGACCGGACATGGCCGCCTCACCCGAAGCGGGCGGCGAGCCGCCGGTAGAGACCGGGCGCCGCGCCACGCACCCGGGCGGGCAGGCGCAGCCATCCGGGGACGTACACCTCGTCCCTGCCGTGCAGTACGGCGGCGTGGACCGCGTCCGCCACGCGCTCGGGGGATACGGCCCGCGGCCAGGACCTCGTGTAGGGGATGCCCCGCCGGTCGAAGAAGGGCGTGTCGACCACGCCCGGGATGACAAGGCTGACCCCCACTCCGGTGCCGCGCAGCTCGTACCGCAGGGAGTCGGCGAAGGTGCCCAGGGCGGCCTTCGCCGCGGAGTAGACGGCTTCCCCGCGTACGCCCACGCAGCCGGCGAGGGACCCGATGAGCACGACGCGTCCCGATCCGGCCGCGACCATGTGGGGCAGTACGGCCCGCACGAGGTGCACGGTGGCCAGCAGGTCGACGCCCACGATCTCGTCGATGCGGGCGGCGGGCATGCCGGTGAAGTCGCCGGCCCAGCCGACGCCGGCACCCGCCACGAGCAGGTCCACCTGACCGAGGTGGTCCAGGACGAGCTCGGTGAGCCGGCGGCCGGCGCCGGGCCGGGTCAGGTCCGCAGGCAGCGCGATCCCGTCGGCGAGCGCGGCCACCTGCTCCAGTCGGGTGACGTCACGCCCGTTCAGCGCCAGCCGCCAGCCGCCCTCGGCGGCCAGCCGGCGGGCCACGGCCGCACCGATGCCGGAGGAGGCACCCGTCACCAGGGCGGTACCGCCCCGACCGGTCCGGCCGCGACCGGTGAGCGGGGCGACGCAACGCTCCTCGGCCGTGGCCGGCGCCGTCCGGGTGCCGTCCGGCGGTCCTGGCGGGGAGGGGGCATGGGACATGGTGACGACCTCACTGCGACGGCGTGCACGGGCTCGCGAACTCCGGGGCCGAATCCTCGCGGTGTATCCAGGGCGCCACACACTGAAACTCCGCGCACGGCGGGACCCGGGCGGCGGGGCCCGGCACGTGAGCGGCGGCACCCAAGATAAAGAAACGTTGCCGTTTCGCTCGTATCGTCGTAGGCTCGACGTGTACGAAACAGTTTCGTTTACGAGCTGTTTCCCTTTCCGCACCCTGACGACTTCCCTGGAGTGGCCCCCATGTCCGAGAAGACCCTGGCCGCCGCCTCCGGCGCGGGAACCGCGGCGACGCAGGAAGGCGCGGCCTCGCCCAGGCGGTGGGGGATCCTCGCGGTCATCGCCATCGCCCAGCTGATGGTGGTTCTCGACGCCACCATCGTTAACATCGCACTGCCGTCCGCCCAGACCGACCTCGGCTTCTCCGACGGCAACCGGCAGTGGATCGTCACCGCCTACGCCCTGGCCTTCGCCTCCCTGCTGCTGCTCGGCGGCCGGATAGCCGACCTGTTCGGCCGCAAGCCCGCCTTCCTCGTGGGCGTCGTCGGTTTCGCGGCGGCCTCCGCGCTCGGCGGTGCCGCGAACGGCTTCACCATGCTGGTCGCCGCCCGCGCCCTCCAGGGCGCCTTCGGCGCGCTGCTCGCCCCCGCCGCACTGTCGCTGCTCAACACCACGTTCACCGACGCCCGGGAACGGGCGCGCGCGTTCAGCGTCTACGGCGCGATCGCCGGTGCCGGCGGCGCGGTCGGCCTGCTGCTCGGCGGTGTGCTGACCGACGCGCTGGACTGGCGCTGGACGCTGTACGTCAACGTCGCCATCGCCGTCATCGCCTTCGCGGGCGGCTGGGTGCTGCTGGGCAACCACCGCGACGCGGCGAACGCCAGGCTCGACGTACCGGGGACGGTCCTGGTCGCCTCCGGTCTGTTCGCCCTGGTCTACGGCTTCTCCAACGCCGAGACCCATGACTGGGACTCGCCGCTGACCTGGGGCTTCCTCATCGCGGGCGGTGTCCTGCTGGCGGCCTTCGCCTGGTGGCAGACCCGGACGGCGCACCCGCTGCTGCCGCTGCGCATCCTGCTCGACCGTGACCGGGCGGCCTCCTTCCTCGCGGTGCTCATCACCGGTGCCGGCATGTTCGGCGTGTTCCTCTTCCTGACCTACTACCTCCAGCTCAACCTCGGCTTCAGCCCCACGAAGACCGGCGTGGCCTTCCTGCCGATGGTCGGCGCGCTGATGGTGACCGCCCAGGCCGGCACCACGATGCTGCTGCCGAGGCTCGGCCCGAAGACCGTCATCCCGCTGGGCTTCGCGATCGCCACGGCCGGCATGGCCTGGCTGACCGGCATCGGCCTCGGCTCGCACTACCTGGGCGCGGTGCTGCCGCAGCTGATCGTGATCGGTGTGGGTCTCGGCCTGGTCATGCCGCCGGCCATGCAGCTGGCCACGGGCGGGGTCGCGGCCGAGGACGCGGGTGTGGCCTCGGCGACCGTCAACGCCATGCAGCAGGTCGGCGGCTCGATCGGCACGGCCCTGCTGAACACCCTCGCGGCGAGCGCCGCCACCGACTACCTCTCCGGCCGGAACGCCACCGCCAAGCTGGTGCAGGCGCAGGCCACCGTCGAGAGCTACACCACCGCCTTCCGGTGGTCGGCGGTCCTCTTCGGCGCGGGCGCGGTGATCGCCTTCCTCTGCTACCGCCGTGGGGTGCCCCGGCAGGACGCGGGCGCCACGCCCGTCGTCCACATGTAGACGACCATGCAGACCGCCCGGCATGGAGATCGTCTTGCAGCTCGCCGCGCCCGGGCCGAGGGGCCGCCGTCCCCCCGCGGACGGCGGCCCCTCGGCCGTCCCGGCACAACGCTTGAGAACGCGCCGGCGGGTAACCCGCACAGGAGATCACCACGACGGCGGAAGGAGACGTCATGCCGGGCGGCAACGAGCACGAGGACCAGCCGGAGACGGCCCTGGAGGAGGTGCTCCGGGAGGTCGAGGAGGCCGAGAAGCGCGACGAGGACAAGACGGCCTCGGGCGAGGCCGGCGACGCCATCACCCCGAACACCGGCGCGCAGGAACAGGCGGAGGGCGACTGAGGCGCGCAGGATCAGGCGGAGGGCGACTGAGGCGCGCAGGATCAGGCGGAGGGCGACTGAGGCCGGCCGGGCAGCCCGCCCGCGGAACGCTCCGCCGCGGACACCCGGCCCGCTCCGCCCCGGTTCACCGCCACGGCGCGACCGACGCGGTGCACCCGGTGACCCGGTGCCGGGTCGGCGCGGTGCACCCGGTGACCCGGTGCCCCGGTGGCCGGTCGGCACGGGATCCGCGTGATCCAGCGCGCGCGTGCGCGGAGATTCTTTCCCTCGGGCCGGGTACCCGAGCCCCATGACCGACCACCTGCGAGGACCTCAGCTGCCCACGCCCCGCGGGCCTCTCTCCGCCGCCGTCACCGCCTACCTGCGCGGCACGGGCCCGCTCCCCCGCCCCACGGAGGCCGGGGCCGCCGACCCTTACGGCGACGATCTCCAGCTCGCCCTGTACCTGTGCTACGAACTGCACTACCGCGGCTTCGCCGGGGTGCCGGCGGACACCGAGTGGGACCCGGACCTGTTGCGCGTCCGGGCCGGCCTGGAGCACCGCTTCCTCTCGGCGCTGCGCGCCGACAGCCCGGCCCACGACAGCCTGGACGAGGCGCTCGCCGCCCTTCTCGTCGAGCCGGCCGAGGGCACGGGGGTCTCCCATTTCCTGTGCTCCGAGGGCGAGCTGTGGCAGCTGCGGGAGTACGCGGCGCTGCGCTCGCTGTACCACCTGAAGGAGGCCGACCCGCACGCCTGGGTGCTGCCCCGGCTGTGGGGCCGGGCGAAGGCGGCGATGGCCGCCGTGGAGTACGACGAGTTCGGCGGCGGCCGGGCCGAGCGGGTGCACGCGCGCCTGTTCGCCGACCTGATGACGGACCTGGGCCTGGACACCGCCTACGGCCGCCACCTGGACGCGGCCCCGGCCGAGATGCTCGCGGTGGTCAACCTGATGTCCCTGTTCGGCCTGCACCGGGAGCTGCGCGGCGCGCTGGTGGGCCACTTCGCCGAGGTGGAGATCACCTCCTCGCCCGGCTCCCGCCGCCTGGCCGAGGCGATGCGCCGCACGGGCGCCGGCCCGGCCGCGGAGTTCTTCTACGACGAGCACGTCGAGGCCGACGCGGTGCACGAACAGGTCGTCCGGCACGAGGTGATCGGCGGACTGCTCGCCGAGGAGCCGGAGCTGGCTCCGGACATCGCCTTCGGGATCGACGCGACCGAGTACCTGGAGGGCCGGCTGGCCGGGCGGCTGCTCGACGACTGGCGCGCGGGACGGTCGGCACTGCGGACACCGCTGGCACAGGAGCTGTCTCATACATCCTGAATCCCGGGGTACCCGCGCGGTGTGATCGCTATGGTGCTTCCGGGCGTGTACGCCCCGCAGGACGACACGGAACTGCTGGCCGAGGCCCTCCGCGAGGAGGGTCCGCCGCCCGGCGCGCGCGTCCTCGACGTCGGCACCGGCAGCGGGGCGCTGGCCCTGGAGGCGGCCCGGCGAGGCGCTCGGGTGACCGCGGTGGACGTCTCCCGGCGGGCGGTGTGGACGGCCCGGCTGAACGCGTGGCTGACCCGGCTGCCGGTGCACATCCACCGCGGCAATCTCTTCACCCCGGTCCGTGACCGCACGTACGACCTCATCCTGGCCAACCCGCCATACGTGCCCGCGCCCGACACCGGGCGCGGACCGCGCGGCCGGTCCCGGGCCTGGGACGCGGGGCACGACGGGCGGCTGCTGCTGGACCGCATCTGCCGGGACGCGCCGGCGCTGCTGCGGCCCGGAGGGATCCTGCTGATCGTGCACTCGGCACTGAGCGGTCCCGACCGCACCCTGGAGCTGCTGCGGGCGTCGGGACTGAAGGCCGCGGTGGTCCGGCGCCGATGGATCACCTTCGGCCCGGTGCTGCGCTCCCGGGAGGACTGGCTGCGCCGGCGCGGGCTGCTCGCGCCGGCCGAGGACAGGGAGGAGCTGGTGGTCATCCGTGCCGAACGACCCTGCTGACACCGTGCAGCACGACCCTGCCGACACCGTGCCGGACGACCCTGCCGACACCGTGCCGGACGACCCGGCGACGCCCGTACGGGAGGACCCGGCGCAGGGCGCGGACGA
Organism: Streptomyces sp. NPDC042638; assembly: GCF_040647235.1. Lineage (NCBI taxonomy): Bacteria > Bacillati > Actinomycetota > Actinomycetes > Kitasatosporales > Streptomycetaceae > Streptomyces > Streptomyces sp. NPDC042638. The sequence goes on from NZ_JBEZBT010000030.1 coordinate 15,910, forward strand.
AACCGCCGGCTCCGGGCCGCGCGCCCCGGCCCGGCAGGCCCGTCACGTCACCATGCGACGGCAAGGGCCCCTCCTGATGGAAGGGCCCGTGGAGATCGAACTGGAGGACGGGACCACGGTCTCCTCGGACCGGTTCCGCGTCGCTCTGTGTACCTGTCGGCGCAGTCGCCGCTACCCGTGGTGCGACACGAGCCATCGGCGCCGCGCCTGAAGACGAGGTCTAAACCAGTTGTTTTTCGCCGCTCCCCGGAAGGCCCCCCACGGGCCTGTCCGGGGAGCGGCTGTGTGCTCGGGACCGGCGGGCGGCCCCACTCCGCCCGCCTGCCCCGGTGCGAGATCGCAGGATCCCCGCGCCAGGGGCCGCACTCCCCAGTTGCGAGCCTGATCCGGTGTCGCGAAGACCCCTGCGATCCCGGTCTCAGAACGCGAAGAGGCTGCCGCCGACGGCGTCCCTCATGCACGCGTTGCCGAAGGTGCGCTCGTAGGAGACGCGCTTGCCCTGCCAGACGCCCTGGACCGTGACGACCACGGGGGCGTAGAGCTTGGTGCACATCACACCGTCCGCCGCCTTCAGCGATTCGAGATCGCCGTTGACGCCGCGCAGTTCGGCGCAGGCCTCGGCGGCGGCGGGGTGGGTGCCGGAGGCCGAGGGGGCGCAGTTCAGTGTGACGGCGCGCTCCGGGGTGGCCGTGGCCGCGTCGTTGCCGTGGCCGGTGGTGAGGACCAGCGCCGAGGGGGCGTAGAGCGACGACGGGGCGGCGCCCGGTGCAGCGACGGCGGCCCCGGTCAGGGGTCCGCAGACGGCGGCGGCCGTGAGGCCGAGGGCCGCTGCCCAGCGCGCGGTGTTCCGCATTGTGTGCATCCTTCCGCTCGAGAGACGAGGTGCCGGCTCCGGTCCGGTCGGGTGCCGGAGCGGCGAGCGCCACTCTGCCGAGTCCACCGCCGAAACTCACATCGAACCCATGGCTTTCAGTAACCTTTCGTGTTGAATCAGTGGCGTGAAGTCACGGAAATCGAACGCTGTGACCCCGGAACAGAGCCGTTCCCCCGTGCTGTGAGCGGTCAGATGGCTGAAAATCAGCGCTTCGTTAATCGTCCTGAAACATTCCGGCTCCGCCCTCCATAAGTCGCTTCATGACTCCTTGTGTTCATGAAGTGATCACCAGGAGTGGGTGCCTCCGCCATGCGGGCGGAGCACGTTCCCGCCCGACGGGTGGACGGATCATCCATCGGCGGCGCGAAAGTTGGATGAACCGTCGTCTGGATCATGGGCGGCGACGGCCGTACCGTCGCCACACCTCGCCCCCGTCCCCGCTGGAGCGCCCATGACCCCGCTGCCCGAACCACCCGTCCCGCCCGCCGCGTCGGCCCTCACGGAGGTGGAGGCGCACGGCGTGGAACGCATTCCGGACGCGGACCGCACCGCGACCGCGCTGGACCTGTTCCGGCTCGCCTTCGGCGGCGCCAACACCTTCTCGACCTGTGTGCTCGGCGCCTTCCCCATCCTCTTCGGGCTCTCCTTCCGACAGGGCCTTGCGGCCACCGTGCTCGGTGTCGTCGCGGGCGCGCTGATCCTGTGCCCGATGGCCGTGTTCGGCCCTGTCAACGGCACCAACAACGCCGTCTCGTCCTCCGCGCACCTGGGCGTCCACGGCCGCGTGGTGGGCTCGTTCCTGTCGCTGCTGACGGCGGTCGCGTTCTTCTCGCTGTCGGTGTGGAGTTCGGGCGACGCACTGGTCGGCGGCGCGCACCGGCTGTTCGGCCTGGAGCGCGACAACCTGTCGTACGTCGTCGCGTACGCGCTGTTCGCCGGTCTGGTGCTCGCGGTGTGCGTGTACGGCTTCCGGTTCATGCTGTTCGTCAACAAGATCGCGGTGATCTCGGCGAGCGCGCTGTTCCTGCTCGGCGTGATCGCCTTCGCGGGTGACTTCGACCCGTCGTACGCCGGTGTGTTCACGGACTCGGCGGACGCGGTCACGCGGTCGATGTTCTGGCCGTCGTTCATCGGCTCCGCACTCATCGTGCTGTCCAACCCGGTGTCGTTCGGCGCGTTCCTCGGCGACTGGTCGCGCTACATCCCGGCGTCCACTCCGCGCCGCCGGGTGGTCGGGGCCGCGTTCCTGTCCCAGCTCGCGACGCTGCTGCCGTTCGTGTTCGGCCTGGCGACGGCCAGCATCGTGGCGACGAAGGCACCGAAGTACCTCGACCCCGCGGCCCCGGACTTCGTGGGCGGGCTGCTGGCCGTCTCGCCGGGCTGGTTCTTCCTGCCGGTGTGCCTGCTGGCGCTGATCGGCGGCCTGTCTACGGGCACGACCTCGCTGTACGGCACCGGCCTGGACTTCTCGTCGGTGTTCCCGAGACTGTCGCGGGTCCGGGCGACCCTGCTGGTGGGCGTGCTGTCGATCGCGTTCATCTTCGTCGGCCGGTTCGGCCTGGACCTGGTGCAGTCGATCTCCACCTTCGCCACGATGATCGTCACCTGCACCACGCCATGGATGGTCGTGATGACGCTGGGCTTCTTCACCCGGCGCGGCTGGTACGACCCGGACGCCCTGCAGGTCTTCAACCGCCGTCAGCGCGGCGGACGTTACTGGTTCACGCACGGCTGGAACTGGCGCGGCATGACCGCCTGGTGGGTGGCCGCGCTGGTCGGCGTGCTGTTCACCGACATCCCGGGCCAGTTCGTGGGCCCGCTGGGTGACCTGGCGCACGGCGTCGACATCAGCCTGCCGCTCTCCCTGGCCGTGGCCGCGGTCCTCTTCCTGGCCCTGCTGTGGCTGTTCCCCGAACCGCGTGCCGCCTACGGCCCGCAGGGCGCCCGGCTGGTCCCGACGGCCGAGGTCCCGGTACCGCCGATCACCGGCCAGGGCGCCGTCGCCGGCGCGCCGGAGTCCCTGCCGGCGGCGGACGCCGGCTGATCCGGTCCCGGCACCGGCCCCTCCGACTTACCGGTCGGTATCGTCGGGCGGGCAGGTGACCGGTGACCGCGGGAGGGACGGAATGGCCAAGCACTGGGCGGACTTCCAGTACGAGATCTACCTGAACGGGATGACCGGGACCGTGCCCCGGCTCCCCACCGACCTGACCCGGCTGGAGGAGCTGGCCGAACACCGGCTCGGCCCGGGACCCGTGGGGTACGTGGCGGGCAGCGCGGGGGACGGCGGCACGGCCCGCGCCAACCGGGCGGCGCTCGCCCGGCGCCGGATCGTGCCGCGGATGCTGCGGGACGTGAACGAGCGCGACCTCACGACCGAGGTGCTGGGGCGGACCCTGCCGGCACCGCTCGCCCTGGCGCCCGTGGGTGTCCTGTCGATCATGCATCCGGACGCCGAGTCCGCCGCCGCCCGGGCCGCCGCCGCCCACGGCGTGCCGTTCATCCTGTCGTCGGCGTCGAGCACCCCGCTGGAGCGGGTGGCGGAGGCGATGGGGGACGCCGAGCGGTGGTTCCAGCTGTACTGGGGCAAGGACCGCGAGGTGACCCGGAGTTTCCTCGGCCGGGCGAAGGCGGCCGGTTTCTCGGTGCTGGTGGTCACCCTGGACACCCCGCTGCTGGCGTGGCGGCCGCGCGACCTGGACCAGGCGTACCTGCCGTTCCTGCACGGCGTGGGCACCGCCAACTACTTCACCGACCCGGCCTTCCTGGCCGGCCTCGCCAAGCCGGTGCACGAGGACCCGAACGCGGCGGTACTGCACTTCCTCGGCCTGTTCGGGGACGCGAGCCACACCTGGCCGGACCTGGCCTTCCTGCGTGAGCACTGGGACGGGCCGATCGTCCTCAAGGGCGTGCTGCACCCGGACGACGCCCGGCTGGCCGCGGACGCCGGGGTGGACGGCGTGGTGGTCTCCAACCACGGGGGCCGGCAGGTGGCCGGGTCGGTCGCGGCGGCCGACGCGCTGCCCGGGGTCGCGGACGCGGTCGGCGACCGGCTGACGGTGCTGTTCGACAGCGGGGTGCGCACCGGTGACGACGTCTTCAAGGCCCTCGCCCTCGGCGCGCGGGCGGTCCTGCTGGGCCGGCCGTACGTCTACGGGCTCGGCCTGGACGGCCGGGCCGGCGTGGAACACGTCATCCGCTGTCTGCTGGCGGAGTTGGACCTCACACTCGCCCTGTCGGGCCACGCGACCCCCGCCACGGTGACCCCGGCTGCCCTGGCCGAGTCCCCCGCCTGACCCGACCCGGCCGACGTCGCCCCGGCCCCCCGGGCGGGGCGGGGGCGGCAACCACGCGAGCGACCACGACCGGGGCGCCGTCGGCGACCTGCCCCGCGCCCCGCGGCGAGCTGCCGGGGGCGCTACGCGGGCCGGGCCGATCGCCCGCCCGGGCCGGCGATCGAGAGCGAGCCCGGGCTCGCCGTCGGCGTGCCGGTCGTCCATCGCTGGCCGGCGGAGCCGTCCCGGACCTTGACCACGAGGTCGGAGCCGGCCCCGTCGCCGGCGGCGAGGGCCAGGGTCCGGTCCCACCGGGGCAGCAACTCGCCCTGAGCGGTGAGGTCGTAGCGCACGTCGTCGCCGCGCTTCGACGCTGCGTCGGCGCAGTCGCCCAGCTGCACCACGCCGGCGTCGGCGTGCGAGTCGAGGCACAGGCCGGCTCCGGCCGCGTTGCGCAGTTGGCCGCCGGAGTCGTACGTCCACCGCTGCGTGAGCGCGCCGGAGCACGCGGCGAGGACGGCGCTCGCCCCGGCGCGGGGCGTGCCCTCGAGGTCCAGGCACAGACCGGCGGCGGCGTTGCGCAGCGGTCCCGGCCGGCCGGTGCCGGGCAGCGGCGCGGTGGCGGTCCCCGGCGAGGCCGAGGCGCCGGGCGCGGCACCGGCGGTGGCGACCGGGCCGGTGCTCGCGTCGCCGTCCGGCCACACGCTGACCGCGATCACGACGGCGAGCAGACCGGCCGCCGCCACGCAGACGCCGGTCAGCAGGGTCCGGGACGAGCGTGCCGCGCCGGGTGCGCGGCGCGCGGACTCCCCGGTGAGGGCCCGGCCGGCTGCGGAGCCGTCCTCGTCGGCCCGGCGCCGTCCGCCGGCCGCGCTCGTCCGGCCCAGGAAGCCCGGACCGCCGCCGCGCCTGCGGCCCCCGGAGCGGCGGGAGCCGCCGCGGGCGCGGGCGGGGTCCGGACGGCGGCCGGGGCGCGAGTCGAGGTAGCGGCGGGCGCCCCAGCCGAGCACGGCCTCGGCCAGCAGCACGCCCAAGGCCGCCTCGGCGTGGCCGAGTTGCTCGGCGGCGTGCCGGCAGTAGGCACAGCCGGACAGATGCTCCTGGACATCGGGCAGCAGTGCGCCGCCCCGGCGGATCGGGACGTCGAGCAGACGGTTGTAGTAACGGCACTCCTTGCCGGGCGCGAGTTCCCGATGGGCGCGTACCAGGCCCTCGCGGAACTTCTCCCGAGCCTGTTCCAGCGCCGCCCGCGCGGCCTCGATGTCCACGCCGAGCAGCCCGGCGGGCACGTCCAGCGGTTCCGCCTCGACCTCGGCGTGCCACAACAGCGCCTGTTCCAGGCGGGAAAGGCTGTGGAACGAGCGGTCGGACAGGGTGCGGTTCTCCGGTATCGGCGGGTGCGCGGCGCGCATACCGCGGCCCCCGGCGGGCTTGCCGAGTCCGGGCAGTACGGCGGCGATCCGGTCCGTGCCGGACCAGTTCACGACCGTGTCCCGGACGGTCACCAGCAGACGCGGGCGCAGCGCGTCGGCCGGTTCCCCGAGCGCCAGCCGGCCGAGGACCTGGTGGAAGGCGGTGGCGGTGACCATGTGGGCGAGGGGCCCGGAGGCGGCCAGGCAGATGACCGCGTACTCCTGGGCGGGCTGCCAGTGCCGGGCCATCAGGAGGGCGGAGGACCGGGACGCCTCCGCGTCGGAGCCGGCCCGCAGCGGGCCGGCGAGGAGTTCGTCCGGTTCCGCGGGTTCGGCGCCGGACGGCGGGTAGGGCGGACGAGGGGGGTGGGGGGTGTGCACTGAGCGGATTCCTTAGGCGCGTGGTGCGTCGGTGCGTGTCTCTCCCGCTCCCGTGCGTGCGGGAGATCGGGGAATGCAACCGCGCTGGAACCCTTGCACAACTGCCGCACCAGCAACAAGGCGCCCGCAGGACATCGACGGGTTTGCGAGAACCGTCCGGCTCCGGCGGGTCAGATCTGCCAGGAGCGGAGCCGGTCGGCCGCGCCGTACACGTCGGCCTTGCCGGAGATCAGGTCGCGGGCCAGGTCGACGAGGGCGCCGTAGGGCGGGTCGATGCCGGCGCCGCTGACGAACATGTAGGCCACCGCGGTCGCGCAGGCGAACCGGGCGTTGGCCGCGGGCAGCGGCTTGAGCACGGCGAGGGTGTGCAGCAGCGCGGCGGCGCGCCAGGCCGCGTCGGAGTCGACGCCGAGCCGGGGCGGGTCCACCCGGTGCCGGGCCACGGCGGCGACCAGAGCGGAGAAGTCGTCCACGGCGGGCTGGTCGGGCAGGACCTCCTCGTGCCGCTGGAGCAGCCACGGGACGTCGATGTGGATGACGGAGGGGGGCATGGCTCAGGCGGCCTCGCCCTTGGCGGGGCGCTCGTCGTCGGGGAAGGCCGCCGCGAACTCCTCGGCGTGGCCGGCGAAGAAGCGGCGGAAGGCCTCGGCGCCCTCCTGCAGCGCCCGGTGCCGGGCGATGTCGGCGGCGGCGGCCTCGCGCACGAGGGCCTTCATCGACGTACCCCGCTCCTTGGCGATCTGCCGCAGGTCCTCTAGTTCCCGTTCGCTGAACTCCACATTCAGAGCTGGCATGTCCCTCACGGTACCGCGCGGGTACTCACCCGTAAATATGAGCAGGTCGGACGGCACCCGGCACGGTACCGGCGGGCGGTGAAGGCCATGTCCGATTCCCGCCGGTGACGCGACGCGCGGCGCACCAGACTCGACAGCACGGAACAAGCCGAGGAGGACCGATGGCGACGCACACCGTCCGCACCGTCCGTACGATCCACACCGTCCACGCGAGCCCGCTGGGCGACCTGCTGCTGACCGGGTCCGTGTCCCCGGCCGGCGCTCTCACCCTCACCTCGCTGTCCCTGCCCGGGCAGGGCGGCGCGCCCGCGGTCCGTGCCGAGGACCGCGACGACCGCCCGTTCGCCGAGGCGCACCGGCAGCTGGCCGCGTACTTCACGGGCCGCCGCACCCGGTTCGACCTGACGCTGTCCCCCGCCGGCAGCCCGTTCCAGCGGGCGGTGTGGCAGGCCCTGGAGGACGTCCCCCACGGCACGACGACCACGTACGGAGAGCTGGCCGCCCGGCTCGGCGTGCCCCGCGCGGAGATCCGCTCGGTGGGCCGGGCCCTCGGCGCCAATCCGCTGCTGCTGCTCCGCCCGTGTCACCGGGTGATCGGCGCGGACGGCTCGCTGCGCGGCTACGCGGGAGGGGTCGAGCACAAGCAGTGGCTGCTCACCCACGAGGGCGCCCTGCAGCCCACCCTGCTGTGAGAGGAGGATCGATGACGCCCACCCCGGCCGAGATCCGCCGCCGGGCGGCCGGCACCGACTGGCCCGCGCTCGCGGCCGAGCTGGACGAGCACGGCAGCGCGCCCACCGGGGCACTGCTGACGCCCTCCGAGTGCGCGGACCTGGCCGCCCTGTACGAGCGGCCTGAGCTGTTCCGCACCACGGTCGACCTGGGCCGGCACCGGTTCGGCTCGGGTGAGTACCGCTACTTCCGCCACGACCTGCCCGCCGGGGTCGCCGCGCTGCGGGCCGCGCTCTACCCCCGCCTGCTGCCGGTGGCCCGGGACTGGGCGGCCCGGCTCGGCCGCCCGGCACCCTGGCCCGACTCGCTCGACGAGTGGCTGGCGCGCTGCCACGCGGCCGGACAGGACCGGTCGGCGCAGATCCTGCTCAGCTACGGGCCGGGCGACTGGAACGCCCTGCACCGGGACGTGTTCGGCGAGCTGGTCTTCCCGCTCCAGGTGGTGATCGCGCTGGACGCGTACGGCAGCGACTACACCGGCGGCGAGTTTCTCATGGTGGAACAGCGCCCGCGTGCCCAGTCCCGGGGCACGGCGAGCGTGCTGCGGCAGGGGCACGGCCTGGTGTTCACCACCCGGGACCGCCCCGTGCGCACGCGCCGCGGCTGGTCGGCCGGGGCCATGCGGCACGGGGTGAGCACCGTACGGTCCGGGCGGCGGCGCACCCTGGGGCTGGTCTTCCACGACGCCGCCTGACCGCGCCGCCGCCGCTCCGGTCACCTCGCCTCAGCGGGAACCAGAAGTACTCGCAACCGATCGTGAAGAAACAGATTCTGACGTGTTGCCACACATGCTCGTCAGGGGTCCGTCAGGACACGGGCGCCCCCGGGCCGGCGCCGGCCCCGGGATCGCCCTGACCGGGGACCTGAGCACGCCCGACGGGTCGGCCGTGTGGCCCGGGACGGCGTTCACGCGAGGGCCGGAAGCACTACCCTGGAGCGCGGGTGGTGTCACCCGATCACTGTGAGTGCGCGCTTGGGAGCGGCGACGATGAGCCGGGTCTATCCGTTCGACGATGGGGCGACGGCCCGGGCCGTCATCGGCGCCGACGGCACGCTGACCGAGTGGAACGAGGGTGCCCGCCGCCTGCTCGGCCACCCGGCCGAGGTCGTCCTGGGCCGCCCCGCCGCCGGCCTGCTGGCCGGCGCCGGCATCCCGGCCGCACCGACGGGCTCCCGCTGGGAGGGAACCGTCGGACTGCGCCACCGGGACGGCCGTACCCTCTCGGTGTGGCTGCTCGCCCACCGCCGCCCGCCGCGCGACGGACAGCCGGGCGACTGGCTCGTGGTCACCCCGCTCGACGGCGCGGAACCGTCCGCCGCCCGGGATCCGCTCGCCGAGGCGGGCCTGGTCCAGTCGCCCTGCGCCATCGCCGTCTACGACGACCGGCTGCGGCTGCGCCGGATGAACGAGGCGATGGCCGCCGTCGTCGGACTGCCGGAGGAACGGCTGCGGGGGCTCCGGCTCGCGGAGATCGGTGGCAGGACGCAGAGCGAGGAACTGGAACAGGGCCTGCTGCGGGTGCTCACCTCGGGCCGGCCGCTGGACGTGCATACGCACCTGCGCGCCTGCGAGGAGGGCCGGGCCCACGCCTGGCTCGCCCGCATGGCACCGGTCCGGGACGCCACGGGCCGGGTGCGGGGCGTGTGCATGGCCGCGCACGACGTCACCGACGGCCAGCGGGCCCGGCAGCGGCTCCAACTGGTCAACGAGGCCAGCGTGCGCATCGGGAGCACCCTCGACGTCACCCGTACCGCACAGGAGCTGGCGGACGTGTGCGTGCCCGCGCTCGCCGACTTCGTCACCATCGACCTGTTCGACCCCCAGGAGTTCGGCGGTGAGCCTCCGTCCCGCGTCATCGCGCCGGTGCGGCTGCGCCGCGCCGCCCACCGGTCGGTGCTCGACGGCGCACCGGAGGCGGTGATCGGCCCCGGGCAGACGGAGGAGTACCCGGAGTTCTCCCCGCAGGCCGACTCGGTGACCGCGGGCCGCACCATCGCCACCTCGCTGGCGACCGGCGACATGGACCAGTGGCTGACCTGGCACGGCAGACGCGGCGAACAGGTACGGGACTTCGGCGTCCACTCCGCGATGTCGGTGCCGATCCAGGCGCGCGGGCTGACCCTCGGGGTCGCGGTGCTCACCCGGCACCGGCGCCCGGACGCGTTCACCGCGGACGACGTGCTGCTGGCCGAGGAGATCACCGCCCGGGCCGCCGTCTGCATCGACAACGCCCGCCGCTACTCGAGGGAGCGGGAGACGGCACTGGCGCTCCAGCGCAGTCTGTTGCCCCGCTCGCTGCCGCGTACGGCAGCGCTGGAGGCGTCCTCCCGCTATCTGCCGGCCGCGCGCGCCGGCGTCGGCGGGGACTGGTTCGACGTGATCCCGCTGTCCGGGATGCGGGTGGCGATGGTCGTCGGGGACGTGGTCGGGCACGGCATCCAGGCGTCCGCCACCATGGGCCGGCTGCGCACCGCCGTGCGCACCCTGGCGGACATCGACCTGGCTCCGGACGAGCTGCTGACCCACCTGGACGATCTGGTGCTGCGGCTGTCGGACGAGTCCGGTGGCGAGGGCAGCCCCGGCGAGGTCGGCGCGACCTGCCTGTACGCCGTCTACGACCCGGTGTCCCGCCGCTGCACGATGGCCCGGGCTGGACATCCGGCGCCCGTGCTGGTGCGCCCGGGCGGCCGGCCGCGCCTGCTCGACCTGCCCGCCGGTCCGCCGCTGGGCCTCGGCGGGCTGCCGTTCGAGTCCGCCGAGGTGGAACTGCCCGAAGGGACGATCCTCGCCCTGTACACCGACGGCCTGGTGCTGTCCCGGGAGCGGGACGGGGACGCCAGCCGCGAGCTGCTGTACCGGGCGCTCGCGCAGCACACGGACTCGCTGGACACGACCTGCGACCGCGTCCTGCGCGCCCTGCTCCCCTCCGGCGGCGCCGCCGACGACGTGGCACTGCTCATCGCCCGCACCCAGGGGCTGCCCGCCTCCCAGGTGGCCACCTGGGAGGTCCCCGCCGACCCGGCGCTGGTCGCGCCGATCCGCAAGCAGGTCGTGGAGCAGCTGGACACCTGGTCGCTGAGCGAGGCGTCGTTCACCACGGAGCTGGTGGTCAGCGAGCTGGTCACCAACGCCATCCGGTACGGCTCGCACCCGATCCGTCTCCGGCTGATCCACGACGCGGCCACGCTGATCTGCGAGGTCTCGGACACCAGCCACACCGCCCCGCACCTGCGCCGGGCCAAGATCTTCGACGAGGGCGGCCGAGGTCTGCTGCTGGTCGCCCAGCTCACCCAGCGCTGGGGCAGCAGACACACCCCGGAGGGCAAGACGATCTGGGCCGAGCTGCCGGTGTACGAAGAGGACGCGCCGGGCGGGTAGGACGGTGCGGCGAGCCCGGCCGACGGGGACCGACCGGTCTCAGGAGGCCGCCAGCCAGGGCCGTACCTGCTTGCGGGCCTCGTGCAGGCGGGACTTGAGCGTGCCGAGGGGGATGCCGGCGCGCTCGGCGGCCTCGGCGTAGTCCAGCTGGCAGATGTCCCGGTACACCAGCGGGGCCACCAGATGCGGGTGTTCCCGCTCCAGGCGGTCCAGCGCCTCCAGCAGATCCACCCGTGAGCCGGCGATGACGCTGGTGGTGCGCGGATCGACGGCGTGCGCGGGCTCGATGGCGACGGGCTGCTCGGCGGCCCGGCGCTTCAGCTCGCGGTACTTCTGCCGGCAGCAGTTGGCGACGACGGTGTACAGCCAGGTGCCGAAGCGGCTGCGGCCCTGGAAGCCGGAGATGTGCCGGGCCACCTGGAGCAGCACGTCCTGGGCGGCCTCCTCGGCGTCCTCACGGCAGGGCAGGAAGCGCGCGCAGCGGCGCACGGTCTCCGGCCGGATCTCGGTCAGCAGCCGGTCCAGGGCCGTGCTGTCGCCTGCGGCGGCACGCCGGGCGAGGTCTTCCACCGGTGCCTGGTCCTGCACGGATGGGCCCCCCTTCGAGTCGATCTCAGGGCAGGCATGATAGTCGTATGCACTCCCTGGAGCGGATCGGCCGCTACCGCCTCGAACGGCCGCTGGGCACCGGTGCCTTCGCCACCGTGTGGCTGGCCCACGACCCCGAGCTCCAGGCGCCGGTGGCCGTCAAGGTCCTCGCGGAGAACTGGGCGCACCGGCTCGACATCAGGGAGCGCTTCCTGTCCGAGGCGCGACTGCTGCGCCGGGCCGGTTCCAGCAGGGTGGTGCAGGTCTACGACATCGGGGAACTCCCGGACGGCAGGCCGTACTTCGTCATGGAGTACGCCGGCGGCGGCACGCTCGCCGATCTGCTGGCGGGCGGTCCGCTGCCGGTGCGGGACGCGCTCGCGCTGACGGCCGAGGCCGCTCGCAGCGCCGCCGCCCTGCACGAGGCCGGTATCGTGCACCGCGACATCAAGCCGACCAACGTGCTGCTGCACACCGCTCCGGACGGCACCCGGCGGGTCCTGCTGGCCGACCTCGGCCTGGCCAAGAGCCTCGCGCAGGCCTCGGTGCTGACCCTGGCCGCCGGTTCGGCCGGTTACCAGCCGCCGGAGCAGGCCGAGCCCGGCGAGGGCATCGACGAGCGGGCGGACGTCTACAGCCTGGGCGCGGTCGGCTACGAACTGCTCACCGGGACCGTGCCGGGACAGCCGGGGAAGGTGGTGGCGCCCCGGCGGCTGCGGCCCGAGCTCGGCGAGGACGTGGAGCGGGCACTACTTCGCGCGCTGGAGCCGGACCGGGCGCGCCGCTGGCCGGGCGCCCTGGCGTTCGCGCACGAGCTGGACCGGCTGGCGGCGGGCCCGGTGCGGCCCGCGCGGCGGCTGGACCGGGTGCGCGGCCGGCTCAGCACCGTGACCCTGGGCCTCGCCGCGGCCCTCGCCGCCACCGCCGCCGCGGTCACCATGACCGCGGTACTGCACCGGGGCGGCACCGGGGGCGACGTGGTGCGGGTCGCGGACGCCCAGGGGCGGATGAGTCTGGAGGTGCCGGCCGGCTGGGGCCGCGAGGTGCGCGACTCCGGCTGGGACCCGCACGCGCTCGGTCTGGCGACGGGGCACGAACCGGGCCTCGTGGTGGCCGACGACCTGTCCCACTGGCCCGACCTGAAGGCGGCCGTGAACGGGGTGTTCGCCGGGATGAGCGCGCACGGCGACGTCACCGCCAGGGTCAGGGGGCTCGCCCACTCCGGCTGCCGCTACACGGGCGCCCGCACCTTCACGGACGCCGACTGGCACGGACTGGTCCGGTCCTGGAGCGGCTGCCCGGACGGCGGCTCGGTCACCGAGTCCGCGCTGGTGCCGGCGGACGGCGCCGCGCACCCGCAGGTGTACGTGCAGATACGCCGGCGGGGTGACGGCGATGCCGTCGACGGCGTACTCCGTTCGCTTCGGATGGGCTGAAAGGGGGCTGCCGAGCGTCGATGCGGGGAATCAACCCCGCGTGTCCCGAACTTTTCCGGCGCCCCGCGCATCGGACGGTGTGGACGGCGCACCCGGCGCCACAGGCACGCGTCCCGGTCGCGTGCCGTGACCTTCCAGGAGTGTTGAGCGACATGGTGTACACCCCCCGGTCCGCGCGGCACGGGGCCCTGCTCGTGGGCACGGTTGCCGTGCTGGGCCTCCTGACCGCCTGCGGCAACGGCGCGGACGTCCACGGCAGCCCGCCGGTCACGGCCTCCGGTACGGCCGCGCCCGCGCAGGACGGCAAGAGCGGCCCCGCGTCCAACCCCGCCTCGGGCTCCGCCCCGGCCTCCGCCCCCCAGGCGACGGTCTCGACGGGCTCCTCACGTTCCCCGGGCGGCAGGACGAAGACCCCGACCACGCCGGCCACCGCGGCCACCACCGGCGGTTCCCGCTGCCACACCTCCGGACTGAGCGCCTCCGTGGGCCGCAACGACCCCGGCGCCGGCCAGGAGAACTTCCCCGTGGTGCTCACGAACAAGTCCGGGCGCACCTGCACGCTGCGCGGCTATCCGGGCGCCGCCTTCGTGAACGGCTCCGGGGGGCAGCTCGGTGCCGACCCCCGGCGCGAACCCGGCTCCCCGGAGACCGTCACGCTCCGGCCCGGGCAGAGCGCCTGGACCGGCCTGACCTTCTCCAACCCGGCGGTCAGCGGGGCCAAGCAGGCCACGCCGGCCGCGCTGCTGGTCACCCCGCCGGACGAGCGGGACCCGCTGAAGGCGGCCTGGCCGGGCGGTCCGGTGCCGGTCTCCGGCAACTCCTCGTCCGTCCGGCTGACGGTACTCAGCCCCGGCACCGGCCCCTGAGCCGGCGCTTCCTCCGCGCGGACCCCGCTGCCCTCACTCCCGAGGCAGCGGGGTTCGTCATGACGGCGCCACAACTGTCACAGGACGGCAACAGGCGCCGTCGGCCGCGATCTTTCCCCGGCCTTCGGTCATCGAACCCGGTCGACCGCACGGCGAACGGGCTCAGCAGGGGCCATGACCAGGGAATCGGGGAGAAGATGAGCGGGATCTCACGCAGGCGGATGCTCACGGCGGGGGCGGCGGCGGGCGCGGCGGCGGGCGCCCTCGGGACGCTGGCCGCCTGTTCCTCCGGCACCGGCCTCCGGTCCGCCGGAGCGGACCCGGCGGACGGCAGGGGCACCACCCAGGCCCGGCCCGTACGGCCGATCGGAGACGGCTCCACCGCCGACACCGGCGCCCAGCCGCACCAGCCGAAGCCGGTCCGGCTGACAGCGGGTCTGCGGCCCCCGCAGTTCGTGGTGTTCTCCTGGGACGGCGCGGGCGAGCTGAGCAACAGACTCTTCTCCCGGTTCCGCAAGGTGGCCGCCGACCACGGCGCCGCGATGACGTTCTTCCTCAGCGGCATCTACACCCTGCCCGAGTCCCGGAAGCACCTCTACCCCCGCAGCACCCGGTCGGCGCCTCCGACATCGGCTACCTCGCCGACCGGCACATCCACGCCACGCTCCAGCAGGTGCGCGCGGCCTGGCTGGAAGGCCACGAGATCGGCACCCACTTCAACGGGCACTTCTGCGGCGCCACCGGGGTGCGCAACTGGTCCCCGGCCGAGTGGCGCAGCGAGATAGAACAGGCGGTGGACTTCGTCACGAAGTGGAAGACCAACACCGGCTTCACCGACCTCGACCCGCTCCCCTTCGACTACCGCAAGGAGCTGACCGGCGGCCGTACCCCGTGTCTGGAGGGCCAGGCGAACCTGCTGCCGACCGCCGCCGCGCTCGGCTGGAAGTACGACGCCAGCTCCCCCGGCGGGCTCCAGGTCTGGCCGGGCAAGGTGCGGGGCGGCCGGATCTGGGACTTCCCGCTGCAGTCCATACCCTTCGCCGGGCACTCCTTCCAGGTACTCTCGATGGACTACAACATGATGTTCAACCAGTCCGGCGGCAGCCCGCTCGGCGACCGCACGCAGTACGACGCCTGGCGCACCCAGGCCCGCGACACCTACCTGGCCGGTTTCCGGCGGGCCTACGACAGCAACCGCGCGCCCTTCTTCATCGGCAACCACTTCGAACGCTGGAACGGCGGCATCTACATGGACGCCGTCGAGGAGGCCATCGGGAAGATGGCCGCCTACGACGACGTGCGCTTCGTGTCCTTCAAGCAGCTCGTGGCCTGGCTGGAGGCGCAGGACCCGGCGGTGCTGCGCAAGCTGCGCACACTGTCGCCCGGGCAGTCCCCGGTGGGCGGCTGGGCGGAGTTCCTGGGCGCGGCGGGCAGCCGGTCGTCGTAGTCCGTTCAAGGTCGTCTGTTTTCATGGGCGGGCACGCAGTGATCGATTCTGGAAGGATCCGCCCTGAACACCCCGCTCGCCGAGGCCCTGTCCGCCGTTCTGCTGGTCGCCGTGCTGGCCTGGGCCGTCGTACGGCCCTTCGGGTGGCCGGAGGCGGTCATGGCCGTTCCCGCCGCCGGGATCGCCGTCGCCACCGGAGTGATCTCGCTCGACCACGCCCGGGCCGAGGCGGAGCGGCTCGGGCCGGTGGTCGGGTTCCTGGCGGCGGTGCTGGTGCTCGCCCACTTCTGTGACGTGGAGGGACTGTTCCAGGCGTGCGGGGCGTGGACGGCGCGGTGGGCCGCGGGCCGTCCGGTGCGGCTGCTGACGGCGGTGTTCGCGCTGGCGTCGGTCATCACCGCCGTGCTCAGCCTGGACGCGACGATCGTGCTGCTGACGCCGGTGGTCTTCGCCACGGCCGCGCGCACCGGCGTACGGCCCAAGCCGCATGTCTACGCCTGCACGCACCTGTCGAACACGGCGTCGCTGCTGCTGCCGGTGTCCAACCTGACCAACCTGCTGGTGTTCGCGGCGAGCGGGCTGAGCTTCACCCGGTTCGCGGCACTGATGGCGCTGCCGTGGCTGGCCGCGATCGGGGTGGAGTACCTGGTGTTCCGGCGGTTCTTCGCCCGGGACCTCGCGGCGGCGGCCCCGGCGGACCGGGACACCGGCGAGGCACCGCGGCTGCCGCTGTTCGCGGTGGTGACCGTGGGCTGCACGCTGGCCGGGTTCGTGGTGGCGTCGGCGTTCGGCGTCGAACCGGCCTGGGTGGCGGCCGCAGGCGCGCTGGTGCTGGCCGGGCGGGCAGTGGCCCGGCGGAAGGCGACGCCGCTGACGGTGCTGCGGGCGGCGGCCCCGTCCTTCCTCGCGTTCGTCCTGGCGCTGGGCATCGTGGTGCGGGCGGTGGTCGACAACGGGCTCGCGGACGTCCTCGGACATGTGGTGCCGGGCGGCACAGGGCTGCCCGCGCTGCTCGGCATCGCCGCGCTGGCCGCCCTGCTGGCCAACCTGATCAACAACCTGCCCGCGGTGCTGGTGCTGCTGCCGCTGGCGGCACCCTCCGGGCCGGGCGCCGTCCTCGCCGTGCTGCTCGGCGTGAACATCGGCCCGAACCTCACCTACGCCGGGTCGCTGGCCACGCTGCTGTGGCGGCGGATCGTGCACCAGCACGAGCACGACGTGGACCTCGGGGAGTTCACCCGGCTCGGTGTGCTCGCCGTGCCGTCCTCCCTCCTGGTCGCGGTGGTGGCACTGTGGGGGTCGCTGCAACTTCTCTGAGGGTGCGCGCGAGCGGAGGGAGACCGAGGGGATGCGGGTGATCGCCTGGCTGGTGGAGGGCACCTGGCCCGCGTGCGTGGACGCCGTGCGCGCCCACGCGCCGGACGACGCCGAGGTGGTGCTGCTCCATGTGAGCGGCCCGGACGTGCCCGCGGTGGCGCACGGGGCCTTCGCCGGACTGCTCGGGCGCGGGCACCGCGAGGCTGACCCGGGTGACCGGCTGGAGGCGCTCGGCGGGACCTCTGCGTCGGCGCTGCTCGACGCGGCGGCCGCGCGGCTGGGCCGGCCCTGTGCCCGCGAGGAGCGGTCGGGCCGGGTCGAGCGGGAGGTGGTGGCCGCCGCGGCGGGGGCGGGACTGCTGGTACTGGCCCGGGACGGGGACCGGTCCCGGCTGGGGCCGAAGAGCCTCGGCCCGGCCGTCCGGTTCGCCGTCGACCACGCCCCGTGCCCGGTGCTGCTGGTGTGGCCGGAACCGGCCCCGGCCCTGGGGACCATCCCGCCCCCGCCGCCGCACCACCCCTGACTCAGCGGCGCGGGCGCCCACCGTCCCGGCCGTGTCCGCCGCCCCGGCCGCAGTACTCCGGGTACGGCGTACACGGATCGCCGGTGACGGCCGGGGAGGGTGCGGAGCCGGACGACGCCGGCGCCGCAGGGGTCTCGGGGGCGGCCGCGGACGGAGCGGGAGTGACCGGTTCGGCGAAGACACCGCGAGGTGTGCGGCCGGCCGGCACCGGGGTGCTGGCGGGCACCGGGGTGCTGTCGCCGTCCCAGTTGACGTTCTCCATGCGCAGGTCCGCGTGGGCGGTGTCGACGCTCCAGCGCTGGGCGGTCCCCGCGGCACGGGTCTTGAGCACCAGGGCTCCGGAGCCGTCGGTGGCGGCCGGGGTGAGGGCCAGTTCCTGGCTCCGGCGCGGCACCAGGAGTCCCTGGAGGGTGAGGTCGTACCGCAGGTCACCGGCCCTGCCGGCGGCCGCGCAGGGGGCGAGACGGACCGAGTAGCCGAGGTGGGAGTCCAGGCACAGGCCGGGGGCGGCGGCGCTGCGCAGCAGTCCGTCCGTGTCGTACGTCCACTGCTGGCTCGCGATGGCGGAGCAGGCGGTGAGTTCGGTCTCGGCGCCCCGGACGGCCTTCTCGCCGACGACACCGACGCACAGACCGGAGGTGAGGTTGTGGAGCCTGCCGCGCAGGGCGCCCTGGGCGCCGGCGTGCGTACCGGCCCAGCCGGCCCCCGCTGAGGCCGTCGCCTTGCCCGGCGCCCTGGAGGGCGGGCCGGCGGCGCCGGGAGCCGGGGCGTCGCCGGAGCCCGGCAGCGACCACAGCACCAGGGGCAGGACGACCAGGCCGCTGACGGTGACGACGGCCAGGGCGAGGTGGCGGCGCCGCACCCGCCGGGCGGCGCGCTGCGCGGAACGCCGGGAGAGGGGGGCGGCCTCGGTGCCCCCGGGGGTGCGGGGGGACGGGGCGGCTCGGCGGCGGGCGGGCGACGCGCCCCGGCCAGGCGGCCGGCGGCGGCGCCCGGTCCCCGCGCCCGGCGAGCCTGGCACGAAGGTCTCCCCCGCCGCCGGTGCGCCGGCGTCCCCGCCCCGGGGTGCACCGGCCTCTCCGGGGCCGCCGGCCTCTCCGTCCCCGGGCGTGACGGCAGTCCCGTCGGCCGCTGCGGCGGCGCCCGTCGGGGCCGGCGCGGCGGGCTCCTCGGCGCGGGCCGCCCGGGACTCCAGATAGCCGAGGGCGCCCCAGCCGAGGACGGCCTCGGCGAGCGCGCGGCCCAGGCCGTCGCCGAACCGGGCGAGTTGCTCGGCGGTGCGGCCGCAGTGGGCGCAGCCGGCCAGGTGCCCGCCCAGGTCCGGGTCGATGTCGGTGCCGCCGCGCCGGTAGGTCACGTCGAGCATGCGCAGATAGCGCCGGCACTCGTTCTCGGGCGCGAGTTCGCGGTGCGCCTGGAGGCACTCGTCGCGCAGCCGCTCGCGGGCCCGCCGGAGTTCGAGGCGGACGGCGTCCTCGTCCATGCCGAGGAGCGCGGCGGGCACGGCCAGGGGCTCGGCCTCCACCTCGACGTGCCACAGTACGGCGCGGGAGGTCTCGGGCACCCGGTGGAAGGCGCGGGACAGCAGCCGCCGGCCGGGCGGTGGCAGCAGCAGGGCCGCGGCCCGCTCGCCGCCGGCGGTGCCGGTGCGCAGGGCGGGGTGGAGGTGTGCCCGGCGGTCGTCGGCGTCCCACTCGGCGGCGATGGTGCGGACGGCGACCAGCACATGGGGCCGCCAGGCCGCGCTCGGGCCGGCCTGCCGGAGGGACGCGCCGAAGAGCCGGGTGAAGGCGGCGGTGGTCAGCATGCCGGCCGCGCGCGGGCCGTCGGTGCACAACCGGGCATAGGCGAAGGCCGCCGACCAGTGCCGGTCGAAGAGTTCGCCGACCGGATGCAGTACGGGCGACACGCCCGTCCACTTCTTCAGTTCGGCGCTCAGCATTTCGTCCGACGGGCCTTCCTCGGTCACGGCCGTATTCCTCCAGACACACATGCGGAATTAGTCCATACCATTGGGTACGGAAAGGTCGTGAGGCAGCTCGAACCTCCCCTGAACAGGCTCTTTTGCAGGTTCCTGCGCGCCGACAGCGCACACTTTCGCACAACGGAACACACCCGAACAAGGGAACCCGCGATTCTCGGGATTCCACGCGACAGGCTCTCTCTTGACATTTCGTCAGGATCACTGTTGACGTTTCGTCAAGGGTTCGTATTGACGAAACGTCAAGAGTGGCCAATTCGCGCCGCGCGGGCCCCGGTGAACGTCAGTGGCCGCTGACGGCACGCGGGGTGTAGGGCTGCTGGAGTTCCTCGATCTCCTTGTCGCTCAGTTCCAGTCCGACGGCGGCCACCGCGTCCTCCACGTGGTGCGGCTTGGCCGCGCCGACGATGGGAGCGGCCACCGTGTCCTGGTGCAGCAGCCAGGCGAGGGCCACCCGGGCGCGCGGCACGCCCCGCTCGGCGGCGATACGGGTGACGGCCTCGACGATCGCGCGGTCGCTCTCCAGGTACAGCCGGCCGCCGAAGTCGTCGTGGGCGCTGCGGTCGGTCACCGTGCCCCAGTCGCGGGTGAGCCGGCCGCGGGCGAGCGGGCTCCACGGCAGCACACCGACGCCCTGGTCCGCGCACAGGGGCAGCATCTCCCGCTCCTCCTCCCGGTAGAGCAGGTTGTAGTGGTTCTGCATGGACACGAACTTCGTCCAGCCGTGCCGCTCGGCGGTGTACTGCGCCTTGGAGAATTCCCACGCGTACATCGAACTCGCCCCGATGTAGCGGGCCTTGCCGGCCTTGACCACGTCGTGCAGGGCCTCCATCGTCTCCTCGACGGGGGTCGCGTGGTCGTAGCGGTGGATCTGGTAGAGGTCGACGTAGTCCGTGCCCAGGCGGCGCAGGCTGTGGTCGATCTCGGTCATGACGGCCTTGCGGGACAGACCGGCCCCGTTCGGGCCGGGCCGCATCCGGCCGTTCACCTTCGTGGCCAGCACGATCTCGTCGCGGTGGGCGAACTCCCGCAGGGCCCTGCCGACGATCTCCTCGCTGGTGCCGTCGGAGTAGACGTTCGCGGTGTCGAAGAAGTTGATGCCCGCCTCCAGCGCCTGCCGGATCAGCGGGCGGGACGCCTCCTCGTCCAGCGTCCACTCGTGCGTGCCGCGGTCCGGCAGCCCGTAGGTCATGCAGCCCAGACAGATCCGCGACACGTCCAGGCCCGTCGAACCGAGCTTCACGTACTGCATAGTCGCTGCTCCCGCCTTCGGAACGGTGGTCACGATCGAGCCTACGACCTGGCCAGGGGCCGACTTGACGACGGGAACGTCCGGGCGATTTGATCCTGGCACGTGCCGCGCCGCCCGGCGTGGGCAGGATGGAGCGGACTTGCCCCCCACGGGTGTTCTCCGCGCCGCGGGGCCGCGCACGGCCCTGGGCGCCCTGGCGACGGCCCTGACCGTCGCGGTGACGGCCCTGGCCGGCTGTGCCTCCGGCGACCGCGACGAGAGCGGTTCGCCGAAGCCCGCAACGGTCCGGCTGCCCCCGCGGGGCGCCGGGTTCGACTACCAGATCGGCGGCGGCTACCCCCCGCCCGCGGGCGTGCGCGTCGTCAGCCGCGACCGGTCCGACTCCCCCGCGCCCGGGCTGTACAACATCTGCTACGTCAACGCGTTCCAGGCCCAGCCGGCCGAGCGCTCCTCCTGGCCGGCCGACCTGCTGCTGCGCGACGCGCAGGGCCGGGTCGTCATGGACGAGGACTGGAACGAACCGCTGCTGGACCTCCGCACTCCGGCCAAGCGGGAACGGGTGGCGCGCCGGGTGAACCACTGGATCGACGGCTGTGCGGACAAGGGCTTCGACGCCGTCGAGCCCGACAACTACGACAGCTACGTCCGCTCCCGCCGGCTGCTCACCGCGGCCGACGCGACCGCGTTCATGACCCTGCTCTCCCGGCACGCGCACGCCCGCCACCTGGCCATCGCGCAGAAGAACACCGCGGAACTGGCCGGGCGGCGCAAGCGGGCCGGGCTGGACTTCGCGGTCGCGGAGGAGTGCGGGCAGTACGACGAGTGCGGGGTCTACGCGAAGGCGTTCGACGACCGGGTGGTGGACATCGAGTACACCGACTCCGGCCTGCGCGCCGCCCGCGCCCGCTGGGGCGGCCGGCTGAGCATCGTCCGCCGGGACCGGGACGTGTCCACGCCGGGCAGCGCGGCGTACGTCCGCAAGGTGCGCTAGATCGTCTGCCGGCCGGCCTCGGCCGGCCGTGGGGCGGTACGGCGGTGGCCGCCGCCGTACCGCCGGGCCGTCACCCGACGCCGTCCCGCACGGTGATCGCGCTCACCGGGCAGGCGCGGGCCGCCTCCCGGGTCATCGGGTCGTCTCTCCCTTCGCTGCCGGGGAGCAGCATGCTGTACCCGTCGTCGTCCTGGGTGAAGACGCCCGGCGCGGCCAGCGCGCACTGCCCGGCGCCGATACAGGCGTCCTTGTCGATGTCGATGTGCATGAGCAGAGCCTCTTACCAGGTCACGGGGAGTTCCAGCATCCCCTGGATCGTGTCGCCGGGTTTGAAGGGAATGTCCTTCGCCGGGGCGGCCAGCCGCAGCCCCGGCAGCCGGGCGAGCAGGCTGCCGAGGGCGATCTCCAGTTCGGCCCGGGCCAGGTTCTGGCCCAGGCACTGGTGGATGCCGAAGCCGAACGCCACGTGGTGGCGGTCGGCGCGGTGGAAGTCCACGCCGTCGGGGTCGTCGTACACGGACGTGTCACGGTTGATCACCGACGTCGCGAAGAGGACGCCGTCGCCGGCCCGGATCGTGGTGCCGGAGACCTCGATGTCCTCCAGCGCCACCCGCTGCAGCCCTTCGGCGATGGACAGCATCCGGAGCAGTTCCTCGACGACGGCGGGCAGCAGGGCGGGATCGGCGCGCACCTCGGCCAGCCGGTCGGGGTGCTGGAGCAGGGTGTAGGTGCCCAGGGAGATCATGTTGGCGGTGGTCTCGTGCCCGGCGACCAGCAGGATGAGAGCGAGCGACACGAGGTCGGCCCGCTCCAGGTCGCCGTCGCGGTACCGGCGGTGGACGAGGTCGTCGAGGATGCCGTCGCCGGGTTCGGCGTCCTTGGCCTTGGCGTCGATGAGGTCGCCGAGGTACTGCTCCAGCCGGTCGCGGGCCGCCACGGCGTCGGCGCCGGTCGGGCCGCGCAGCAGCCGGCGGGACTGTTCCTCGAAGAACTCGTGGTCGGCGTAGGGCACCCCGAGCAGGCCGCAGATCACCATCGACGGCACGGGCAGCGCGAAGGCGGAGACCAGCTCGGCGGGCGGTCCCTGCTCGATCATCGCGTCCAGCAGTTCGTCCACCACCTGCTGGATCCAGGGGCGCAGCGCGGCGGCGCGCTTCACGGTGAACGACGGGATCAGCATGCGCCGCTGCCGCTGGTGTTCGGGGTCGTCAAGGCCCAGCAGGGCCACCCTGCGGTCGCGGCCCGCCTGGAAGCGGGGCGTGGGCACGGGGAAGCCGGAGCGGCGGCGGTCGGTCGACAGGCGGGGATCGGCGAGCAGGGCGCGGGCGGTGGCCTGTGCGGTGACGAGCCAGACCTCGCGGCCGTCGTAGAGGGTGACGCGGGACAGTGGTCGCCCGTCGCGCAGCGGGTCGTAGCCGGTGGGCGGGTGGTAGGGGCAGGTGCGGTCCTGGGGGAAGGCGACGGGGTCGGGCAGGGCGGCCGGGCCGGTGATGTCCGTCAGTTCCGTCATGGAAAGACCTCGCAGACGAAGGAAGTGCGTCGTGCCGATCTTCATTAGATGCCCCAGGCACCTATAGGTCGACCTGAAGTTCGGCCACTTCGGTGACCCCCGTGATCTGGCCGAAGCACCATGGGTCCGAGGGGCGGGAACCAGCCGCCGTCCCGCCTGCCGGGAGCCCTCGGCCGGCGGCCGGTCACGGCGGACGGGCACCGACGCCGCCCCGGACCCGTGCGCCGGCCCGCGGCGGGGCCGTCCTCCTCCCCATGATGCCGCACGCCCGGGCGGTGCGGCGGGCGGGCGGGGCACGGGGTGTTCACCGTGTCGGCGGGCGCGGCCCGCGGTACGGATGTTTCCGGCGGCCTCCGGTGTTGACGGTGGCGAACGTTCGTTGGACCGACGAAGGGACAGCAGGAAATGCCTCTTGAGGGCGAGTACGAGCCCAGCCCGACACAGTGGGTGCGCGACCAGGTCGAGCTGTACGAGAGTTCCGGCGGGACGCAGGGCACGACGCTGGCCGACACGGGGATGCCGGTGATCGTGCTGACCACGCGGGGCGCGCGGAGCGGGAAGATCCGCAAGACGCCGCTGATGCGGGTGGAGCACGACGGCCGGTACGCGGTGGTCGCCTCCCTCGGCGGTGCCCCCAAGCATCCGGTCTGGTACTTCAACGTCAAGTCCGACCCGCATGTCGAACTGCAGGACGGCCCGGTGAAGCGGGACATGCGGGCCCGGGAGATCACCGGGGCGGAGAAGGCCGAGTGGTGGGAGCGGGCGGTGGCGGCCTATCCGCCGTACGCCGAGTACCAGGAGAAGACGTCCCGGGAGATCCCGGTCTTCGTGCTGGAGCCTGTCGACGAGAGCTGAGCCGGCGGGAACCGCGCCGACGGGAACCGGTCCGGGAACGGCCCGGTTCCGGCCGGAGGCCGGGCCGTTTCAGAAAAATCTGTTCCTGAGGCGTGTGGACCGGCTCTCCCGCGGGCACTGGTGCGTCAGGCCCCGCCGCGCTCCCCCGTCGCGGCGGGGCTTTCGTGTGCCTCGCCCGCCGGCCGGTCGGTGACGTCCAGGAAGACCTGGTCGGTGTCGGGAAACGTCCGGGCGAGGGACCGCTTGATGCGTACGGCGACCTCCTCGACCCGCTCGCTGTCCAGGCCCGGCACCAGGTCGATACGGGCGGCGACCATGGTGGAGTCGAGGCCCATCTTCATGGTGAACAGCGCCTCGACGCTGTCGATCTCCGGCTGTGCCCGCAGCAGCGCCCGGATCCTGCCGCTCAGCTCCGGGTCGGCGGCCTCGCCGATCAGCTGGTCCCGGGCATCGCGGCCGAGCCGGTAGGCGACGTAGACCAGGAGGACACCGATCGCCATGGAGGCCGACGCCTCCCACACGACCTGGCCGGTCACCATGTGCAGGGCCATGCCGATCATGGCGAGGGTCACGCCGAGCACCGCCGTCCCGTCCTCGGCGACCACCGTGCGCAGCGCGGGATCACGCAGCCCTCCGAGACCGCCGCCCTGGCTGCGCACCTGGTGCAGGGCCCGCAGCAGCGAGACGCCCTCGGCGACCAGGGCCACGCCCAGCACGACCAGGCCCGCCACATAGCCGCTGAACGTCTCCTCGGCACCGCTGTGCAGCGCCTCGAAGCCCTGGAAGAAGGAGAAGCAGCCGCCCATCACGAAGATGCCCACGGCGGCCAGCAGGGACCAGAAGAAGCGCTCCTTGCCGTAGCCGAACGGGTGCCGGCTGTCGGCCGGCCGGCGGCTGCGGCGCAGGGCGGCCAGCAGGAAGACCTCGTTGAGGCTGTCCGCGACCGAGTGCGCGGCCTCGGACAGCAGCGCCGGCGAGCCGGCGAGGACGCCGCCGACCGCCTTGGCCACCGCGATCACCAGGTTGGCGGCGAGCGCGACGAGGATGGTGATCTTGGTGTGCCGGTCGGCCTCGGACCCGGTCCGCGCCGGTGGCGTCGTCCCGCCCGTGCCGTCCGCCGTTCGCGCTCCGCCGTCCCTGTCGGGTGCCGGTGGGGTTTCCGCGCCCGGGACGTGTTCCGGTCGCGTCGCGCTCTTCTCGGCCGTACGTGCGGCCGTCTCCCGTTCCGAGGATGTCCCGCTCACCTTTCGCCGACTGCCCCGGACCCGGCGGCTCACACCGTGCGGGCCGCGCGAAACGGGGAACGCGTCGGCCAGAACGGGGAACGCGTCGGTCAGGAGGCCCCGGGCCGCGAGGAGGAGAGATGGGTGACGACGGCAACAGCGCCTACGGACACCGGCCGTTCAAGAGGTCCGGGAGCCACTTCGGCGACCGGATCACCGCCGACGGCCGGGACGGCTGGCCGGTGGAGGCGGGCCGCTACCGGCTGGTGGTCTCCCGCGCCTGTCCGTGGGCGAGCCGGGCGGTGATCTCGCGCCGCCTGCTGGGGCTGGAGGAGGCGCTGTCGCTGGCGGTCACCGATCCGGTCCAGGACGACCGCAGCTGGCGGTTCACCCTGGACCCGGACGGCCGGGACCCGGTGCTGGGCATCCGGTTCCTGAGCGAGGCCTACGACAAGCGGGAGACCGGCCACCCGGGCGGGGTGAGCGTGCCCGCGGTGGTGGACGTCCCCAGCGGACGCCTGGTCACCAACGACTACCAGCGCATCACGCTGGACCTGGCCACCGAGTGGACGGCCCTGCACCGCGCCGGCGCCCCGGATCTCTATCCGGCCGGCCGGCGCGACGAGATCGACCAGGTGATGGCCGAGGTGTACGAGGACGTGAACAACGGGGTGTACCGGGCCGGGTTCGCCACGCACCAGAAGGAGTACGAGGAGGCGTGCGCCGGGGTCTTCCAGCGGCTGGAACTGCTCGGCGAGCGGCTGTCCCGGCAGCGGTATCTGGTCGGTGACACCCTCACGGAAGCGGACATCCGGCTGTTCACCACCCTGGTCCGGTTCGACGCCGTCTACCACGGCCACTTCAAGTGCAACCGCTGGAAGCTGACGGAGCACCCGGTGCTCTGGGCGTACGCCCGGGACCTGTTCCAGACGCCGGGGTTCGGCGACACGGTCGACTTCGACCACATCAAGCGGCACTACTACCAGGTGCACACCGGCATCAACCCCACCGGCATCGTGCCGCTCGGCCCGGATCTCGCCGGGTGGCTGAGTCCGCACGGCCGGGAGGAGCTGGGCGGCCGTCCGTTCGGCACGGGGACACCGCCCGGACCGGTGCCGCCGGGCGAACGAGTGGCCCCGCGGGGACGGCCCGCATGAGGGGCGCCTGAGGAGGAAGTAGTCAGACATGGCCAAGAACAAGAAGAAGAAGCTCCCTCTCGCCTATCAGCCGGTCGGGTTCGTGCTCAGCTGGGCAGGCGGTGCACTGGCCGGGATGGCCTTCCGAAAGGCGTGGAAGGCGATCCGGCACGAGGACGACGCGCCCGACGCCCTGGACCCGGACCGCGGCTGGGGTGAGATCCTGCTGGCCGCGGCGGTCCAGGGCGCCATCTTCGCGGTGGTGCGCAGCGCCGTGGACCGCACGGGCGCGAAGGCCATCGCCCGGTCGACGGGTGTGTGGCCGGCGGCCGACAAGGGCGGCCGGGACTGAGCCGCGGGGCCGGCCCGACTCCGGCGGGCCGGCCCCGTTCCGCCGGGGTCAGCCCTGTTTCGGTGCCGCCGGGGGTACCAGGCGCAGGGTGAAGGAGTGTCCGGCGGGGTCGGCGTAACCGCGCTCCTCGTACGGCCCCGCCGCGTCCTTCGTCTCGATCGGCCGGCCGCCGAGCCCCACCACCCGCCGCTCGGCCTCGTCCAGGTCCTCGACCAGGAAGTCGAGGTGGGCCTGGAGGGAGTTCTCCGGGCGCGGCCAGCTGGGCGGGGTGGCGTTGGCGTCACGGCGGAAAGCCAGCCGGATGCCGTCGGCGCCCCGGATCTCCACCAGGTTGGCGGACGCGGCGGTCCGCTCGCCGTCCAGAAACTCCCTGTAGAACTCGGCGAGTTTCTCGGGTTCGGCGCAGTCCAGCACGACCACGCCCGCTTTCACGAGTGCCATGGATCCTCCCGGGAAGTGTCCTCTTCCCAGCGGATATCCCGGGCCGGGGGATTCAGTCGGCGGCCAGCCACTCCCCGTCACGCATCAGCTCCCGCCCGCGCAGCTCGTTCTCCTCGCGCCAGGCCTGGATCCGCTGCGGGATGACCACGAAGTACAGGTGGGGGGCGGCCAGTTGACGCGGATCGAAACCGGTCTTCCCGGCGAAGACCTCGGCGTCCTCCTCGGGCAGGTCCTCGGGCGTCACCGCCCGTACGGCGCCGTCGACCAGGACCACGTCCCGCGTGGGGCCGATGCCGAGCCGGGCCCTGCCGGTGGCCACGAGATTGCGGCCGGTGGGGCTTTCGGCCGGGGTGGCGATCAGCAGCGCGGTGCCGTCCCACACGAAGGACAGCGGCACGAGATGCGGGGCCGCGCCGTCGGGGCCGGCGGTGGCGACCCATGCGTCGACGTCGTGCTCCAGCCGGTGGAGGGTGTCCTTCTTGCGCTGCCCGGCGGAGCGGGCGGGGGGCGGGGTCATGGCGGGCGGCCTCCTCTGGGTGATCGTCCCGTTCAGTGTGGCCGTGCGTCCCCGGTTCCCGCACGGAGCCGCTCCAGGCGTGTCCGGGCCGCGGTGAGGAACAGCTCCAGGGCGGCCGGGTAGGAACTGGCGCGCATGGTGGTGACCAGGTGCCCGGCGGTGGCCGCGATGTGCGGGTGGGTCTCGGCGGGCAGCCGGCCGTAGGTGGTCCGCCACACCTGTGCCTCGGCCTCACGGGCGGCCCGCGGCAGGGCGGTGCCCGCGGAGTCCAGCGCGCCGAAGGCGAGGGCCTGGTCCACGAACGCGTGGTAGATCCGCACCGCCTCCGGCCCCGGGAACCCGGCCCCGCGCAGTACGCCGAGAATACTCTCCACCGCCTGGATCTCGTGCGCGCGGCCGGTGACGCGATGGGCGCTCAGCACCGCCGCCCGGGGGTGTGCGAGGGCACCGGCGTGCATCCGCAGCCCGAGTTCGCGCAGGTCGGCGGTCCAGTCGCCGGTGGGCCGCCAGGACCGCAGGGCACGGCCGATCAGCTCGTCGGCGATGGCCAGCATGAGGTCGTCGGTGTCCCGGAAGTACCGGTACAGCGAGCTGGGATCGGCGCCCAGCGCCCGGCCGAGGCGGCGCACGGAGAGGGCGTCGGCGCCGTGCTCCTCGATCAGCCGCAGGGCGGTGTCGACGATCAGCTCGGCCGACAGCACGACGCCCTGTTTGGTGGGGCGCCTGCGCCGCCGTGCGGCGGGCGGGACGACACGGTCGCTCATGGAAGCCTCCCTGGCACGTGCTCGCACCTTACGACAACACCGTTGACCTGTGGAGTACCCCGGCAGTTTCATGTGCGGTCACCGGGGCCGACGACCGAGGCCCCCGCGGTGAGCGGAGAGCCGGCCATGAGCCACAGAACCACCGGAGGGGACGGCCCCGCGCGTCCCGGACTGCGCAGGTCCCTGGGTGTGGTGGACGGCGTCGCCGTCGCCGCGTCCAGTACGGCCGCGACGACCAGCATCGGCATCGGGCTCGGGGTGACCGCCGGGGTGGTCGGCCCGCACCTTCCGGCGATCATGCTGGTGGCGTTCCTGCCGGTGCTGGCCATCGCCGGAGCCTACGCCCGGCTCAACCGGGTGGAGCCGAACGCGGGCAACGGCTATGTGTGGGTGGGCCGCTCGCTCAGTCCCTGGCTGGGCTTCACGGTCGGCTGGGTGAACATCGTGGCGAGCGTGGCGTTCCTCGCCTACACCACGGCGGTCACCGGCTCGGCGCTGCTGCAACTGGCGAGCCGGGCGGGCCTGCACCGGCTCGGCTCGCTCGGCCTGGACCCGGACTCCACGGCACAGACGACGGCGGTGGGTGTCGTGGTGCTGGCCGCGGTCACCGTGACGGCCGTGACCGGGGTGCGCACCGCGGCCCGGCTGCAGGCCGGGCTGCTGGTCTTCGAGTACGTCGTCCTGCTCGGCTTCTGCGGGTACGGCATCGTCACCGGCCGGCGCGCCTTCAGCCTGTCCTGGTTCGACCCGTTCGCCATCCCCTCGGCGACCGCGCTGGCGCAGGGCCTGCTGCTGTCGGTGTTCTGTTACTGGGGTTTCGAGGCCGCGTTCACCGTCACCGAGGAGGTCCGCGATCCCCGGGACGCCTCCCGGGCCGGGCTGATCACGCTGGTGACGATGCTCGGGCTGTTCCTGCTGGGCTCGGTCGCCTTCCAGCGGGTGCTGTCCCCGCGGGAGCTGGCGGGACACGGCGCCCAGGGGCTCGCGTACTACGGCGACCGGCTGGCCGGTGAGCCGCTGGCCGCGCTGCCGCTGGTGGCGCTGATGTTCTCGGCGGTGGCCTCCCTGCAGGCCGGGGTCATCCCGACGGCCCGCGGGGCGTTCGCGATGAGCCGGGACCGTACGCTCGGTCCGGTGTGGTCCCGGATCAGCGCCCGGTACGGGACCCCGGCGGCCGGGACGCTGCTGATCGGGGCGCTGGCCACGGTGGTGGCGCTGCTCTCCCTGGCGATCCCCCGCCTCGCCGACCTGATCATGGCGACGGTGAACGCGGTCGGCATCGTCGTCGCCTTCTCCTACGCCCTCACCGCGCTGGCGGCGGCCGTACGGTTCCGCTCGCTGCTGCGCACGGACCGGCGGCAGGCCCTGCGCGCGGTGGTGCTGCCCGGGCTCGGTGCCCTGGCCCTGCTGGGCCTCGGCGGATACCTCGGCTGGTCCTTCGGCACCTCCGCCGACCACTTCGAGATCAGCGCGGACAACGGCTGGTTCCTGCTGCTCGTGCCGCTTGTGATGATCATGTCGGGGCTCGTGGTGGCCGGCTGGGCGAAGTGGGTGCGCAAGTCGCCCTACTTCCGCACCGGCGCGGGCACCGACGCCGACTCGCCGAAGCTGCTCACTCCCTCCACCTGATCCACCCCGACCCACCTGGAAAGGCATCATGCACGCTGACCTGCTCTTCACCGGCGGCCCCGTCCTCACTCCCGAGGGCCGCACCGCCACCGCCGTGGCCGTCACGGGGGACCGGATCACCGCCGTCGGGCACACGGAGGTGCGCGAACTCGCCGGGCCGCGCACGGAGGTGGTGGACCTGGCCGGGCGGCTGCTGCTGCCCGGTTTCCAGGACGCGCACGTCCATCCGGTGCCGGCCGGGCTCGAACTGTCCCAGTGCGATCTGACCGGGGCGACGACGGCCGAGGAGACCGTGGCCGCCGTACGCGCCTACGCCGACGCCCGTCCGGAACGGGAATGGATCCTCGGCGGCGGCTGGTCGATGGAGGCGTTCGCGGGCGGCACGCCGTCGAAGGAGCTGCTGGACGCGGTCGTCCCGGACCGGCCGGTGTACCTGCCCAACCGGGACCACCATGGCGCCTGGGTCAACAGCCGGGCGCTGGAGCTGGCCGGGATCGACCGGCGGACCCCCGATCCGGCCGACGGCCGGATCGAGCGCGACGCCTCCGGGGAGCCGAGCGGCACGCTCCAGGAGGGCGCGATGCGACTGGTCGGCCGGCTCACCCCGGCCGCGGGCCCCGCCGACCGGCTCGCCGCGCTGCTGCACGCCCAGCGGCATCTGCACGCGCTCGGCATCACCGCCTGGCAGGACGCCCTGGTGGGAGACTTCCTCGGCATGGACGATCCGGCCCAGGCATATCTCACCGCCGCCGCCGAGGGTTCGCTGACCGCCCGGGTGGTGGGCGCCCTGTGGTGGGACCGGGAGCGCGGGGCCGAGCAGATTCCCGAGCTCGTGCGGAAGCGGGAGGCGCTGAGCCGGGGCGGCTTCCGGGCGGGCACGGTGAAGCTGATGCTGGACGGCGTCGCCGAGAACCACACGGCGGCGCTGCTCGACCCGTATCTGGACCGGTGCGGGTGCGCCACCGCCAACCGCGGCAAGAGCTTCATCGATCCGGAACAACTACCGTATTTCGTCACCGCGTTGGACGCCCTCGGCTTCCAGTGCCACTTCCACGCGCTGGGTGACCGGGCCGTACGGGACGCGCTGGACGCGATCGAGGCGGCCCGGGCGGCCAACGGGCCGAGCGACACCCGGCCGCACCTGGCGCACCTCCAGGTCATGCACCCCGACGACGTGCCCCGCTTCGCCCGGCTCGGTGCCACCGCGAACATCCAGCCGCTGTGGGCCGCGCACGAGCCGCAGATGGACGAGCTGACGATCCCGTTCCTCGGTCCCGAACGGGCCGCCCGGCAGTACCCGTTCGGGGCGCTGCTGCGCTCCGGGGCCAGGCTCGCGGCGGGCAGCGACTGGCCGGTGAGCAGCCCCGATCCGCTCCAGGGGATCCATGTCGCGGTCAACCGGGTGGAGCCGGGCCGCACCGGACCGGTGTTCCTGCCGGACGAACGGCTGGACCTGGCCGAAGCGCTGACGGCGTACACGGCCGGGTCGGCGTACGTGAACCACCTCGACGACAGCGGTCGGGTGGCCGTCGGCGCGCTCGCCGACCTGGTGGTCCTGGACCGCGATCCGTTCGCCGGGCCGCCGGAGGAGATCGCGCAGGCGAGTGTGGCGCTCACCTATGTGGGGGGTGCCCGCGTGTACGCCGCCGAGTGACGCCGTCCCGGTGGCGGGCGGCCTGCCGGCCGGTGCGCCGGCGTGTCCGTTCGGGCGGTCCCCGCGATCCTGCGGGGGCCGAAGGCCCGGACGCCCGGCCGGCGCCGTCGGCCGCGGCCGGCACCCGTCAGTCGCAGCCGGCGCCCTGCTTCAGCAGCGGCCACGCCTCCACGCCGGCGGCCGTGCGGACGTAGGCCGTCATCCTGTCGTCCGTCAGCCACAGCCGTCGGCCCCGCAGGTGGTACCCGGTGTCGTGGGCGTCCGCCGGCATACCGGCCCTCGCGCGGTACGGCGCCCGGAGCAGGCCGTCCCGTTCCAGCACGCCGTCGGGGTCGCGGGCGTACCTCCGGTCGTCCAGGGTGAGGAAATGGGCGGACTGCCGGCCGCAGTGCGCGGACCCCGGCGAGCTGCTGAGCGCGGTCACCGGAACCCGCCGGCCCCGGCGGTCCGTCCAGATCTCCCAGCCCGTGGTGTCCGTGAAGCCCGCGGGGAGTTCGGCGGGGTCGCAGGAGGCGTTCGTCTCCGGGCCCCAGCCGGGCCGGTCCTGCTGGTCCCTGGCCACCACGACCGCCACCTTGGTCCGGCCGCCCACGTCGTAGGAGTACAGGACCCGGTCCGGCTCGGTGCGTTCCGCCCGGTAGCCGTGGTCGGGCTGCTCCGGCCGGACCATGTCGAAGTAGAGGGCCAGTCCCTCTTCCGGCGTGGCGCCCCCGTCCGATGCGCTCCACCCGTCCGGTCCGGAGCCGTCGAAGATCTCCCCGTCGCACTCCAGCGCCCGGCCGGCCGCCCCGGAGGCCAGGCGGAGCGCACGCGGGCCGCTGCCGTCGGGTCGCCCGGCCGGCACGTGGAGCGGGCCGGAGTACGCGGTCGCCGGAGGCGTGCCCTTCACCACCAGGTCCGGGCGGGCGCCGTCGTCGCACCCCACCGCCGTCACCGCCGTCACCGCCGTCGCGGCCGTCACGGCCACCGCCGTCGCCGCGAGCCCTGGCCCTCTGCGCATTGCCGCCCCTGTCCTCGTGTGTCGCGTGCGGTCCTTCGACGCGGGGGCGGGCCGGAACGTTCAGCGGGCCTGCTGGAAGGTCCTGCGGTACGCCTGCGGGGACACCCCGATCGCCGCGTGCAGGTGCTGGCGCAGTGAGGCGCCGGTGGCGAAGCCGACCTGGGCGGCGATCCGGTCCACGGGCAGGTCGCTGGCCTCCAGCAGGTGCCGGGCCCGGGCCACCCGCTGCTGGATCAGCCAGCGGCCGGGGCTGAGGCCGACCTCGTCGTTGAAGCGGCGGGCGAAGGTGCGCAGGCTCATCCGGGCGTGTCCGGCGAGGTCCGCCAGGGTGAGCGGCTCGTCCAGCCGCTCCAGCGCCCAGGCCCGGGTCGCGGCCGTGCTCGCGGCACCGCTCACGGGGACCGGCTGCTCGATGTACTGCGCCTGGCCGCCGTCCCGGAACGGCGGCACCACACAGCGCCGGGCGACCGCGTTCGCCAGCTCGCTGCCGTGGTCGGTGCGGACGATGTGCAGGCAGATGTCGACACCGGAGGCCGCCCCGGCGGAGGTGAGGATGCGGCCGTCGGCGACGAAGAGGACGTCCGGGTCGAGGTCCACCTGCGGGTAGCGGCGCCGGAACGCCTCGGCCACCTGCCAGTGGGTGGTGGCCCGGCGGCCGTCGAGGAGGCCGGCCGCGGCGAGGACGAAGGCGGCCGTGCA
Organism: Streptomyces sp. NPDC042638; assembly: GCF_040647235.1. NCBI lineage: Bacteria > Bacillati > Actinomycetota > Actinomycetes > Kitasatosporales > Streptomycetaceae > Streptomyces > Streptomyces sp. NPDC042638. The sequence goes on from NZ_JBEZBT010000030.1 coordinate 48,938, forward strand.
GATGGACACGATCCGGGCGTCCGGGCGGACCCGGGCGAGCGCGGCGGCGACCTCCGCGGGCAGTTCGGCGGGGATGTGCGCGGGCAGCAACGAGGGCACGATCACCGTGTCGGCGGTGTCCAGGATCTCGGGGCCGTGGGCCACGCCGACGGTGAAGTCGGCGTTGGTGCGCACCGGGCCGCCGTCGACCGAACAGGTGAGGACCTCGTAGTGACCGTCGGCCGCGCCGAAGATGCGGCTGGGGATGCCCAGTTCGAAGGGGTACACGCCGTCGAGGGCCAGCACGACGACCCGCTCCGGGCGCCGGGTGCGCAGCTGCATGTCAGGCATGGCACGATCCTATCGGAGGTTGGCATTCATGCCATTTTCCCGCCGGGCGGCCTCCGGCAGGCTGGGTGACCATGAGCGATGTGAACACCATGCGAGTCATCAGCCAGGACGTCCTCGGCGGTCCCGAGGTCCTGAAGGAAGTACGGGTCGAGCGGCCGAAGCCGGGCCCGAACCAGGTGCTGGTCCGGATGCGGGCGGCCGGGGTGAACCCCACCGACTGGAAGCACCGGGCCACCGGCGGGTTCCTGGGCGCCCCTCCGTTCGTCCTCGGCTGGGACGTCTCGGGCGAGGTCGCGGAGACCGGCATCGGGGTGGCCGCCTTCCGGCCCGGTGACGAGGTCTTCGGCATGCTGCCCTACCCCTACGGCCACGGCTCGCACGCCGAGTACGTGATCGCGCCGGTCCGTGCCCTGACGCACAAGCCCGCCTCGGTCGGGCACGTCCAGGCGGGCGCTCTGCCGCTGGTGTCCCTGACCGCCTGGCAGGCGCTGACCGAGCACGCGGACGTGCGGCCGGGGCAGCGGGTGCTGATCCACGCGGCGGCCGGCGGGGTGGGCCATGTGGCGGTGCAGATCGCCAAGGCGCGTGGGGCGTACGTGATCGGCACGGCGAGCGCGGGCAAGCACGGCTTCCTGCGGGAGATCGGTGTGGACGAGCCGGTCGACTACCGGTCGACCGATGTCACGGAGGCGGTGCGGGACGTCGATGTCGTCCTGGACACGCTCGGCGGTGAGACCTCGGTGCGGTCCCTGCGGACGCTGCGGCCCGGCGGTGTGGTGGTGTCGATCCTGCCGGTGGGCCCGGCGGACTTCCAGCAGGAGGCCGATCGGCTGGGCGTGCGTGCGGTGCGGATGCTGGTGGACGCCGACCGGGCCGGGATGCGGGCGATCGCGGAACTGGCGGAGTCCGGCAAGCTGACGGCGACGATCGCCGGGACGTTCCCGCTGGCCGACGCCGCGAAGGCGCACGCCCTGGGTGACACCGGCCGGACGACGGGCAAGCTGGTGCTGCTGGCGGACTGAGCGGTGCGCCTCGCCAGCAGGCGGAAACTCGAAGACATATGTCAATCGAACATGCTCAAATTCCTTCCAACGAGGGTAACTTGACGATCGGGAAGCGACGTCGGGGTGCGGGTGGGAGGTGGGGCCGAGGTGCGACACGAACCCGTACCTCTCACCCGGCAACTGGGCATGTACACGTACCGCGGGCACACCGTGCTGGAGTTCCGGGGCGAGATCGACATCGTGGCGGCCACGGAGATCGGCCCGTTCCTCGACCGGGTCACCGGGCGGGCCGGTGCCCGGGTCGTGTTCGACCTGCGGCCGGCGGAGTTCTTCGACTGCTCGGGGCTGCGGCTGCTGTACCGGGCGCGCGTCCGGGTGCTGGAGCGGGGCGGGCAGCTGCACCTCGTGTGCACGCATCCGCTGACCCTGCGGGTCTTCCGGGTCACCGGTCTGGCCCGGCTGCTGCCCCCGCACCCGGACCTGGACGCGGCCCTGGCTCCCTCCGGGGCCGCGTCCGGCTCGCTGTGACCGCCGGCGGCGGTGCCCTCGGGTTAACGCCTCGGTCTGTTCCGGGCTTTGGCGGGAATCCGGTCAGCAGGAAGGAGGACCGTCACGATGGTGACTTCCGTCAGACATCTGCCCGGCTGGGCCAAGGCCGTGGCGGCGCTCGTACTGGTGCTGGCCGTCCTGTTCGCCGGGATCCGGCTGGCCGTACTGCCCGGCATCAAGGACCTGTTCGGCACCGAGACCCATGACCGCTCCGGACCCGCACTCCTCAAGTCCATCCAGGACATGAGCCGTTACGACGCCGCCTCGGGCAACTTCCAGGTCGTGGTCGACCTGGAGAAGGACGCCAGGTTCCTGCCCGACGCCATCCGCGGCACCCGCACCCTGTACGTCGGCGCGGGCACCGTGGACGCCTATGTCGACCTCGGACAGGTCGGCGAGAAGGACGTGACGGTCAACGCGGACCGCACGTCCGCCGCCCTGCGCCTGCCGCACGCGCGGCTCGGCCGCCCGGCTCTCGACCCCGACCACTCCTACGCCGTGTCCAAGCAGCGCGGGCTGCTGGACCGGCTCGGTGACCTGTTCTCGGACAACCCCAACAGCGAGCAGGCCGTGCAGAAGCTCGCCGTCCGGCACATCGGCGACGCGGCGAGGAGCAGCGGGCTGACCGGCCGGGCCGAGACCAACACCACCGACATGCTCCAGGGTCTGCTGCACTCCCTCGGCTTCCGGGAGGTGCGCGTCTCGTACCGCACGGGGGGCTGATCAGGAGCCCAGCACGCCCGGCAGGGCCAGCGCCCCCAGCACGGTCACGCCGACCAGCAGCCAGGCCACGTAGTCGCCGACGTGCCCGGACTGCAGGCGCCTGAGGGGCGCGGCCCAGTCGGGGGCGGCCACCCAGCGCGGGCGGGTGACGGCGAGAGCGGCGAGGGCCACGGCCAGCACGGCGGAGGCCACGCCCAGCAGCACTCCGTGCAAGGTCCAGTGCACGGAGGCGTGGGCACCGCCGGAGCCCGCCTCGTTGACGGAGCGGCCCACCAGGTCACCGAAGCCGGGGACCGCCCCGACGGCGAGGGCCGCGGCGAGCAGCACGGCCGGCACGGTCGTCATGGTGTCCGGGATCCGGCTCAGCAGGCCGGAGGTCTCGGGCTCCTCGTCGGAGCCGCTGGTCTCGTACTCCGCGTCCTGCGGGCGCGGCCCGAGACCCAGGAACACGCGGGCGGTCAACCGCAGGACCGCTCCGGCGGTGATCGCGGACGCGGCCACGTACACCACGGTGAGCGGGCCGCCCACCGCCTCCTCGGCGACGGCCTTGCCGAGTGCCGTGCCGAACGGCGGCAGACCGGCCAGGCCCAGGGAGCCGACGGCGAACATCACGGCGGTGGCGCGCAGCTGCCGGGCCCGGCCGTGCAGGGCGTGCTCGTCGACGCTGCCGAACCGGTCCAGGAGGGCGCCCGCGCAGGCGAACAGCGCGGCCTTCACCCCCGCGTGTCCGATGATGTAGACGGCGGTCCCGTCGTCGCCCTCCGGGGAGAGGATGCCGAGGCCGACGAGGAACAGGCCGGTGTGGGCCACGGTGGAGTAGGCGAGGAGCCGCTTGATGTGCCGCTGGTACCAGCACATGACGGCGCCGGTGGCGGCGGTGAGGGCGCCGAGCGTCACCAGGGCCCGGGTCAGGTCGGCGGCGGGGATCCCGCCGGGGCCGGCGAAGACGGTGCCGTACACCCGCCAGACGCCGTAGGCGCCGAGTTCGACCATGACGCCGGACAGGAGCATGCAGACCGGGGTGGGGGCGACGGCGTGGGCGTCCGGGAGCCAGAAGTGGAAGGGGACGGCCGCGGCCTTGACCAGCAGTCCGGTGAGCACCAGCACGAAGGAGGCGAGGACCAGCGCGTCCGGGCCGCCGTGGGCGGTGGCGTCGAGCCCCCGGCCGATCTTCGTCATGGCCAGTTCGCCGGTGCGGGCGTACAGCAGGGCGATGCCCATCAGCAGGGCGTACGCGCCCAGGGAGTTGACGACTCCGAAGGTCAGGGCGCCCTGGACGGCCTTCGCCTCGTCGATGCGGTAGCCGGTCAGGGCGTAGGCCACCACGCTCATCAGCTCGAAGAAGACGAACGCGTTGAACAGGTCGCCGGCGATGGCGAATCCGCACATGGCGCCCTGGAACACCAGCATCAGCGCGGTGAAGGTGCCGGTGTGGCCGGTGGGGGGCTGGTCGAAGTAGCGCCAGGAGTAGGCGAGTGCCGCCACGGTGAGCAGCGAGGCCAGCGTGGCCATGCCGAGCGCCGGGCCGTCCCCGACGACCAGGATGCCGACGCTCTCGCCGCCCACGGGCAGCCAGCCGCCCACCCACTCCACCATGGGCGGCGTGGAGTTCAGCAGCAGCAGGAGCGCGAGGGCGGCCGTGCCGCCGGCGACCACGAAACCGGTGATCTCGGCGAAGACCCTGGGCAGACGGCGGCCCGTGGCCACCAGCAGGGCGGCCCCGAGCAGCGGGACCGCGACGAGCAACGGGAGCAGGTGGTGCATCAGCCGCGCAGCTCCCGCAGTGCGTCGGGGTCGACGGTGCCGTGCCGCTTGGCGACCTGCAGGACGAGGGCGAGCAGCAGCGCGGTGACCGTGGCGCCGACGACGACGTCGGTGAGGGTGAGGGCCTGCACCACCGGGTCGACCACCGGCCGGGAGCCGGGCCGGATGTCGGAGAAGACGGGGGCGGTGGCGCCGTCGCGGTAGCCGACCGCCAGCAGCAGGACGTAGGTGGCGGACTGGCAGACCGCGAGACAGCCGACGGCGTGGATGAGGTTCCGGCTGGTGGCGAGGCCGTAGCAGCCGGTCAGGAAGACGTAGGCGGCGACCAGGTAGGGCAGGACGTGCATCAGGGTTCTCAACTCCCGTGCGTCTCCTCGATCTCGACGGCCTGGTCGAGGAAGTGGGCGAGCAGGACGACGACCGCGGCGGCCACCTCCATACCGATGGCCGCGTTCAGCAGGGGGACGGCGCCGCCGGAGGACAGCGTGTTGAAGGTGCCGTACGGCAGCAGCGTGTTGGCCAGGAACGCGGTGCCGGCCAGGACGGAGGCGAGGCCGAGCACCAGGTAGGCGCAGACGGCGAGCGCGTCGGTGGTCTCGTAGACGCCGAGCGGGCGGACGCGTTCCAGCGCCCGGTAGTCGGCGCCGAGGTAGAGCAGGTGCAGGGCGGTGGCCGCGACGACCCCGCCCTGGAAGCCGCCGCCGGGGCTGAGCTGGCCGTGGGCGATCACGTACAGGCCGGTGACCAGGGCGACGGGCAGCGTGAGCAGCGCGTAGCGGCGGACCGGGCGGGCCACCTCGGCGGGTTCGGGCCGGGCCCGCCGCTCGTCGCGGGCCTGGCGCAGCAGCACCACGCAGCCGAGGACGGCGGCGAACAGGATGCTCATCTCGCCGAGGGTGTCGTAGGCGCGCTGGTCGAAGTTGACGGAGGAGACGGTGTTGGCGGTGTGCCGGGCGAGGGATGCCCGCACGGCCCGGTCCCCGTACGGGTGCCGCGTGCCGCCGAAGCCGGGCAGGTCCAGGCAGGCGGCGACGAGCAGGGCGGCAAGGCCCGCGCCGCCCACGGCCAGGAGCCACAGCCGTAGCCGGTTCACTTCGCGTCCTCCTCGCGCCGCCCGCGCCGTCTGGTCTTGCGCACGCACAGCATGATCAGCAGCGGGGTGAGCGCGGAGCCGACCGCCAGCTGGGACAGGCCCACGTCCGGGGCCTGGAGCACGGTGAACAGCACGGCCAGCATCACCCCCTGGACGGACAGCACCAGCGCCTGGCGGGCGGGGTCGCGCTGGGCCACGGCCGCGGTGGCGCAGGCGGCCACCAGCAAGAGGGTGACGGCGATCAGCGCGTCGGACACGGCGCGCCTCCGTTCAGCCCGTCAGCCACCCCGCACTCCCCGGAAGCCGCCCGCCAGCGCCCGGGAGGCGATCAGGTTGCCGCCGATCAGCAGGGCGCCGATCGCGAGCAGCTTCACCATCGCCCGGCCCGGTCCGGCGGCCACGCACAGCGCGAGCACGACCACCGCACCCAGGCCGGCCGCCGACCAGGTAAGCCCCCAGGCGCTCGCGCCCTCGTCGGCCAGGTCGTCGGAGAGCAGGCGGGCGAAGACGAGCGTGCCGACCGGTCCGAGCAGGGCGAGCAGCAGGGCGAGGTCGACGTAGGCCGGGCGGCCGTAGCCCTGGGACAGGAGCAGCAGCGCCGGGCAGACGGCGGAGGTGGTGAGGTTCTGGGCGATGACCCGGCGGGCCGTCGGCCCGGTGGTCACGCCCCACAGCGCAGCGGCCCCTCCCCCGCCCAGTTCGACGGTCGCCGCGAGGATCCACCCGTTCACCGCCAGGTCACCGCCCGCCGGCCGAGCCGGGCCGACAGCGCGCCCACGGCGGCGCAGCTCGCGCCGACGATCCGTTCCAGGGTGTCGACCGTGCTGATCAGCACCAGCCACAGCAGGGCCAGCGCCGCCCACCAGGCCAGGAGTTCACCGACGGCGAGGAGGGCCGCGCGGGGGGCCGTACGGCGTGTCATGCGGCGCCTCCTCGGTCCGTCGCGCGCGGGTACGCGGCGATCTGCCCGGTGTGCCGCTGGGGGCATCCAAGCACCGCCGGACCCGGCCGGAGCGGCGGCACGCGGGTCAGCACCCACTGTGCCCCGGAGGCGGGAACGGAAACCCGGCGGTGCGCGGCACCCCGGGAGGGGCGGCATCCCGGCCCTGATGCCGGGTAACCGCCCTACGACCCGGCGAAGTTCAGGCCCTATGACCCGGCGAAGTTCAGGAGGATCCCATGGCCCGTACCGCCTTGCGCCTGCCCGCGGTTCTGCGCACCCCCCGCGGGCGGCAGCGCACAGCGCCGGCCCGTACCGCCCCGCGCCTGCCCACGGTTGTGCGTCCCTCCCGCAAGCGCAGGGAGCAGGACGGCCAGCCCGTCGCGCGGCACGCGCTGCCGTTGCCCGTCCGGCTGCTGGCCATGCTGGTCGCCTTCGCGTTCATGGTGGCGTTCGCCGTGATCCTGGCCCGCCTCACGCTGCAGCCGTCCCCCGCCTCGGTGTCGCTGACGCACAGCAACCTGCACCCCGGCCGCTCGCTGAACGCCTACCTGCAGCACGGGCAGTTCCGGGACACGGTCAAGCAGATCGGCGGGAACGTGCTGCTCGGCGTGCCGTTCGGGGTGCTGGTACCGGTGCTCGCCCCGCGCGCCCGGGGGCTGCTGCGGGTGCTGGCCCTCACGGCGCTGGTGATGCTGATGGTGGAGCTGGCGCAGGGCGCGCTGGTCACCGGGCGGGCGTTCGACATCGACGACGTCATCCTCAACACGAGCGGGGCGCTGCTGGGTTGGCTGCTGCTGGGGCGGCGCCTCGGTCGCGGGCTGCACCGGCGGGTTCCGGCGCCGGCGGCCGAGTGAACGCCGGAACCAGGTCTGTACCAGGCTATTGACTCCCTCTTATCTCACTCCTTAAATCAAGAGGCATCTTCCCCCCACCGGAACGGAGAGCCATGGCCTCCCCCCGCCTGCTCCGCAGATGTCTCCTCGCCGTCCTGTCCGCCGCGCTGGTCGGCTCCGCCGCCGTCGGCCCGGCGCGGGCCCAGTCCGCCGCCCCGGCGGCAGCGGCCGTCACCACCTTCTCCGACACCTTCGACGGGGCCGCGGGCTCGGCGGTCGACGGCTCGAAGTGGACGCTGGAGACCGGCGACAACGTCAACAACCACGAGCGGCAGTACTACACCTCGGGCACGAAGAACGCGGCCCTGGACGGCCAGGGCCATCTGGTGATCACCGCCCGCAAGGAGAACCCGGCCGGCTACCAGTGCTGGTACGGCAGCTGCCAGTACACCTCGGCCCGGCTGAACACCGCCGGTAAGTTCAACGCCCAGTACGGCCATGTCGAGGCGCGTATGAAGATCCCGCGCGGGCAGGGCATGTGGCCCGCGTTCTGGATGCTCGGCACCCCGGTCAACTGGCCGGACTCGGGTGAGATCGACGTGATGGAGAACGTCGGTTTCGAACCGTCGACCGTGCACGGCACCATCCACGGCCCGGGCTACTCGGGCTCGGGCGGCATAGGCGCGGGCTACTCACTGCCGAACGGGCAGGCCTTCGCGGACGCGTTCCACACCTTCGCCGTCGACTGGGCGCCCGACTCGATCACCTGGTCGGTGGACGGGAACGTCTACCAGCGGCGCACCCCCGCCGACCTGGGCGGGAAGACCTGGGTGTTCAACAAGCCGTTCTTCCTGATCCTGAACCTCGCGGTCGGCGGCTACTGGCCCGGCGACCCCGACGGCTCCACGCAGTTCCCGCAGCAGCTGGTGGTGGACTCGGTGTCGGTGACGACGAGCGACAGCGCCGCCGGTGCGCCGATCCGCGGCCTCGCGGGCAAGTGCGTGGACGTGGCCGGCGCGAATTCCGCGAACGGCACGCCGGTCCAGCTCTACGACTGCAACGGCACGGGCGCGCAGACGTGGACCGTCGGCTCGGACGGCACGCTCCGGGCGCTCGGCAAGTGCCTGGACGTCGCGAACAACGGCACGGCGGACGGTTCCGCCGTCCAGCTGTGGGACTGCACCGGCGGTCCCAACCAGAAGTGGACCGTCACCGGGGCGCACGACATCGTCAACCCGCAGGCGAACAAGTGCCTGGACGTCACCGGGAACAACTCGGCCAACGGGACCCGGCTGCAGATCTGGACCTGCACCGGCGGCGCCAACCAGAAGTGGACGGTCGGCTGAGCTGTCCGCTCAGTGCAGCTTCCAGGTGTACTTGTCGCCGCCCACGAAGCGGACCGCGTCCGGGTCGTCGAGATCATGGATCGGGATGCCGTGGGCGGCGGCGGTCTCCAGCACGTCCGTGACGGTCCTGGCCTCGCCGACCACCTCACCGTCGATCTCCACGATCCGGAAGGGCGGTTCGCCGTGCCTGCCGGGGCAGACACCGAGCACGAGGACCCGCGGCCGGGAGATGTAGGGAGCTCCTTGTTCGGTCATGCGATTCAGCGTAGAACGCCAGGCGGGCCGACGGCTCATCCGCGGGAGCCGTCCAGGAGATCGAGGACGGCGGCCTCCACCGCTCCCTGTGTGGCCGGACGGCCGAAGTCCCCGTGTTCGCCCAGCCGGGTGAGCGCGGGGGCGATGGTCACGTCCCGTTCGAACAGCTCGAAGACCTTGGGGTCGATGTACGACGCCCGGCACACCGCGGGCGTGTTGCCCAGGTAGTGGCTGACCTCGCGGACGGCCCGGGCGGTCTGCCGGCGCCGGGCGGCCTCGGTGGCGCGGGCACCGCGCGTGACCACGGCGACCGCCACGGCGGCCAGCACGGTGGCGTGCCAGGTGCGGAAGTCCTTGGCGGTGACATCGGTGCCGGACAGCCGGCGCAGGGCCTCGTTGAGGTCGTCGCCGTGCAGGTCGTGCCAGGCGCCGTGCTCACGGAAGGCGAGGAAGCGGTCGCCGCCGCGCGGGCGGCGCAGCAGGGCGCGGGTGACGGACCGCACCTGGTCGTCGACGAGGGCCCGCACCATGACGACGCCCCCTTTGGCGGGGAAGCTGAACGTGATCTCGTCGCGGCCGCACCTGACGTGCTCACGAAGCATGCCAGGTCGAGGGCCGCCTTGGCGCGCAGTTCGGGCAGGGTCCGCGCGACCTGCCGTACGTGCTCGTGTTTGGCCTGCTCCTGTTCGGCCCGGAACTGCTCGTGGTACAGGTACTGGCGGCGTCCGGCCGCGTCGGTGCCGACGGCCTGGAGATGGCCGTTGGGCCAGGGGCAGACCCACACGTCACGCCAGGCGGGCGGGATGGTCAGAGCCCGGATGCGGGCGCGCTCCTCGGGGTCGGTGAGGGCCTTGCCGGTGCTGTCGACTTAGCGGAAACCCCGGCCGCAGCGGACGCGTCCGTAGCCGGGGCCGTCGCAGGAGCTGGTCCGCAGGCGCATCGGGGCCTCAGGGACGGCGCCAGTCGTCGCTGGTCAGATGCGACCCGGCCTGGGGGCCCATGCGCAGCATCCCGCCGTCGACGCTCCAGGAGGCGCCGGTGACGTACGAGGCGTCCGGGCTCGCGAGGAACGCGATCACCGCGGCGACCTCCCGGGCGTCACCGGGCCGGCCGAGCGGCACGCCGGGCCGGCGCTCGGTGTGCACGTCGGTGTCCTCCTGGCCGGTCATCGGGGTGGCGATCTCGCCCGGCGCGACGGCGTTCACGGTGATGCCGTGCTCGGCCAGCTCCAGGGCCATCACCTGGGTGAGCAGCCCCAGTCCGCCCTTGGCCGCGCAGTACGGAGCCGCGCCGACCCGGGGCTGGTGCTCGTGCACGGAGGTGACGTTGACGATCCGGCCGCCGTCACCCTGTCGGATCATCCGCCGGGCGGCCCGCTGTCCGAGCAGGAAGGGGCCGACGAGGTCGACGTCCAGGACCCGCCGCACGTCGGCCAGGGTCAGGTCGAGGAAGGGCGTCATGGTGCCCGTACCGGCGTTGTTGACCAGGACGTCGATCCGGCCCAGCTCCTCGCAGAGCGCGTCCACGGTGTCGGCGGCCTCGGGCGGACGGGTCAGGTCCAGCCGGGCCACGGCGGCCCGGCGGCCGTGCGTGCGGACCTCCTCGGCCGTCTCCTCGGCGCCCTTCTCGTCGGAATGCCAGGTGATGCCGATGTCCAGGCCCGCCTCGGCCAGACGTACGGCGGTGGCCCGGCCGATACCGCTGTCCGCGCCAGTGATCAACGCCGTTCGCCGCGCGCCCGGTGTGGACATCGCTCGCCTCCTAGCGGGGGTACCTGGACGAGTCATCGCAGTACCCGGGCCCGGGTCGCACAAACCGGCGCCGCCATGGGGGGGCTCGTCGTGACCGCCGGTGTCGCCGTGGCCGTCCGGAGGTGCGCGGGCCGCGGGGCGTGGCGGGTGGGGCGTGGTCGGGTGGGGCGCGGGGCGTGGTCGGGTGGGGCGCCGTCGGGTGGGGCGCGGGGCGTGGTCGAGTGGGGCGCGCGGGTTGCCGCCGTCCTTTCGGGGGTTCTGGTGTGAACCTGGTGGCATGGAACCCGTCGCCGCCCTGGAGCGGATCGCCTTCCTGCTGGAGCGGGCGCTGGCGCCCACCTATCGGGTACGGGCCTTCAGGACCGCCGCCCGGGTGCTCGCCGCGCTGCCCGGGGACGAGGTCGCCGAGCGGGCGGCGGCGGGGACGCTGGAGTCCCTGAAGGGTGTCGGGCCGAAGACCGCACAGGTGGTGCGGGAGGCGCTGGCCGGTGAGGAGCCCGGCTATCTGCGCAAGCTGGAGGAGGAGGCCGCCGCGCCGGCCGGCGAGGACGTGGCCGGTGCCGGTCTGCGGGCGCTGATCCGCGGGGACTGCCACACGCACTCCGACTGGTCAGACGGCGGCAGCCCGATCGAGGAGATGGGGCGGGCGGCGGCCGAGCTGGGGCACGAGTGGACCGTGCTCACCGACCATTCGCCGCGGCTGACCGTGGCCCGCGGGCTGTCGGCCGAGCGGCTGCGCGAGCAGCTGGAGGTGGTGGCGCGGCTGAACACGCGGTGGGCGCCGTTCCGGCTGCTCACCGGCATCGAGTGCGACATCCTGGAGGACGGCTCGCTGGACCAGGAGCCGGAGCTGCTGGAACAGCTGGACGTGGTCGTGGTGTCGGTGCACTCCAAGCTGCGGATGGACGCCCGGTCCATGACCCGCCGGATGGTGGCCGCCGTGCGCAGCCCGCACGCCGACGTCCTCGGGCACTGCACCGGGCGCCTGGTGACGGGCCGGGGGCGGCCGGAGTCGCAGTTCGACGCGGAGGAGGTGTTCGCCGCGTGTGCCGAGGCGGGGACGGCCGTGGAGATCAACAGCCGGCCGGAGCGGCTGGACCCGCCCCGGCGGCTGCTGCGCCGGGCGGTCGAGGCCGGGGTGCTGTTCTCCGTCGACACGGACGCGCACGCGCCCGGCCAGCTGGACTGGCAGATCCTCGGCTGTGCCCGGGCCGAGGAGTGCGCGGTGCCACCCGAACGGGTGGTGACCACCTGGTCGGCCGGTGAGCTGCTGGGCTGGACGCGCGAGGGCCGGCTGCCGGCGCGTGCGGTGGGTTCCTGACCTGCCCGGCGTGGTACCTGGATGGCAGCGAGCGCCAGGAAAGGATCCCGCATGGAACGAGCCGCTGTCTTCGACGTCGACGGAACCCTCGTCGACACCAATCACCTGCACGTGGTCACCTGGTGGGAGGCGTTCCGCCAGGCCGGGCACGCCGTACCCATGCACGCCGTGCACCGGGCCGTCGGCCTGGGCTCCACGGACCTGATCGCCCATCTGCTCGGTGACGACCGCGACAAGGACCGGGACGGCGAGCTGAGCGACGCGCACAAGGCGCTGTACGGCCAGTACTTCGACCGGCTCCCCGCCCTGCCGGGCGCCCGGGAGCTGTTGCGGCGGCTGCACGGGGACGGCTGGACGGTGGTCCTGGCCACCTCGGCGAGCGGGGCCGAGCTGGGGGCGCTGCGCCGGGCGATCGACGCGGACGAGGCCATCGCGGGCACCGCGAGCGCCGAGGACGTACGGGAGGGCAAGCCGGCCCCCGAACCCGTGGAGCACGCGTTGGAGCTGGCCGGGGTTCCGGCCTCGCGAGCGGTCTTCGTCGGGGACACCGTGTGGGACATGCGGGCGGGCAGCAAGGCGGGGGTGCGCTGTGTGGGCGTGCTGTGCGGCGGGATCCCCCGGGCCGACCTGGAGGAGGCGGGCGCCCAGACGGTGTACGCCGACCCGGCCGACCTGCTGGCGCGGCTGGCCGGGAGCCCGCTGGCCTGAGCGGCCCCCTGGGTGACGCAGCTCACGGAGGGGGCCGGAACACCACGGCGTTGTTGCCCGTTGAACCAACCGTGGGTGTGGATGGGACAGTGTCCCCGGGCCTCACCTTTTGCCCACAGGGACGATCGTTCGGCTGAAGCCCTGTGGAGCCTTTCGCCGAGAGGCGACCGCCATCCGCACCCACCACCAGACCGCCCCGGCCGTGAATCCCCCGTCACGGCCGGGGCTTCCACATGCCCTCCGGCGCCGGAGAGCGTCGCGTGTGCCGGACCGGCGCCCGGGTACCCGGCCGCTCGTCGCAGCGTCCGCCGTGCCGACGAGAGGAGCCGATGGTGAGCAGCTCAACGGGCAGCAGGGTCGTCGTGACGGGAGCCACCGGCAATGTCGGGACGAGTGTGGTGCGTCTGCTCTCGGAGGACCCCGACGTCAAGTCGGTGCGGGGACTGGCCCGGCGGGTGCCCGAGTGGTCACCGGAGAAGACCGAGTGGTCCGCCGTCGACATCGCCTCGGACCAGGCGAACCTCGCCGAGCGGTTCGAGGGCGCCGACGCCGTGATCCATCTGGCCTGGGCGTTCCAGCCGACGCACGATCCGGCCACCACCTGGCGGACCAATGTGCTCGGTGGCATCCGGGTGTTCGAGGCGGTGGCCGCCGCCCGGGTGCCGGTCCTGGTGCACGCCTCCTCCGTCGGGGCGTACTCGCCGGGGCCGAAGGACCACCCGGTGGACGAGTCCTGGCCGACGCACGGCTGGCCGGACGCCGCCTACTGCCGGGAGAAGGCATACCTGGAACGCACCCTGGACGTGTTCGAGCGTGACCATCCCGAGGTGCGGGTGGTCCGGATGCGCCCGGCGTTCCTGTTCAAGTGGCAGTCGGCGAGCGAGCAGCGGCGGATCTTCGGCGGGCGCTTCCTGCCCGGTCCGCTCGCCCGGCCGGAGCTGCTGCCGTTCCTGCCGGACATCCCGGGCCTCAGGGTGCAGGCCCTGCACACGGACGACGCGGCCGAGGCCTACCGGCTCGCGGTGCACACGGACACCGCCCGGGGCGCCTTCAACCTGGCCGCCGATCCCCCGCTGGACGCCGGGGTGCTCGCCGAGCTGCTCGGCTCCCGGCCGGTCCGGCTGCCGCGTACGGCGGCCCGCTCGGCGATCGCCGCCGCGTGGGGGCTGCGTCTGCTGCCGGCCTCTCCGCATCTGTTCGACGCCGTGCTGCGGCTGCCGCTGATGGACTGCGCGCGGGCGCGCGCCGAGCTGGACTGGCAGCCCCGGCACACGTCGACCGAGGTGGTCCGGGAGTTCCTGGACGGCCTGCGGCAGGGCGGCGGAATGCAGACCGAACCGATGCGGGGGCGGAAGGTCGGCTGACCGGACCGGCCCCGAGATCCAGGAAGGAGCGGAAACCACGATGACCACGCCCCAGCAGGAGCCCGGCAGCGGTTCCGGACCCGACGAGACGCCGGTGCCCAGGGACCTGCCCGATCAGCAGGCCCGCCCCGGCGACGACCCGTGGGACGTCGTACCGGGGCACCCCGTCGACGCCGAGCCCGACGAGGAGGCGCAGGACCCGGACGAGGCCGGCTCCGGCCCCCGTGGCACGCCCCGCTCGAGCACGGTGCACCCCGAGCATCCGGAGCCGCAGGAGCCGTCGGCGTAGAGCCGGCGCTCTCCGGGTCCGCCCGTCCGGGCGCGGTCCACCAGAGCGCCATGTGCATCGCTCGTGGATACTCTGTGAGGTGTGATCGAGTCCGGACGGCTGCGACCGCGTCGTCGCCACGACCGGGGACCGCTGGTGCTGCTGTCGCCGGTGATCCTGACCGTCGTCATCGCCAGCCTGGCCTACGCCACTCCCCCGGAGATGGCCTTCAGCCGTCTCCTGCCCGCGGCGCCGGCCCTCGCCGCCGCCATGTGGCCGGTGCTCCCCACCGTCCTGCTGGGGACGGTCTGCCTGTTTCTGATGATCGGCCTCAGCATCGTGTTCCCGGGTCTGGGCACGTGGTGGACGGCCGGCGGGATCATCGCGGTCACCGTGGCGGCCGCGTACGGAAGCCATGTCCGGCTCCAGCGCGAGCGGACCCTGTTCCACGTGCGGCTCGTCGCCGACGCGGCCCAGCAGGTGGTGCTGAGTCCGATGCCGCGCCGTTTCGCGGGTGTCGAGATCGACTCGCTGTATCTCGCCGCCGCGGCGGAGGCCCGTATCGGCGGGGACTTCTACGAGGTGGTCGACACGCGGTACGGCGTCCGGCTGCTCATCGGCGATGTGCGCGGCAAGGGCCTGCCGGCGGTGGGCGCGGCGGCGGCGATCGTCAATTCCTTCCGGGAGGCGGCCCACGGCGAGGCCGACATGGTCGGCGTCGCCCGCCGGCTGGATGCCAGCAGCACCCGTTACAACGCCGTCTTCCCCTCGGAAGGGCCGATGGAGCGCTTCGCCACCGCCCTACTCGTGGAGATCCCGCACGGGGGCAGGCGTATCGAGATCCTCAACTGCGGGCACCCCCCGCCCCTGCTGCTGAACCGCGGGAAACTGCGCGTCCTCGAACCCACCGCGCCCTCGCCGCTGCTCAATCTCGCGGATCTGATGGGCGATCACTACAGCGTCGACACCTTCGACTTCGACCCGGGCGACCTGCTGCTTCTGTACACGGACGGGATCGCCGAGGCCCGTGCCCGCGACGGTGAGTTCTTCCCGCTGGCCGCCTGGATGCGCGGACAGTCTCCGGCGCCGCCCCGAGAGCTGCTCACGGCTCTCCACCGCGATCTGCTCCACTACAGCAAAGGCCGTCTCGACGACGACATCGCCGCCCTCGCGGTGCGCCTGAGCGCGCCTTCGGACTGAGCGCGAGCGGCGGACCGGCGGCCGGTCTCGCCCGCGTCCGTCCGTTCAGCGCGGGGCGCGTTGCCGGAGTGCGGCTCGCCAGGCGGGCAGCCGGTCCTCGGCGGCCGGTTCGGGGCGGCGGCCGCCGCTGGCGAAGAAGTCGGCCAGGGGCAGGATCGCCGCGCCGACGGTGACCGCGTCCGGACCGAGCCGGCCGAGGTCGATGTTCACCTTGTCGGCCGGGTGGCGCAGCGCGTACGTCGCCGCGTGCCGGCGCACGGCCGGCAGGAAGCGCGTGCCGAGCTGGAGCCCGGCCCAGCCGCCGATGAGGATCCGCTCGGGCTGGAAGAGGTTGATCAGGTCGGACAGACCGGCGCCGAGGTACTCGGCGGTCTCCTCCAGGACGGCCAGCGCGACCGGGTCGGGCGCGGTGCCCTCGGGCGGGTAGGCGGCGGCGAGCATCGCGGTGAGCGCGGTCTCCTCGTCCGTGTCCTCGGGCGGCCGGCCGCCCTCCTCGCGCCAGCGGGCGAGCAGCGACTCGGCGCCGGCGTACGCCTCCAGGCAGCCGGGGGCACCACAGCGGCAGCGGCGCCCGCGCACCCGGACCGTCAGATGGCCCCACTCCACGGCCCGACCGTGCTCCACCTCGGGGGTGACCAGGCAGGCGCCGACGCCGGAGCCGAAGAGCACGACCACGGCGTTGCGTGCGCCGCGCCCGGCGCCGAACCACATCTCCGCCTGGCCGAGGGTCTTCGCGCCGTTGTCGATCAGGTACGGCACCCCTTCGGGGAGCTCGGAGGCCGAGCGGAGCAGCTCCTCCAGCGGGACCGCGTCCCAGCCGATGGTCTGCCCGTGGACGACGGCACCCCGGTCCGGGGTGTGCTCGACGATGCCGGGGACGCCGATGCCCACGCCGAGCAGCCGGTCGGGGGCGGCCTCGTCGGCGGTGAGGACCTCGGCGACGCCGTCGCGGATGTGGCCGGCGATCACCTCGACGTCGTAGCCCTGCGGTGTCAGGGGGCGTTCCACGCGGGCGAGTTCGGTCAAGGCCAGGTCGAACAGCTCGACGCGGACGCGGGTCTCGCCGACGTCGACGCCGATCATCTGGCCGCTGTGCGGGGCGACGCGCAGCAGGGTGCGGGGCCGGCCGCCGTCGGAGTCGACGCTGCCGGCCTCCTCGACCAGGCCGTCGGCGATCAGGTCCGCGACCACGTTGCTGACCGAGCCGGAGCTGAGTCCGGTGGCCGGTCCCAGCTCGAAACGGCTGAGCGGGCCGTCGAAGTACAGCCGCTGGAGCACCGCCGTGCGGTTGCCCCGTCTCAGGTCGCGTACTGTGCGCCCGTTGCGCCCTGCCATGTGGCTCCCTTCACGAACCGTGCCCGACCTGCAACATACCCCTTCAGGCAGCCGGGGCGCGATATTTCCACACACCTTAGTTCACGGTATGAGCTAAGACGAAGGGGCACGGTGGCCCGGGGTGCCGGAACCGGCCACCGCACCTGGACGGGGCGCGGCGCCGTATCGACCGGCCACGGCCGGGATCCGCCGCGCCCGCTCCTCCGGGTCCGCCACCGCGCCCCCTCCCCGCGGCTCAGCCCGCCGCGTACACGTCCTCCACATAGCGCCCGTCCGCCACGAGCGTGTCGAGCCACCGCTGGGCCGCCGTCTCGTCGGCGCCGGGGGTGCGTTCCCGGTACAGGGTACGGAACGCCTCGCGGACGCCGGGTGCCATGCGGGCGCCGTCGCCGCAGACGTACACCCGGGCCCCGGCGCCGAGCAGCCGCCACACCTCGTCGGCCTCGGCGGCGAGGCGGTGCTGCACGAAGGCGGCGCCGTTCTCGGGGGCGGCGCTGAACGCGGGGCGCAGGGACACCGCGCCGGCCCGCTCGGCGGACCGCAGCTCGTCGGCGTGCAGATAGTCGGCGCCGGGGGCGTCACAGCCGAAGTAGAGGAGCGCGGGCGGAAGTTCGGCCCCTTGAGCGCGCGCGGCGGCGCGGTCGGCCACGGTCCCGCGGAACGGCGCGAGGCCGGTACCGGCGGCGATCATCACCGCCGGGGCCGAGGCGTCGACACGGAAGGCGTCGCGACAGGGCTGGACACGGGCGTACACGGTGTCTCCGGCGGCGAGGGAGGCGAGGTGGCCGGAACCGGTGCCCCGGTAGCGGCCCCTGCCGGACCGGGCGGGCGCGTCGAGCACCGACACCATGAGGTCCGCGTGGCGCGGGGCCACGGCCGGGCTCGACGAGACCGAGTAGTGGCGGGGGCGCAGCGGGGTCAGCAGGTCCAGCAGGAGCGGCCAGCCGAGGGCGCCGCACAGCGCGGGGTGGTCCTCCGCCAGCTCCACCAGGGTGCGCGGATCGTCGTCGGTCAGGGCGGTGAGGGCGGCACGCTCGGGCGGGCAGGGGTTGGCCTCGGCGAGCAGGGTCAGCTGCCGTGCCGTCGGCCGCTGCTGCAACTCGACGTGGTGGGTCAGGAACTGACCGACCGTGAGCGGCCGGTCGGGTGCCAGACCGTCGCGGCGCGGACGGGCGGCCCGGATGTCCAGGACGGCACCGGCGTCCAGGCCGAACGCGGCGACGGCGCGG
Source organism: Streptomyces sp. NPDC042638 (assembly GCF_040647235.1). NCBI lineage: Bacteria > Bacillati > Actinomycetota > Actinomycetes > Kitasatosporales > Streptomycetaceae > Streptomyces > Streptomyces sp. NPDC042638. Next base: position 66,954 of record NZ_JBEZBT010000030.1, read on the forward strand.
TCCACCAGGTCCGGGGCGTTGGCGGGCAGCACGGTCAGGTGGTCGGCGGTGCGGTAGGTGACGCCCTCCGGCAGGGCGACGCGCAGGAACCGCTTGGTGCGCGGGTGGTCCGGCGCGGTGAGGTCGTACGCCTCGGTGACCGTCATCGGGACCAGGCCGTGCCGTTCGGCGAGTGCGTCCAGCGGGCCCCCGGCCAGGGTGCGCACCGTGTAGGCGTGGGCGGGCTCGGCGGGGGTGCCGCTCCCGGCGTCCGGGTCGCCGTAGCGCTGGAGCAGCACGGTGCGCAGCCGGGCGGTGAACTCCCTCACGGTCCCGCTGAGATCACCGGAGGCGTCGGCGGCGGCGCGGGCGGTGAGCCGGGTGGCGCCGAGTTCGGCGAGGCGGGCGTCGACGCGGGTGGGCACCTGCTGGTAGGTGGCGGCCCAGTTGCGGTCGCCGACGCCGAGGACGGCGTAGGTCACGCCGGTGACGTCGGGGGTGCCGTCGAGCCAGGTGGTGAAGGCGACGGCGTCGTCGGTGGGGCGGCCGTTGTAGGAGGCGGCGGTGATGACGACGGGCCGGTCCGTGGGCAGGCCGTCCGGGTAGGCGTCCAGGGCGGCGACCTCGGTGGCGCAGCCGACGGCGGCGGCCTCGTCGGCGAGCTGGGCGGCGAACTCCCGGCAGGTGCCGTAGTTGCTGCCGTGCAGGAAGAGGGCACGGGTGCCGGGGCGGACCCGGGCCGGGAGCGCGTCCGGGGCCGGGGTGCCCGCGGCCGGGGCGGCGGGGGTGCCGGGCAGGGGGGCGTGGACGCGGTCGGCGGTGGTGCGCGGGGTCAGTGCGAGGGTGAAGCCCTCGGGCTTGAGGGTGAGCGTCTCCTTCACGGTGAGCCGGTAGCCGGCGTGGTCGTGCAGCCGGTAGCGGTGGACCAGCAGGGCGAGCAGCATGGTCGCCTCGTGCAGCGCGAACTGCCGTCCGATGCAGGCGCGTTCACCGGTGCCGAACGGCTTGAAGGCGTGCACCGGGCGGCCCGCCTCGGCCGCGGGGGTGAACCGCTCGGGGTCGAACAGCTCCGGGTTGTCACCCCAGACGGCCTGGCGGTGCAGCATCGGCGTGAGCACGGTGACGGCCTGGCCGGCGCTCAGCGGGATCCGCCCGCCGAGCAGGGTGTCCTCACGGGCGTGCCGGCCGAACGCGGCGGCCGTCGGCCACAGCCGCAGCGCCTCGTTCAGGACCTGACGGGTGTAGGTGAGCCGGCCGATGTCGTCGTACGCCGGCTCCGGGTCGGACGTGTCGCCCCACAGGGCGTCGGCCTCGCGCTGCACGAGCCGGAGTACGGCGGGGTGCTTGGCGAGGTAGTACAGGGCGAAGGACATCGCGCCGGAGGTGGTCTCGTGGCCGGCGATCAGGAAGGTGATGACCTGGTTGCGGATGTTCGCCGTGTCCAGGGTGGTGCCGTCGGCGGGGTGCGGGGCGCTGAGCATCAGCCCGAGCAGGTCCTCGGCACCGCTCTGGTCGGTGCCGGTGCGGGCGGCGATGACGTCGTCCACGACGCGCGCCAGGTGGTCGGCGTCCCGCCGGAAGGCGGCGTCGGCCGCCGAGTGGTCCTGGCCGGGGCTGCGGGCCAGGCGGGTCATGCTCCACTCCAGGCAGCGGACCATCGACTCCACGAAGGGATGCGGCTCGTCACGGTCGAAGGAGCCGAAGTCGTAGTCGAACCCGGCCAGTCCGATGGTGTCGAGCGTCATGCGGGTCATGTCCTCGGGCACGTCGACGGGCTGCCCGGCGCGGGCCGCGCGGTCCCAGGAGTCGATGAGCCGCCGCGCCACCTTCAGCATGACGGGGTGGTAGGTGCGCATCGAGCCGAGCGCGAAGGCGGGCATCAGGATGTCGTGCGCCCTGGCCCAGTTGGGCTCGTCGTTGTACGCCGTGAACAGGCCGTCGGCGGCGAACTCGCGCACGTTCTCCAGGGCGGGTCCGACATGCTTGGCGAACCGCTCCTCGTCGGCCAGGTCTGCGACCAGGTCCGCGTCGGCGACGAACACCGTGTCCCGGCCGTGCAGCCGGCGCACCAGCACCGGGCCGTGGGTCCGCATCAGCTCCATGACCTGCTGGATGGGGGTGTGGCCGGGGCCCGTGGCGGTGATGTCGACGACGGGGACGCCGGGCAGGGTGCCGGCCGGCTCGGGATGCGGTGCGGTGGAGGGCATGACGCGACAACTGCCTTTCACGGAAGCGGACGTACGCCTTCCAGGGTGGTCGACGGACGGACCGCCTCGGCGCCACGGCACTACACGATCGTGCAGTGGAAAGTGGGCGGCGGCTCTTGCGCGGGACGCCGGACGGCCACTCCCCGGCCGGGGGCCCGCCGCCCGGCGCGTACGGCCCCGCCGGGTTGCCGCTGACCTGCCTCTTCCTCTTGGATGGCGGCCGACGGGCCCGGAGGTGCGATGGAAGCGGAGCGAGCCGACGCGGTGGTGTGGCGCAACCGCGCCCTGATGGTGTTCGACCGGGTGGCGGTACCGGTGGCGGTCTGCGACGTGTACGGCCAGGTGGTGCTGGCGAATCCGGCGATGGCCGCCGAGTGCGGTACGACCCCGGGCCGGCTGAGGGGCAGGCAGGTACTGGAGCTGTTCCGTCCGCAGGAGGCCGGCCAGGTGGAGCGGATCGCCGAGGCGCTGCGGCTGCGGCACCGCTCCCGCTACCAGGTGTCGGTGTGCTGGCGGGCCCCCGGCGGGGCCGAGCGGCACGGGGAGCTGACGGCGGATCCGGTGAGCGACAGCGTGCAGGAGACACCGGCGCTGCTGGTGATGCTGCGAGTGCTCGGCGAGCATCCCCGGACCCCGCCGGAGCCGGTGCGGGCCAGCGCGGTGGAGCGGCGGGTGCTGGCGCTGCTGGCCGGGGGCGCCACCACCGCCCACGCCGCCCGCGAGATGGGTCTCAGCCGGGACGGCGTCACCTATCACCTGCGCCGCCTGTCGACACGGTGGGGCGCGGCCAACCGCACCGAACTGGTCGCCCGCGCCTACGCCCTGGGCGTACTGCTCCCCGGAGTCTGGCCGCCGGAGGCGAAGGCCGCCGGGCCGGAGGAGGAGTAGTCGCCACCGGAAACCCGGCGGGGGCAGGGCCCGAGCCGGCAGACGCAGCCGGACCAGCGGAGGCAGGCTCGAGGGCCGGCCGCCCCCGCACGCCGGGCGCGCGGCGGCAGCCCGCGGAAATCCATTGGCCCACCCGCCCCGCGACTAAATACAATAGCTGTACACCTAGACCCTCTAGGTAACAGTCGCTGGATCCGGAAGGACTCACCCATGAGGTCGCTCACCGAGCAGGACATCCGCAACTCGTTCATCAACTGCTCCAAGGGCGAGGCCAGGCGGCTGGCCGTCCCGCGCGACCTCGGTGAACGCCCGTGGGAGGATCTGGACTTCCTCGGCTGGCGCGATCCCGGCGCCCCGGACCGCAGCTATCTGGTCACCGAACGCGACGGCCGCCCCGTCGGCATCGCCTTCCGCTTCCCGGCCTCGCGGCGCGGCTTCCTGCACCGCAGCATGTGCTCCGTCTGCCTGACCACCCATCCCGGCGGCGGGGTGTCCCTGATGACCGCGCGGAAGGCGGGGGTGGCGGGCCGCGAGGGGAACTCGGTGGGGCTGTACATGTGCACGGACCTGGCGTGTCCGCTGTACGTGCGCGGCAGGAAGGTCCCGGAGTCCGGCGCCCGGTTCCAGGAGAGCCTGACCGTGGAGGAGCAGATCGCCCGCGCGCGGGACAACCTGTCCGCCTTCGTCGACCAGCTGTACGCCTGAGCGCCTCATCTGGACATACGCGAACACGTATGGTCGAAAACAGTCCGCGAACAGCCACGTTCGATGCACCCGAGGAACGGGAACAGGCCAAGGGATGCTCGACGTACGAAAGTGGACCACGGAACTGCTGCGCCTGGTGAGGCGCCGCCGGGAGCCGGTGGTCGTCCAGACGCTGCGCTCCGCGACGGCCGCGACGATCGCCTACGTGATCGCGCTCCGGCTGAGTCCCGAGCCGGCCCCGCTCACCGCCCCGCTGACCGCGCTGCTGGTCGTCCAGGTGACCTTCTACGCCACGCTCACCAACGGCATCCGCCGGGTGAACTCGGTGGTGGCCGGGGTGCTGGTGGCCATCGCCTTCAGCGTGCTGGTGGGGCTGACCTGGTGGAGCCTCGCGCTGCTGATCGTCGCCGCGCTGGCCGTGGGACACCTGGTGCGCGTCGACGAGTACGTGGCCGAGGTGGCGATCAGCGCCATGCTCGTGCTCGGCGTCACCACGGTCGGGTTCACCGCGTGGGCCCGGATCGTGGAGACGCTGATCGGCGCGGTCGTCGGCACCGCGTGCAACCTGCTGCTGCCGCCCCCGGTGTGGGTGGACGCGGCGGGCCGGTCCATCGAGGACCTCGCCCGGCGGGTGCGCCAGCTGATGCTGCGGATGGGCGAGGAGGCCGCGGGCCGGATCCCCTGGGAGCTGGCGGCCGAGCGGCTGCACGAGGCGCGCCGGCTCGACCACGACATCGTGCAGGTGGACGCGGCGCTGCGGCAGGCCGAGGACAGTCTGCGGCTCAACCCGCGGGTGAAGGAGGGGCTGCTGCACCGGGTGGTGCTGCGCACCGGTCTGGACACGCTGGAGATCTGCACGGTGGTCCTGCGGGTGCTGGCCCGTTCGTTCACGGACCTGGCGAAGGCCCGCGGGCCCGAGGAGCTGTTCCCGCCCCGGGTGGGGGCGACGGTGGCGCAGTTGCTGTCGGAGATCGCCGACGCGGTGGTCAGCTTCGCGGTGCTGGTGACCACCGACCTGAGCAAGAACGCCGAGTCGGCGGAGGCCCGGCTGTCGGCCGAGCTGCACACGGCGGCCGGCACCCGTGACCGGCTGGCCGAGCTGCTCCGGGAGGAGATCGCCGAGGACTGGACGAACTGGCAGCTGCTGGGTGCCGTACTGACCGAGACGACCCGCATCATCGACGAACTGAACACCGAGCACCGCACCCGCCGCCTGCTGGAGGAGCTGGACCGGGTCTCCCGCGAGCAGCGGGCCAGGCTGCCCCGGATGGCCTGGCTGCGCGACCGGCTGGGTGTGCACGAGGAGCTGTGGCGGAACCACGCGGGGTTCGGCCGGCGTTACCAGGAGGGAGGCGCCGGGGCGGGCCGGCGCGGAAAGTGAGAGGGGCGGGCGGATGGCGGTTTCCGGAGTCCGGATCGACGGCAACGGCCTGCGGCTGCCGGGCGGGGTGGCGGTGCGGTTCGTGCGCACCCTCCGGCTGCCGGAGACCGGCACGCACCCGCTGCCGCCGGGGCTGGGCGAGTTCCCGGTCCGGCGGGTGGCCGACTACGCCGACCGGGTGCCGCAGGAGTGGCGGGCGCGCGGCGGCGTGATGCTGCCGGTGTACCTGCGCGAGGCGATGTGGCTGAGTTTCGCCGGCACGACGGAGCCGGCCGCGCTCCAGGTCGGCGTGGGCAAGGTGTGCGCGGTGTCCGGCGAGCCGTGGCGGAGCCGGCTGTCCCGGAGTCCGCAGAACTATGTGGTGCTGCCCCGCCAGCCCTGGCTGGACGGCATCAACTCCGGCAAGGGCACGGTCCGCCAGTTCGTGGCCGTACCGCTGGGGCTGGGCGCGACCGTGGAGGGGCAGGTCACCGGTGCGGAGGTGTGGGGCGGGGTGCAGCTCCAGTCCTTCCCGCTGAAGGAGGAGGTGCTCGCCGAATGGCGGCGCCGGGAGCGGGCGCGGCGCACCGGCCCGGCTGCCGGAGCGTTCGGCGGGTACGGCGGGTACGGCGCCCCCATGCCCATGGCGGCGGCCCCCGGCGGGCAGCCGCCGGGCGGGGTGCCCGGGGCGCCGCCGCCCGCGCCCGCCGCGTCCTTCGGCGGGCCCCCGCCACCGGCCGCGCCCCGGCGGCGCGCCGCGGCCATGGGACTCGGCGTGGGCGGCTCGATGCGGCAGGAGGTCTACGAGGACGACCGGCCCCTCGAGGACTGGTCCGGGGAACCGGCCGGGCGGGTGTTCGTGCACCTGGTCACGCCCCCGGAGTGGCGGCGGATCACCGGCGAGGCGCCTGCGCCGTCGCCGGTGGACCGGGCGGCGTACACCCGGGCGGGCCTGCCCTGGTTCGACTACTACGACGACAACGCCGAGGACCTCGCTCCCACGGACACCCTGGAAGCCGTCCAGCCGGTCGGCGAGTGGCTCGGGGACGACCCGGAACCCTGGCAGGCGCCGTCCCCCGGGCAGGTGACACCGCTGAAGGACGCGACGGGCAGGCCGGTCGAGGACGGGGAGTGGTAGGGCCGCCGGCCCCGCCGGCCGTTGCGGTGCGCGCGACCTTCGTTGCCCGGCTTGCCCCTGGCGCGGGGCGCGGGCCAAGGTGTCTGTCACGAGCGGGGCGAGCGACGACCTGAGGTACGGCATGGACACGGAGACACGGGCCGCGGCAGGGGATCCCTCCCCGCCCCGGCGGGACCGGGAGCGTGGTACCGGCTGGACCAGGCGCCGGTTCGTCGGGGCCCTGGCCGGCGCGGCGGCGGTGGTGGCGGTACCGTCCCCGGCCGCCCCGCCCGCCGGCACCGCCGCCCCTCGCTCCGGCACCGGGGCCACGCGGAGCGGGCCGAGGACCGCAGCGCCTCCCCCGAAGCCCTCCGGGCCGCGCCCGCTGTACATCGGCACCTACACCTCCGCCGACGGCGGCGGCACCGGTATCGGCCTGGCGTCGTACGACCCGGAGACGGGCCGGATCACCGGGACCGGCACGCTCACCGGGGTCCCCGACCCGTCGTATCTCGCCGTACACCCGGACGGCCGCACGCTGTACGCGGTGGACGAGCGGCAGGACGGCGCGGTGACGGCCGTACGTCTCGCGGACCGGCGCGTGCTGGGCACCCGGAGCACCGGCGGTGCGGGTCCCTGCCACCTGTCGGTGCATCCCACCGGACGCTGGCTGCTGAGCGCCGACTACGGGTCGGGCAGTGTCGCCGTGCACCCGGTCGACGCCTCGGGCGCACTGGGCGAGCGCACGGATCGGGTCACGCACACCTCCCCACCGCCCGGCCCCGGGCAACAGGGGCCGCACGCCCATCAGTTCCTGACGAGTCCCGACGGCGGGCACGTCCTCGCCGTGGACCTCGGCACCGACACCGTCTACACCTACCGGCTCGATCCCGCGAAGGGCGCGCTCACGGAGGTGGGGCAGGCACACACCCGGCCCGGCGCGGGGCCGCGCCACCTGACCTTCCATCCGGGCGGGCGGTATGCCTATCTGGCCAACGAGGTGGACGACACCGTGGCCGTCTGCGCCTACGACCCGCGGTCCGGCGGGCTGGACATCGGCGAACCGCAGCCGACGGGGTCGGGCGGCGGCACGAACTATCCGGCGCAGTTCCTGGTGACGGCGGACGGCCGGTACGCCTTCCTCGCCAACCGGGGGCACAACAGCCTCGCGCGCTACGCCGTCGAGGGCGACGGGGCCCGGCTGCGGCTGCTCGGTACCGTGCCGGCCGGCGGGGACTTCCCGCGGCAGATCGCGTTCTCGCCCGACGGCCGGCTGCTGTTCGCGGCGAACCAGCGCTCCGGCACGGTCACCGTCTTCCACGTGGCCGCCGACGGTGGGCTGCGTCAGGCCGGCGAGCCGTTCGCGTCACCCGTCGCCGTCTGCGCGCTGCCGCTGTAGCGCCCGGGGGCAGACGGCGGCACCGGCCTGCGCCAGGAGCGCGTGCATGCGTTCGGTGAGCTGGCCGACGTCGTCGGCGGGCGTGTGGAAGGGCAGCCGTACGTCGCCGTGCGCGCGGGTGCGTTCGATGCGCAGGGTCAGCCCGTGCCGGTCGACGGCCAGGGGCGCCACCCGGGTCGCGGCGTGCAGGCTCTCGGGGCGCACCAGGCGGCTGAGCCGCTCGACGGCGTCCGGGTGGGCGTCGGCGAGGTGGGTGAGCAGGTGGGCCTCGGCGCCGGCGAGGGGGTCGGGTCGGGCCGCGGTGAACTCGTCCAGGTCGACGGTCACGGGGCCGGAGCCCTGCCGGAGCACGACGCGGGTGGGCCGGAAGAGCAGGGCGTCCTCGGACGGGACGAGCCGGCCGGAGAGCCAGAGCCGGGCCCGGATGCGGTTGCGCACCGGTACAGGGGCCACGTCGGCGAACTCCAGCAGCGCGCAGGGCTCCTGGCGCGGGGCGCACAGGGCCGCGGCGAACAGGCCGCTGTCGTCGGGGACCGCCAGCCGCACCGCGCCGTCCTCGGTCATGGTGTGCGCGCCGGCGTACTCCTCGCGCACTCCGTCCGCGGTCACCGCGCACGACCACGCGACGGCCGCCACCGAGCGTGCCCGTTCCGCCGCGCCGGGGGCGGCCGTCCAGTCCTGCCTGTCACCCATACCCAGACCTCTCCTTAGGTAAGCCTTGCCTAACCTAGCGGAGATCGAGACGCACGCCAACCACGCCGCACCGGCGCACAGGGTTACCCGAGGACGCCCAGCAGCGCGCGGGCGCACAGGTCGCGCACCTGTCCGCGGCTCAACTCGCCCTCGCCGCGCAGCCATTCGAGACAGACGGCGGTGGTGAAGGCGAGCCAGCCGCGCACCGCCAGGCGCACCTCGGGAGCCGCTCCGAAGACCGGCCCGAACTCGGGATCGGCGGCGAGCGCGGCCAGTATCTGCTTCTCCTGCGCGGCCAGGGCCTGCCGGTAGACCCGGCGCACGGCCTGGTCGCCGGCCGCGTCGGCACGGTGGAAGGCGCGGAAGCCGTGGGCGTGGTCCTCGACGTAGCCGAGGTAGGTGTCGAGGCCGGCGGCGAGCTGCTCACGCACCGGCACACCGGGCTCGGCCGCCGTCATGCGCAGCATGCGCGCGCTCTCCCGGTCCACGACGGCGGCGAAGAAGTCCCGCTTGGTGGGGAAGTAGTGGTACAGCAGACCGCGCGAGACCCCCGCGATCTCGGCGACCTGCTCGATCCAGACCTCGTCGTAGGGGTTCTCCGAGAACAGTCGCGCGCCGACCGACAGCAGCTGCTCGCGCCGCTCCTCGGTGCTGAGCCGGCGCCGGGCGCGCTCCCCCTGGTTCGCGGGCATGGCGTCACTTTACTTGACGTCGATTCAACAGGGGGATCACACTGGAAGCCGTTATTGAACCCACGTACAACACGAGCGCGTCACAGTTCCAACCATCCGCTGGATCAAGGGAGATCGCGTCATGGCGGAGACGACGCAGGCCACGGGGGCCGGGCTGCCGAGGGGTTTCCGGAGCGCCGAGCAGGGCTGGCCCGAGCTGCACCGCATCCCGCATCCGCCGCGCCGGGTGCCGCTGCTCGGTGATGTGCTCGGTGCCGACCGGCGCCGGCCGCTGCAGGACTCGATGCGGTACGGGCGCGAACTGGGCCCGATCTTCCGGCGCCGGGCCTTCGGCAAGGAGTTCGTGTTCGTGTGGGGGGCGCCGCTGGTCGCCGATCTCGCCGACGAGTCACGGTTCGCCAAGCACGTCGGGCTGGGGGTCGCCAACCTGCGGCCGTTGGCCGGTGACGGCCTGTTCACCGCCTACAACCACGAGCCCAACTGGCAGCTGGCGCACGACGTCCTGGCCCCCGGATTCAGCCGGGAGGCCATGGAGGGCTACCACGGGATGATGCTGGCCGTCGCCGGCCGGCTGACCGACCACTGGGACCGGCAGCTGGCCGCCGGGCGCACGGTGGACGTCCCCGGTGACATGACCCGGCTGACCCTGGAGACGATCGCGCGCACCGGCTTCGGGCACGACTTCGGCTCCTTCGAGCGCCACCGGCTGCACCCGTTCGTCACGGCGATGGTCGGCACGCTCACCTACGCACAGAGGCTGAACAGCGTGCCCGGGCCACTGGCCCCGCTGCTGCTGCGCACCGCCGCCCGGCGCAACGCGGCCGACACGGCCTACCTCGACCGGACCGTCGACGAGCTGGTCGCCGCCCGGCGCCGGTCCGGTGGCGGTGACGGGGACCTGCTGGACCGCATGCTGGCGACCGCGCACCCGGTCACCGGCGAGAGGCTGTCCGCGGAGAACGTCCGCAAACAGGTGATCACGTTCCTGGTGGCCGGTCATGAGACCACCTCGGGCGCCCTCTCCTTCGCCCTGTACTACCTCGCCCGGCACCCCGAGGTCGCCGCCCGGGCCCGCGCCGAGGTGGACCGCGTCTGGGGCGACACCCCGCTCCCCGGTTACGACCGGATAGCCAGGCTGCGCTACGTCCGCCGGGTGCTGGACGAGTCGCTGCGGCTGTGGCCGACCGCGCCCGCGTTCGCCCGGGAGGCCCGGCAGGACACCGTCCTGGCCGGTGAGCACCCGATGCGCCGGGGCGCCTGGGCCCTGGTGCTGACGCCGCTGCTGCACCGCGAGCCGGAGGTGTGGGGCGAGGACGCCGAACGGTTCGACCCGGACCGTTTCACCGCGGCGGCGGTACGGGCCCGGCCGCCCCACACCTTCAAGCCGTTCGGCACCGGCGCGCGGGCCTGCATCGGCCGCCAGTTCGCCCTGCACGAGGCGACCCTGGTCCTCGGCCTGCTGCTGCGCCGCTACGAGCTGCACGCCGACCCCGGCTACCGGCTGGCCGTCGGCGAGCGCCTGACCCTGATGCCGGAGGGGCTGCGGCTGCGGCTGGAGCGTCGGCAGCGGCCCGTGAGCACGCCGGGCGACGACGATGCGCGGCTCCGCCGCGTGGGCGCGACCGGCCCCGACCGCGCCACGGACGTCTGACAGCACACCCCGGCGCCTTCGGGCGGACGCCTGGCGTCAGCGGCCCGCCGTCCAGTGCGCCGGCCGGGTGACCGACTCGGGCAGTCTGGTGCAGGCGCTGCCCCGGGCCGCGTTCAGCTGGGGCTGGGTGAGGAAGAAGGCGCCGGTGAGGTCCGCGTCGGTCAGATCGGTGTCGCGCAGGTCGGCGCCGATGAGATCCGCGCCGGTGAGGTCGGCACCGGTGAGGTCGGCGGCGATCAGACAGGCACCGCGCAGGCTCGCCCCGCTCAGGTCGGCGCCCCTGAGGCGGGCGCCGACGAGGTCCGCGCCCCGCCGGTCCTTGCCCTTGCCCTTGCCTTTGCCCTTGCCCGTACCGGCGGCCCGGACCAGCTCGCTGGTGCGCAGCAGGAGCACGTTGACCTCCTGCCGGTGCGCGGCCACGTCCAGCGCGGCCAGCTCCTCGGGGGTCTGCCGGGTGAGCCGCTCGGTCTTCTCCAGCGCCTGCCGCAGCTCGGGGTGGACGGACCGGGCGGCGGGCAGGCCCAGCGCCTCCGTCAGGTACCACAGCAGCTCGTGCAGCTGCCGTACGACCGGGAACACGTCGAACATCCGGCGCGCCCGCTCCTGCGGCCCGGTGCGCCAGTCCTGCCCGTCGAAGGTCACCTGGGAGACCTTCTGGCCGGCGCCGAAGCAGTCGTAGACCGTGCAGCCGGTGAAGCCCTTCTGCCGCAGGTCGGCGTGGATGCCGCAGCGGTGGTCGCCCCGGAGGTTCGGGCACGCCTTGCCCGCGGGCTTGGTCAGCGCGAAGTCGGAGGAGCGGGCGAAGGGCAGGGCGACACAGCACAGCCCGAAGCACTGTGCGCAGTCGCCGCGCAGGTCGGAGGGGTCGGTTATCTGATCCGGCATGAGGCCCAGCCTACTGACCTGCGCATCCCTCTCCCCCGCCCGTGCCGAGCTACCGGCCGAACAGCTCGAAGGACACCGCCGGCCTGCCGCCGAAGCGCTTGCCGGTGGCCGTCGTGGTCTCGGCCAGGAAGTCGCGGACGTACGTTTCCGGGTCCTGGTCGGTCAACGCCTCCAGGTAGCTGCGGTGCTCGAGCAGTGAGCGCACCGCCCGTTCCAGGCCGGGCGTGGCGTCGACGGCGTGGGTGGCGTTGCTGGAGCCGGCGACCGCCACCCAGCGGACGCCGTTCCACGGTTCGAGGCCCTGGTCGACGAGTTCGGGGAAGATCCAGCGATTGCCGGCGTCGGCCGCGGCGTCCAGGGTGGCGCGACCGACGGCGACGTGGTCGGGGGTGTTCCAGACGACACCGCCCCAGGTGTCGCGGTGGTTGAGGGTGACGACGAGTTCGGGGCGGTGGCGGCGGATCGCGGCGGCGATGTCGCGGCGCAACGCGGGACCGTACTCGATCACGCCGTCCCGGTGGCCGAGGAACTCCACCGCGGTGACGCCGACCACGGCCGCGCTGGCCCGCTGCTCGCGCTCGCGCAGCGGGCCGCAGACGGCGGGGGGCAGGGTGTCGATGCCGGCCTCGCCCCGGGTGGCCAGCACGTAGGCGACGTCGCGGCCGGCATCCGTCCAGGCGGCGACGGCCGCCGAGCAGCCGTACTCCAGGTCGTCGGGGTGGGCCACCACGGCCAGGGCGCGCCGCCAGTCGTCGGGCAGGGGCAGCAACTCGGTGATCTTCGCCTCGGTCATGGGCGGCAGACTATGCGGCCCTGTGCCGACCGCAACTTCTTTGTCGCGGGCGCGGCAGGTCAGACCTCGTCGCGGGCGAGCGCCAGCAGCCGGTCCAGGACCCGCGGCGCGCCCGCGCGCAGGCCGTCGTGCTCGAACTCGTCGGTGACCCAGGTGCGCAGGCCGCGGACGGCGCGGGCGGTCTGGAGCGAGTGCGCGGTGTCGACGTACATGTCGTCGTGGTAGACGGCGGCTGCGACGGGAACCTCGTTGGCGGCGAGGCGGGCGGGGTCGTACAGCGGGCGCCAGTCGGTGCGGGCGGCGAGCAGTCCGGCCGTCTCGCGCAGGGGCCGCAGGGCCGGGTCGGTGTCGAACATCCAGGGGTGGACGGTCTCGCCGGTGAAGAGCACCGGGCCGTCACCGGTGAGCGCCTTGGCCGCGTCGAACTGCGGGAACTCGGCGCGGACACGTTCGGCGGCCCAGGCGGTGGGGCGCGCGTCCTGGCCGTAGATGGACTCGTGGACGAGGGCGTAGAGGGGGTGCGCGGCGTACGACAGCAGGGACTGCGCCTGCTCCTGGAAGGAGTCGGACAGTTCCGGGCCGGCAGAGGTGCGGACGAAGGCGTCCTCCAGCAGGTGGTGCAGGCGGTGGCTGCCGTCGCTCGTGCCGAGCATCAGGCCCAGGGACTGGAACGCCTCGACGGTGAAGCGGTAGCCGTTCGGCAGGACCACGTCGTGGGTGAGGAGGTGGTCGGCGATCCGGCGGGCGCGTTCCACGTCCTCGGGGTAGCGGTCGTAGTGGGCGGCGACCTTGCGCTCGACGCGCGGGTAGGCGGCGCGGTAGACGTCGTCGGCGTGGGCGTGCAGGGAGGGCAGGCCGCCCGTGATGATCGCGGTGTGCACGCCCTGGGGAGCGAGGGAGAGGTACGACACCGTGCAGAAGCCGCCGAAGCTCTGGCCGAGCACGGTCCACGGGGCGCCCCCGGTGAGCTGGGGGCGGACGGCCTCGCAGTCGCGGACGATGGAGTCGGCGCGGAAGCGGGTGAGGTAGTCGGCCTGGGCGGCGGGGCCGCCGCGCAGCGGGAGCGTCTGCCGGGTGGCGGGCGTGGAGCGGCCGGTGCCGCGCTGGTCGAGGAGCAGGACGCGGTACTCCCTCAGGGCCCGGTCGAGCCACGCCTGACGTCCGATGAAACGATTCGCCCCGAACCCGGGGCCGCCCTGCAGGTACACCAGCCAGGGCAGGTCCCGCCCCGCCTGGTCGCTCGCCACGGCCTCGCGGGCGTACAGCTCGATGGTCTCGCCGCCCGGGTCGGCGTGGTCGAGGGGCACGGTGAAGTGGTGGTCGGTGAGGACGACGCCGGGCTGGCGGTAGCTGAGGCTCAACGAATCTCCCGGGACGGACGGCACGGACGCGTCCCAGTCCAGCACACGACCGCGCGCGGGCAGAGCCCCGGGATCATGGATTGTTACTGAACTCGGGGTCAGCACACGAGCCGTCCGGCGCGGCGCACCGCCGGCTCGGTCTCCCCTCGACGGGGCACCGCGCACTACCCTGCACTCGTCCGACGACCGACACCGAGGAGCCGTGATGCGTGTCGCTCTGTTCCTGACCTGTGTCAACGACACGCTGTATCCGGACACCGGCCGGGCTGTGGTGAGGCTGCTGGCCAGGCTGGGTGTCGACGTCGGCTTCCCGGCGGCCCAGAGCTGCTGCGGGCAGGCTCACTACAACACCGGCTACCGGCACGAGGCCGAGCCGCTGGCCCGGCATTTCGCGGATGTCTTCGGGGGGTACGACGCGATCGTGACCCCGTCCGGGTCGTGCGGGGCGATGGTGCGGGAGCTGTATCCGCGGATGGGTGAGCGGGCCCGGGCCGAGGGGCGCGGGGACGCGCTCGCCCGGACGCTGGCGCCGGTGGTGCCGAAGACGTACGAGCTCACCGAGTTCCTGGTGGACGTGCTGGGCGTGACGGACGTCGGCGCCTGGTATCCGCACACCGTCACCTACCACCCCACCTGTCACGGTCTGCGCTCCCTCGGGCTCGGCGACCGGCCCCGGCGGCTGCTGGCAGCGGTGAAGGGGCTGGAGCTGGTCGAGCTGCCGGGCGCCGAGGAGTGCTGCGGGTTCGGCGGCACCTTCGCGCTGAAGAACGCCGAGGTGTCGGCGGCGATGGGCGCGGACAAGGTGCGCAACGCCGAGTCGACGGGAGCCGAGGTGCTGTGCGCGGCCGACAACTCCTGCCTGATGCACATCGGCGGCACGATGAGCCGGCTGCGGACGGGCATGCGGCCCGTGCACCTCGCGGAGATCCTGGCGAGCACGGAGGAGGAACCGGCGCTATGAGCGGGACGTTCGTCGGCATGCCCGCCTTCCCGAAGGCGGCGCACGACGCTCTGCACGACCCCACGCTGCGCGGCAATCTGCGGCACGCCACGCACACCATCCGGGCCCGGCGCGCGCGGGCGGTGGGCGAGTTGTCCGACTGGGCGGAGCTGCGGGAGGCGGGCCGCCGGATCAAGGACCACACACTGCGACATCTGGACCGCTACCTGGTGCAGTTGGAGGAGGCGGTCACCGCGGCGGGCGGTACGGTCCACTGGGCCGTGGACGCCGACGAGGCCAACCGGATCGTCGCCGAACTGGTCCGGGCCACCGGTGAGTCGGAGGTCGTGAAGGTCAAGTCGATGGCCACGCAGGAGACCGGGCTCAACGAGGCGCTCGCGGCCGAGGGCATCCGGGCCTACGAGACCGATCTCGCCGAGCTGATCGTGCAGTTGGGCGAGGACCGCCCGTCGCACATCCTGGTCCCGGCCATCCACCGCAACCGGCGCGAGATCCGCGACATCTTCCGCACCGAGATGGGCAAGTGGGGCCGCCCGGCCCCGGAGGGCCTGACGGACACACCCGCCGAACTCGCCGAGGCGGCCCGGCTGCACCTGCGGGAGAAGTTCCTGCGCGCCAAAGTCGGCATCTCCGGCGCGAACTTCATGGTCGCCGAGACGGGCACCCTGGTCGTCGTGGAGTCCGAGGGCAACGGCCGGATGTGCCTGACCCTCCCGGAGACGCTGATCTCGGTCGTCGGCATCGAGAAGGTGGTGCCGGCCTGGCGGGACCTGGAGGTCTTCCTGCAGACCCTGCCGCGCTCCTCCACGGCCGAACGGATGAACCCCTACACCAGCATGTGGACCGGGACCACGGACGGGGACGGGCCGCGCGCCTTCCATCTGGTCCTGCTGGACAACGGCCGCACCGACGCCCTGGCCGACCAGGTCGGCCGGCAGGCGCTGCGCTGCATCCGCTGCTCGGCGTGCCTGAACGTGTGCCCGGTGTACGAGCGGGCGGGCGGGCACGCCTACGGCTCGGTCTACCCGGGCCCGATCGGTGCCATCCTCAGCCCCCAGCTGCGGGGCACGGCGAGCGAGATCGACGCCTCCCTGCCCTACGCGTCGAGCCTGTGCGGGGCCTGCTACGAGGTGTGCCCGGTCGCCATCGACATCCCCGAGGTGCTCGTACATCTGCGGGAGCGGGTGGTCGAGGGCGGTCCGGCGGTACGGCAGGGCAACAAGGTGGTGCTCCGGCCGGCGAAGGGGCACGCGGCCGAGCGGGCGGCGATGCGGGCGGCGCGCTGGGCGTTCACCCACCCCGGCGCCTTGCGCGCGGGCCAGCGGCTGGCCTCCCGGACGCGCCGGCTGCATCCGCGTACCCTGCCCGGTCCCGGCAGGGCGTGGAGCGACACCCGGGATCTGCCGGCCGTACCGCCGGAGTCCTTCCGGGACTGGTGGCGGCGCACGCGCGGCGGAGAGGACGGCGGCGAGTGAGCGACAGGGAGCGGATCCTGGGCCGGGTGCGGCGCGCGCTCGCGGACGTCACTCCCGACGAGCGGCCCTACGAGCAGGCCGTGAGCCGGGACTATCTGCGCGAGCACGGGGAGCGGACCCCCGAGCGGACGGCGGAGCTGCTGGCGGAGAACCTGGCGGACTACCGGGCGGTCGTGCACCGCTGCACGGAGGCCGGGCTCCCGGCCCTGATCGGCCGGCTGCTGGCCGACCGGAAGGCGGCCTCGGTGCTGGTGCCGGCCGGGCTGGACGAGGGCTGGCTGGCCGCGACGGACGTCACACGCGTCCCCGACCGGCCGGAGAGCACGCCGTTCGACCTCGACCGGGCCGACAGCGTGCTCACCGCGTGCGCGGTCGCCGTCGCCGAGACGGGCACGATCGTGCTGGACGGGGGCCCCGGCCAGGGCCGCCGCCGCATCAGCCTCGTCCCCGACCACCACATCTGTGTGGTGCGGGTGCCCGGCCAGGTCGTCTCCTCCGTCCCCCAGGCCCTCGAACGCCTGGACCCCGTCCGCCCGTTGACCTGGATCTCCGGCCCGTCGGCCACCAGCGACATCGAACTGGACCGGGTGGAGGGCGTGCACGGTCCCCGTACGCTGGAGGTGATCCTGCTCGGCTGACCCCCGCCCTTTCCGGGGGCGGTGACGCCGGTGTCCGCCGGTCGGGGCACGGCGGGATGAGGCCCGGGGCGCCCTGCCGTAGCGTGGGGGAATGATCCGGTTCGAGCAGGTCACCAAGCGGTACCCGGACGGTACGACGGCCGTGGACGGCCTCTCCTTCGAGGTGACCGAGGGGGAACTGGTCACCCTCGTCGGACCGTCCGGATGCGGCAAGACGACGACCATGATGATGGTGAACCGGCTCATCGAACCGACCGCCGGCCGGATCTTCGTCGGCGGTGAGGACATCGCGACCGTCGACCCCGTGCGGCTGCGCCGCCGTATCGGCTACGTCATCCAGCAGGTCGGTCTCTTCCCCCACCGCACCGTCCTGGACAACACCGCGACCGTCCCCGCGCTGCTGGGCTGGAAGCGGGCGAAGGCGCGGGCCCGGGCGGCCGAGCTGCTGGATCTGGTGGGCCTGGACCCGGGGACGTACGGGCGGCGCTATCCGGAGCAGCTGTCGGGCGGGCAGCGGCAGCGGGTCGGTGTGGCCCGGGCGCTGGCCGCCGATCCGCCGGTGCTGCTGATGGACGAGCCGTTCGGCGCGGTCGACCCGGTGGTGCGCGAGCAGCTGCAGGACGAGTTCCTGCGTATGCAGGCCGCGGTGCGCAAGACGGTGCTGCTGGTCACGCACGACATCGAGGAGGCCGTCCGGCTCGGCGACCGCATCGCCGTGTACGGGGAGGGCCGCATCGAACAGTTCGACACGCCCGGCGCGGTGCTCGGGGCGCCCGCGACCCCGTACGTCGCCTCCTTCGTGGGCGCCGACCGCGGGCTGAAGCGGCTGTCGGTCACCGCGACCGAGCCGGACGATCTGGAGCAGCCGCCCGTGGCCCGGGTGGACGAGCCCGCCGAGCGGGCCGAGCGGCGGCTGCGCGCCGAGGGCGCGCGGTGGGCGGTGGTCCTGGACACGGGCGGTGACCTGCGCGGCTGGGTCGGTGTCGACGAGCTGGCGGCGGGCGGGGCGGTCGGGGACCTCGTGCACCGGATGACCGCCTGGGTGCCGGTGGGCGCACCGCTCAAGCAGGCGTTCGGGGTGATGCTCCAGCACGACGCCGGGTGGGTCGCCGTACTGGACGGCGCGCGGTTCCTCGGTGTGCTCACCCCGGCGAAGCTGCACGAGGCGCTGCGCCGCTCGGTGGACGCGGACGCGCAGGGTGTGGCGCGGGCGCAGGTCAGTTTCGACTCGGTGTCGGACGCCTGACACGGCTCACTTCAGCAGGCCCTTGTCCGTCAGGTACGTCCGGGCGACGTCGGCGGGCAGCCGGCGCCAGCTGTCGACCTGCTGGTTCAGCCGTGCCAGGTCCTCGGTCGTCAGGACGTCGTTGAGCTTGCCCAGCACCTTCGCCACGCGCTCGCTGCCCGCCCGGGAGCGGTTGACGACCGGGACGACGTAGTCGGCGTTCTGCAGGTGCCTGTCGTCGGCGAGCAGGACCAGCCCGAACTGGTCGAGGGTGGCGTCCGTGGTGGTGGTCAGCACCATCTGGTCGCGGCCGTCCTGCACGGCCCGCTTGGCCTGGGTGGTGCCGACGCCCTTGGGATCGACCCCGGTGATGTCGATGCCGTACACCTTCTTCAGGCCCGGTGCGCAGTACGGCCGTGCCACGCACTCGTCACCGGCGGCGAGCCGCACCTTCAGCTTCGCGGCGCCCAGGTCGCCGAGGGTCCTGAGGTCGTGCGCGCGGGCGTAGCCGGCGGTGACCGCGAAGGCGTTCTGGTCGACCGCACGGCCGGGCGGAAGGACCGTGAGGCCGCGGGGTGCGGCGAGGGCGCGCAGGGCCTTCATGGTGGCGCCGAGGTCGGGGGAGCCGACGGGCTTCGCGGCGGCGCCGTGGGTCTTGGCGCCCAGCCAGTCGGCGAACGTGGCCGCGTACTCCGGTACGACGTCGATCTGGCCGGACTCCAGGGCCGGTTCGTACAGCTCCCGGTTGGCGACCGTGAGGATCGAGGTCCGGTACCCGGCCCGGGTCAGCAGCTGCGCGTACATCTGGGCGAGCAGGTCGCTCTCGGTGAAGCCGGCCGACCCGATGGTCAGGTGGTCGCTGTCGCCGGGGGACGCGGTGACCGCGCCCCGGTTCTCCAGGGAGGGTCCCGTGGAGCAGGCCGTGAGGGCGAGGAGCACGGCCGGGACCGCCCGGGTACGGCCTCTCATCGGCCGCCCCGGGCCCACTTCGGCGCCAGGTGTTCGGCGGCCTCGAAGGTGCCCTCGACGACCAGGGCGAACCCGGCGACGAGGAGCGCGCCCGCGACCACCTGGGGCGTGCTGGCCAGGTTGAAGCCGGCGGTGATGATCCGGCCGAGGCCGCCGCCGCCCGCGAGCGCGGCGATGGTGGCGGTGGCGACGAGCTGGACGGCGGCGATCCGGACCCCGTTCAGCAGCAGGGGCAGCGAAAGGGGCAGCTCCACACGGAACAGCAGCTGCCGGCCGGTCATCCCCATCCCCCGGGCGGCCCGGACGACGCTGCGGTCCACCTCGCGCATGCCGACGTAGGCGTTGGTCAGCAGGGGCGGTACGGCGAAGAGCACCAGGGCGACCACCGTGGGACCCTCGCCCCACCTCCCCACCGGGGTCAGCAGGAGCAGGACCAGGACGGCGAAGGTGGGCACGGCCCGGCCGACGTTGGAGAGGTTCACGGCGAGCGCACCGCCCTTGCCGAGGTGGCCGAGGACGAGGGCGACGGGCAGGGCGATCAGACAGCTGAGGAACAGGCAGACGACGGTGAGCAGCAGGTGCTGGAACAGGCGGTGCCGGATGCCGTCGTCGCCCGACCAGTGCGCGGGGTCGGTGAGCCAGTCCCAGCTGGCGGCGAGGGTGCTCATGCGCGGGCCGCCCGGGTCCAGGGCGTGATCAGCCGCTGCACGCCCAGCAGGAGCAGGTCCGCCGCGACGGCGATCAGCACGCACAGTACGGACGCGGTGAGCACCTGGGCCTTGAAGTAGGTGTTCATGCCCGCGTAGATGAGATTGCCGAGCCCGCCGAAGCCGACGATCGCGCCGACCGTGACCAGGGAGACCGCAGAGACCGTGGCGATGCGCAGGCCGGCCATCGCGGCGGGCAGGGCGAGGGGCAGTTCCACGGTGAGCAGCAGCCGGACGGGGCCGTAGCCGAGGCCGCGCGCGGCCTGCCGGGTCTCCTCCGGGACCGCGCGCAGGCCCGCGAGGACGTTGCGCACCAGCAGGGTGAGCGAGTACAGCACCAGCCCCGCGACGACCAGGGTGGCCGAGAGGCCGTAGAGCGGCAGGAGCAGGGAGAACATCGCCAGCGACGGGATCGTGTAGAGGATGGTCGTCACGGCGAGGACCGGACCGGCCGCCCAGCCCCAGCGTCGGGCCACCACGGCGAGCGGCAGCGCGATGGCCAGGCCGATCAGGACCGACAGGAGGGTCAGCTGGAGGTGCTGGACCACCGCGTCGAGCAGGATCTGCCGGCGCGTGCTCAGATAGGCGCCGCAGATCCACTCGTTGCGCGCGAGGCAGTCGTCCGGGGGCGCGGTCACGGGTCCATTGCACCGGGCGAGCGAGCGGGTCGGCGCGTTGGGGTGACCCGTACGGGGGGCGTGCGGCCCCGGCGCCGTGCGGCCCCGGCCGGGCACGGCCGATGGCCGGGTCCAGCCGATGCCCGGGTACGGCCGATGGCCGGGTACGGCCGATGGCCGGGCACAAGCCCACGACCGGGGGCGGCCCACACCGGGGCGGCCGACGGCCGGGGGCGGCCCACGACCGGGCACAGCCGATGCCCGGGCACAGCCGATGCCCGGGTCCAGCCGATGCCCGGGTACGGCCGATGGCCGGGCACAAGCCCACGACCGGGGGCGGCCCACACCGGGGCGGCCGACGACCGGGCACAGCCCACGACCGGACACAGCCGATGGCCGGGCACAGCCCACGACCAGGCACAGCCGATAGCCGGGCACAGCCCACGGCCGGGGGCGGCCGATGGCCGGGGGCGGCCGATGGCGGGGCACAGCCCACGACCGGACACAGCCGATAGCCGGGCACAGCCCACGGCCGGGCCACCACGTCCCGGAAGGAGAGCCGCAGCGGCTCCGGCGCCCAGTCGGGGTCC
>NZ_JBEZBT010000031.1:0-87658 GCF_040647235.1 Streptomyces sp. NPDC042638
TGGGGGGGGGGGGGCGCGCCCCGCCGCCCCGCCCCCCCCCCCCCCGCTCCCGTGTGTGTGATCACCCACGTCGTGACCCTTCTCTCTCATGGTGCAAAAGGTCACAAAAACCTACTGATGCCTCGCTCGGCACGGAGAGGCGGTCCGTCGGCCGTGTAAATTCCGGGGGCCGAGAGCCATGGAAGGGACCGATCCGGTGAACAAGAAGCTCGCGGCCGCGCTGTCCGGCGGTGCGGTACTGGTGGCGACGCTGTCGGGATGCAGCAGCAGCAGCGGTGACAAGGGGCCCGACCCCAAGCTGGTGTCCTGGGCCAAGACGGTGTGCGACGCGGTGCCCGCGCAGAACACGAAGATCAGGACGGCCAACGCGTCGATCGCGGCCATCGCCACGGACAGCAACCTCCCGCCCAAGAGCGCGCAGAAGACGTACGTGGAGGCCTTCCAGAACCTGGCCGACGGCTACAAGTCGCTCGCGGACGCCCTCGACGGTGCCGGAGCGCCGCCCGGCGTCGACGGTGGCGCCAAGCTGCAGCAGGACGCCGCCAAGAACCTCGCCGGCCTCTCCACGTCGTACGCCGACCTGAAGAAGAAGGTCGAGGGGCTCGACACCAAGGATCAGGGCAAGTTCGCCAAGGGCCTCAAGGAGGTCGCCAGCCAGACGAAGGAAGTCGGCAAGCAGGGCGACAACGGCACGCAGGCGCTGAAGCGGCTCGAGCAGGGCAAGGTCAAGGAGGCGATGGGCGAGGCGACCAGCTGCAAGGTCGCCGCATCCGCGACGGCACAGCCCACAGGGCAGGCGACCTCCGGCTGACATCGGCCGGCATGGGCCGGTACCGGTCGGCATCGGCGTCGGTCGGCATCGGCACTGGCCGGCATCGGCATCGGCGCCGGCGGCATCGGCAGCGGCCGGCATCGGCGTCGGTGAAGGGCTCGCGCGGAGTCGGCCCCGGGCAGCCGCCCCGGGCCACAATGGGGTCGTGACTGACTCCGGACTCGCTCCCCTGCCCGCTTCCGACCGGCCCGACACCGCCGCGCGCCTGAGGGACGCGCTGCTGGCCGCCTCCTTCACCGCCGACGGGCTGCTCGACCTGCTCGGCGCCGCCGCGTACGCGGCGCTGGCCCGCAGCGAGACCGTGCCCGCCCTCCGGGCCACCCGCGGCGACACGCCGCTGGAGACGCTCGTACGGCTGTTCCTGCTCCAGCAACCGGTGCCCCACGCGCGCGTGGCGTCCGTTCTGCCGGTCGAGGAGGCGCTGGCGGCCGGCTGGCTCGCGCGCGTGGGCGGCGACGAGGTGGCCGCGACCGTGGACGTGCGGCCGTACGGCGGTCCGGGCGGCGAGGACTGGTTCATCGTCTCCGACCTCGGCTGCGCGGTCGGCGGTGCCGGCGGCATCGGACAGCGTGACGAGGGCGTCGTCCTGGGCGTCGGCGGCGCCTCCACGACCCTCGCGGGCATCACCGTCCGCACCCCCGTCTCCTCCGCCCTCGACCTCGGCACCGGCTCCGGTATCCAGGCGCTGCACGCCGCCCAGCACGCCACACGCGTGACGGCGACCGATCTCAACCCGCGCGCGCTGCACATCACGGCGCTCACGCTGGCACTCTCCGGCGCGCCCGCCGCCGACCTGCGCGAGGGTTCGCTGTTCGAGCCGGTCCGGGCCGACGAGACGTTCGACCTGATCGTGTCCAACCCGCCGTTCGTGATCTCCCCGCGTGCCCGGCTGACGTACCGGGACGGTGGCATGGGCGGGGACGATCTGTGCCGCTCGCTCGTTCAGCAGGCGGGGGAACGGCTGAACGAGGGCGGTTTCGCACAGTTCCTCGCGAACTGGCAGCACGTGGCGGGGGAGGACTGGCAGGACAGACTCAGGTCGTGGGTGCCGCGCGGGTGCGATGCCTGGATCGTGCAGCGCGAGGTGCAGGACGTCACGCAGTACGCCGAGCTGTGGCTGAGGGACGCCGGTGACCACCGCGGTGACCCGGCGGAGTACCAGGCGCGGTACGACGCCTGGCTCGACGAGTTCGAGGCGCGCAAGGTGAAGGCGGTCGGCTTCGGCTGGATCACCCTGCGCCGGACCGGGTCCGCTGAGCCCGTCGTCACCGTGGAGGAGTGGCCCCACCCGGTCGAGCAGCCGCTCGGTGAGACGATCCGGGCGCACTTCGACCGCCTCGACTATCTCCGGGAGCACGACGACGCGGCGCTGCTGGACAGCCACTTCAAGCTCGGCGTCGAAGTGGTCCAGGAGCAGGTCGGGCTGCCCGGAGCCGAGGACCCGGAGCATGTGGTGCTGCGCCAGCACCGCGGCATGCGCCGGGCCACGAAGGTGGACACGGTCGGTGCCGGGTTCGCGGGCGTGTGTGACGGCACGCTGAGCGCGGGCCGCATCCTGGACGCCATCGCGCAGCTCGTCGGCGAGGACCCGGTACTGCTCCGCGACCGCACCCCCGCGCAGATCCGGCTGCTGGTGGAACAGGGCTTCCTGGAGCCGGTGCGCTGAGCCCGGGGGGCTGGGCCCGTGTGCGGTTCGTGCCCTTGGCGCGTGCGCCGGGCTCGTGTGCTGAGTCCGTCCGGTGTGCCGGGTCCGTGCCCGTCGGCCGTCCGGTGTGCCGGGTCCGTGCCCGTCGGCCCGTGCGCTGGGTCCGTGCGCTGGGTCCGTGCGCAGGGTCCGTGCGCAGGGTCCGTGCGCAGGGTCCGTGCGCTGAATCGGAGCCTGAGCCGGTGCGCTCGGCGGGCACCCTCGGCGGCACCCTGAGCGCACACACCGGGCGGGCGTGGGCCGGGGCACGGTCCGGGCGTGGCGCGGCGGGCGTGGCAGGGCACGGGTGTCGTTGCCCGGGAGCCGGGAGCCGGGAGCCGGGAGCCGGGAGCCGGGAGCCGGGAGCCGGGGCCTGGAGGCCGGGGCCGGGCGTGGCGCGGTAGCCGGAATCGAGCGGCTCGGAGGCCAGGCGTGCCGTCGGGTGCCGTGCCCGTACGCCGGGCGTCCATGCCGTCGTGGACGTCCGCCGGAGGCCGACGTGGCCCGTTTCCCGAAAACGGCCGGAAAAATATGGCCGACGAATCCGGAGCCCGCCCGTTCGTGCGTGAGTTCGATTACGTGTCGACCTCCCGTTCACCCCGATGTCGCCCGCCCGTCTCCCGTGCGTGCCACCCTCCGGGCGCTGGGCACAGCCGGAGACAGGGAAGGGGTGGCCGGGCGGTGGAGAGCGGACCGGCGATCTTCGCGGGAGTGGTGTTCGCCCTGTTCGGGGCCGGTCTGCTGACCTGGACCGGGACGCGTCTCAGGCGCCGGGAACCGGTAGCCCTCGGTGTGAGCAGGGTCGCATCGGCCACCGCCGCCGGCGTCGCCGGAACGGCCGCGCTGGCCCTCGGGGCGTACTGCCTGACCCGGCTCTGAGACCGGCGACGCCGTGTCCGCGGAGTAAGGGGAGCGCCACGCTCCGGACAGGGGTGAAGGGCGGGGCGGGCAGTCCGGGCGGCAGGAATGCCGGTAGTCGGGTTACCGTTCGAGTGGCCGTTGTGGGCTTTTCCCGTTTGACACGGGGGCGGGATGTAGCGTCACACTCCGCAGCGTCACACGAGCCAGCAGTACGCCGCGACCCCGGGACCATGGCCTGGGGAGGCCCCCAGCGTCGACCGGAGAGAAGAGCGAAGTTGTCCCCGACCAGCGAGACCGCACACGGCGGTCGCCGACTCGTCATCGTCGAGTCGCCTGCCAAGGCGAAGACGATCAAGGGCTATCTCGGCCCCGGCTACACCGTCGAGGCGAGTGTCGGGCACATCCGCGACCTTCCCAACGGCGCCGCGGAGGTGCCGGAGAAGTACACGGGCGAGGTTCGCCGCCTCGGTGTGGACGTCGAACACGACTTCCAGCCGATCTATGTGGTCAACGCCGACAAGAAGGCCCAGGTCAAGAAGCTCAAGGACCTGTTGAAGGACTCCGACGAGCTGTTCCTCGCCACCGATGAGGACCGGGAGGGCGAGGCGATCGCCTGGCACCTCCAGGAGGTCCTGAAGCCGAAGATCCCGGTCAAGCGCATGGTGTTCCACGAGATCACCAAGGACGCGATCCGCGAGGCCGTCGCCAACCCGCGCCAGCTCAACCAGAAGCTGGTCGACGCCCAGGAGACCCGCCGCATCCTCGACCGCCTCTACGGCTACGAGGTCTCCCCGGTGCTGTGGAAGAAGGTCATGCCCCGGCTGTCGGCCGGCCGCGTGCAGTCCGTCGCCACCCGACTCGTGGTGGAGCGGGAACGCGAGCGCATCGCGTTTCGTTCCGCTGAGTACTGGGACCTGACGGGCACCTTCGCCACCGGCCGCGCGGGGGACTCGTCGGACCCGTCGTCGCTGGTCGCCCGCCTCCAGACCGTCGACGGCAGGCGGGTCGCGCAGGGCCGTGACTTCGACTCCCTGGGACAACTCAAGAGCGCGAACACCCTCCCCCTCGACGAGGCGACCGCCCGCGCCCTCGCCGCCGCCCTGGAGGACACCCGCTTCTCCGTGCGTTCCGTCGAGTCCAAGCCGTACCGCCGCTCGCCGTACGCCCCGTTCCGTACGACGACGCTGCAGCAGGAGGCCAGCCGCAAGCTCGGCTTCGGCGCGAAGGCGACCATGCAGGTCGCGCAGAAGCTGTACGAGAACGGCTACATCACGTACATGCGTACGGACTCCACGACGCTGAGCGAGACGGCGATCGCCGCGGCCCGCGCCCAGGTCACGCAGCTGTACGGCGCCGACTACCTGCCGCCGCAGCCGCGGACCTACGCCGCCAAGGTGAAGAACGCTCAGGAGGCGCACGAGGCGATCCGTCCCTCGGGTGATCGTTTCCGCACGCCCGCGGAGACCGGCCTGACCGGTGACCAGTTCAAGCTCTACGAGCTGATCTGGAAGCGGACCGTCGCCTCGCAGATGAAGGATGCGACCGGTAACAGCGTGACCGTGAAGATCGGTGGCACCGCCGCCGACGGCCGGGACGTCGAGTTCAGCGCCTCGGGCAAGACGATCACCTTCCACGGCTTCCTGAAGGCGTACGTCGAGGGTGCCGACGACCCGAACGCCGAGCTGGACGACCGCGAGCGCCGGCTGCCGCAGGTCTCCGAGGGCGACGCGCTGTCCGCCGAGGAGATCACGGTCGACGGCCACGCCACCAAGCCTCCGGCCCGCTACACCGAGGCGTCCCTGGTCAAGGAGCTGGAAGAGCGCGAGATCGGCCGGCCCTCGACGTACGCGTCGATCATCGGCACGATCCTCGACCGCGGCTACGTGTTCAAGAAGGGCACGGCCCTGGTGCCGTCCTTCCTGTCCTTCGCCGTGGTGAACCTCCTGGAGAAGCACTTCGGGCGGCTCGTCGACTACGACTTCACCGCCAGGATGGAGGACGACCTCGACCGCATCGCCGCCGGTGAGGCGCAGGCCGTGCCGTGGCTGAAGCGCTTCTACTTCGGCGAGTCGGTGCCGAACAGCGGCTTCGCCGCGGGTGCCACGAGCGGCGCGGCCGACGCCGGCAACGGCGACGGGGACCACCTCGGCGGCCTCAAGGAGCTGGTGACGGACCTGGGCGCGATCGACGCGCGCGAGGTGTCCTCCTTCCCGGTGGGCAACGACATCGTGCTCCGTGTCGGCCGCTACGGCCCGTACATCGAGCGCGGCGAGAAGGACACCGAGCAGCACCAGCGCGCCGACATCCCGGACGACATGGCGCCCGACGAGCTGAGCGTCGAGCTGGCAGAGGAGCTGCTGGCCAAGCCCAGCGGCGACTTCGAGCTGGGCACCGACCCGGCCACGGGTCACACGATCGTCGCCAAGGACGGCCGCTACGGCCCGTACGTCACCGAGGTGCTTCCCGAGGGCACCCCGAAGACCGGCAAGAACGCGGTCAAGCCGCGCACCGCCTCCCTCTTCAAGTCGATGGCGCTCGACACGGTGACGCTCGACGACGCACTGAGGCTGATGTCGCTGCCGCGCGTCGTCGGCACCGACGCCGAAGGCCAGGAGATCACCGCACAGAACGGCCGCTACGGCCCGTATCTGAAGAAGGGCACGGACTCGCGTTCGCTGCAGACCGAGGACCAGCTCTTCACGATCACGCTGGAGGAGGCGCTGGCGATCTACGCCCAGCCCAAGCAGCGCGGTCGGGCCGCCGCCAAGCCGCCGCTGAAGGAGCTGGGCGAGGACCCCGTCTCCGGCAAGCCGGTCGTGGTCAAGGACGGCCGCTTCGGCCCGTACGTCACCGACGGCGAGACGAACGCCACCCTCCGCTCCGGCGACAGCGTCGAGGCGATCACTCCTGAGCGTGGTTTCGAGCTGCTCGCGGAGAAGCGCGCGAAGGGCCCGGCGAAGAAGACCGCGAAGAAGGCGGCGGCCAAGAAGACCGCCCCGGCGAAGAAGACCGCCGCCAAGAAGACGGCCGCGAAGAAGACCACGGCCGCGGCGAAGAAGGCGACCGCCACGAAGACCACCGCGAAGAAGGCGACGGCTTCGAAGACGGCGGCTTCCGGCACGGAGGACTGACCCCGTCGGTTCGCGCTCCCGCTGCGCGAGGCGCACGCCCCGGCATCACTTTGATGTCGGGGCTTGCGCATGCCAGACGGGTGAGGTGTGGTGTCAGCGCCTGCGGATAGGCTGAACGCATGACGCGAGCCGAGCAGCCAACGGCCCACCCCACAGCCCCGGACGACGCCCTGGTGGCGGACTCCCGCGAGCGCGCCGTGCGTTCTCTGCTGCGCCGACCGCAGCTGAGGCGCTTGTGGAGCGCGCAGCTGGTGAGTGGTGTCGGCGACGCCCTGTCCCTCCTCGTGCTGGTCGTCCTGGTCCTCCAGGCGGCGGTAGCCGAGGGGGCTTTCGGCGGTGGCTACCGAGGCGTGGCGTTCGCAGTGGCGACGGTCTTCGGCGCGCGCATCCTCGCCACGCTGCTCTTCGGCGCCGTTCTCCTCGGCCCGCTGACCTCGCTCACCGCCCAGGAGGGCCCGCTCGACCGCCGGTGGACCATGGTCGGTGCCGACGGCGTGCGCGCCGCGCTGCTGATCGTCGCGCCCCTGTGGATCGACTGGACCCCGGGCGACGCCCTCGCCGTCCTGCTGGTCACCGCCTTCGTCACCGGCGTCGCCGAGCGGCTGTGGAGCGTGTGCCGGGAGAGCGCCGCCCCCGCCCTGCTGCCCGGCCCGCCGCCGGAGGGCGCGACCGTACGGCCGCTGCCGGACCACATGGACGCCCTGCGCCGCCTCACGCTGCGCACCGGCTTCCTCGCGGTCCCGCTGGCCGCCGCCGCTCTGGTCGTCGCCGCCCTGCTGAACAATCTGCTGGGCACCGGCATCGCCTGGTTCGACCAGCACCAGGCGGCCCTCGCGTCGTACGTGGCGGCGGGGCTGTTCGCCGGCGCCCTGTCCGTGCTGACGTTCCTGGAACTGCCCGACACCCGCACCCCGCGCCCCCGGTCCCCGCTGGAGGGCCTGCGCCGCCCGCGCACCGGCGCCGGCGTCGACAAGGGCCGCACGGGCGTCATCCCGCTGCTGGTCCCGGCCTGTGCCGGGGTCGCCGGGGCGATCGCGGCTGCCGTCGCGGTGTGTGTGCTGCACGCCAAGGACCTGGGCGGCGGCCCGGTGCTCTACGGCCTGCTGGTGCTCGGCCTGACCGGCGGAGTCGCCATCGGCATCCGCACCGCCCCCGGGCTGCTGCCCTCGCTCTCCCGCCGCCGCCTGCTCGCCCTGGCCATCGCCGTCACCGGCATCGCTCTGCTGGCCGCCGGCCTGGTCCCGGACGTCACCACGGTCCTGCTGATCGTCACCCTGGCCGGTGCCGCCGCGGGCGTGGCCGCCAACACCGGGCACACCCTGCTCGACCAGGAGACCGAGGAATACCGCCGGGCGCGCACCACCGAGCACCTGCACGCCGTGGTGCGCGTCTTCATAGCGCTCGGCGCCCTGATCGCGCCCCTGGTCGCGGCGCTGATCGGCCCGCACCGGCTGGAGAACGGCAAGTTCGTCTTCGCGCACGGCGGCGCCGCCTTCACGCTGATGCTGGTCGGTGCGCTGCTGCTGCCGGTGGCCGCGCTGGTGCTCGCCAAGGTCGACGACCGCTCCGGTGTGCCGCTGCGCCAGGACCTCAAGGACGCGCTGCTCGGCGGCGACGACCCGGTGACCGCCCCGGCGGCGAACGGCTTCTTCATCGCCCTGGAGGGCGGTGACGGCGCCGGCAAGTCCACCCAGGCCGAGGCCCTCGCCGAGTGGATCCGCGCCAAGGGCCACGAGGTCGTGCTCACCCGCGAGCCGGGGGCCACCCCGGTCGGCAAGCGGCTGCGCTCGATCCTGCTGGACGTGTCCTCGGCGGGCCTGTCGCACCGCGCGGAGGCGCTGCTGTACGCCGCCGACCGCGCGGAACACGTCGACACGGTCGTACGCCCCGCCCTGGAGCGCGGCGCGGTGGTCATCTCCGACCGCTACATCGACTCCTCCGTCGCCTACCAGGGGGCCGGCCGCGACCTGTCCCCGACCGAGATCGCCCGCATCAACCGCTGGGCCACCGACGGGCTCGTCCCGCACCTCACCGTCCTGCTGGACGTCTCCCCGGAGACCGCCCGCGAGCGGTTCACCGAGGCGCCGGACCGGCTGGAGTCGGAGCCGGCGGAGTTCCACACGCGCGTGCGGTCCGGTTTCCTCACGCTGGCGGCCTCCGACCCCGGCCGCTACCTGGTCGTGGACGCGGGGCAGGAACCCGAGTCCGTCACCACCGTGATCCGGCACCGCCTGGACACCGTGCTGCCGCTGTCCGAGGCCGAGATCAAGGCTCAGGAGGAGGCCCGGCGCAAGGCCGAGGAGGAGGCCCGCCGCAAGGCCGAGGAAGAGGCCGCCCGCAAGGCCGAGGAGGAGCGCCTGGAACGCGAACGCCAGGAGCAGCTCGCCAAGCTGCGCGCCGAAGAGGAGGAGCGCAAGCGGCGCGAGCTGGAGGAGGCGCAGCGGCGCGAGGCCGAACGGCAGGCGGAGGAGGCCCGGCTGCGGGCCGAGGAAGCGGCCAGGCGTGCGGAGGAGGAGCGGCAGCGGCTGCTCGCCGAGGAGAAGGCGCGCGCCGAGGAGGAGGCCCGCCGCAAGGCCGAGGAGGAGCGGCGGCGCAGGCAGGCCGAGGAGGAAGCTCGGCTGCGAGCCGAGGAGGAAGCCCGGCAGGCCCGGTTGCGCGCGGAGGAAGAGGCCCGGCAGGCC
Organism: Streptomyces sp. NPDC042638; assembly: GCF_040647235.1. Classification (NCBI taxonomy): domain Bacteria; kingdom Bacillati; phylum Actinomycetota; class Actinomycetes; order Kitasatosporales; family Streptomycetaceae; genus Streptomyces; species Streptomyces sp. NPDC042638. The sequence goes on from NZ_JBEZBT010000031.1 coordinate 9,190, forward strand.
CGGTTGCGTGCGGAGGAGGACGCCCGGCGCCTGGAGGCGCAGCGCAAGGCGGAAGAAGCGCTGCTGCGCGCCGAGGAGGCCCGTCGGCAGGCGGCCGAGGCCGCGGCGGCGGCCGACGCGGCCGCCCGCAGGCCCAGCGCGCCCCGGCCGTCGGCACCTGGCGTGGCTCCCGACGCCGCCACGGCGCCCACACCGGTCGTGTCCCCGGCTGCGGCCCGGGGCGCCGACGAGACCGTCGCGACGCCGGTGGTGTCGCCGGACGCCCAGGCCCCGGGCGCTGCGGGGCACCGCCCGGACGGGCGGACGACGGAGCCGCGGAACACTCGGAGCACGGACGACACGACGGTGCTGCGGCCGGTACGCGAGGAGCGCGGCGGCTTCGCCCCCGACGCGCAGGGTTTCCGTTCGGACCCCGAGGGCTTCCACCCGGACCCCGAGGTGACCACCGAACTGCCGCAGCCGCCGGTGGCCACCGGACCGGCGGAGGAGACGGCGGTGCTGCCGCGGGTGCCTGCGGGCGCGGCGGACGAGACGGCCGTGCTGCCGCAGGTGTCCGCCGGCGGTACGGCCGAGGCGCCGCGGGTGCCTGTGGGCGCGGCGGACGAGACGGCCGTGCTGCCGCCGGTACGGGACGGTGATCCGGCGGACCGGGTGCCGTCCGGCTACTTCCGGGACGAGCGGCCCGCCGCGGGCCCCGACGGCTCCGAGCCGCGCACCCGTGAGATGCCCCAGGTCGACGCCGACGGCACGCCCCGCCGCCGCCCGCGCTCCGACTGGGCCGAGGAGACCCCGCTGGACGACCTGCCGACGCTGGCCGACGAACTGCTGGGCTCGTACGACGAGCCGGAGCGCGGCGACCAGGGCGGCGACCAGGGTGGCGGCGAGGAGCAGCAGGGCCGCAGGGGCCGCGGCCGACGCGGCTGACCGGCAGCCGTTTCTCCGGAAGGGGAGGCGTCCACGGGTACCGGCGAGGGCCGGTGCCGGTGGACGCCTTCTTCCATCTGCGCGCGCAGGCCGACGCCGGGCCGCCGTCGCCGCCCGGATCGGGGGCGCGCACCGGTGGGCGGCACGGTGGGCGCGCACGGCGGGCGCCTCCTGTCGACGTTGGCCGCCGTGGCTGCCGGGCCACCGGATTCCGGCCTGGACTGCCGGGCCACGGCGACGAAGGGCCACCGGCGAGGGTCGGCACGCCGCGAGGAGGCCCGCCGACGGGGCCGGCACCGCGAGAGCCGACCCCGCCGGTGGGCCTCGGCACCGCCAGGGCCGCGTGGACCGTGGGCTTCGTTGTCAGTGGCCACCCGCACAATGGATGACGGCAAGCGGAGTGTGACGGAAGGGCGGCGTGACCCATGACCGTGTGGGACGACCTCGTCGGGCAGGAGAAGGTGAGCGCGGTGCTCGACGCCGCCGCGCGGGACGCCGACGCCCTCGTCACGGCCGTCAGGGCGGACGAGCCGGTGCCCGAGGCGTCGAAGATGACCCATGCCTGGCTGTTCACGGGGCCGCCCGGCGCGGGCCGCAACCAGGCGGCGCGGGCCTTCGCCGCGGCACTGCAGTGCGTGAGCCCCGACCGCGCGCTCGGCGGCGCACCCGGCTGCGGCTTCTGCGACGGCTGCCACACCGCGCTGCTCGGCACCCACGCGGACGTCACGACGGTCGCCGCGGTCGGCTCCGAAATCCTGGTCAAGGACATGCGCGACACGGTCCGCAAGTCGTTCACCGCCCCGGCGACCGGCCGCTGGCAGATCATCCTGGTCGAGGACGCCGAGCGGCTGAACGAGAAGTCGGCCAACGCGGTCCTCAAGGCCGTCGAGGAGCCCGCCCCGCGCACGGTGTGGCTGCTGTGCGCGCCCTCCGTCGAGGACGTCCTGCCGACCATCCGCTCCCGCTGCCGCCACCTGAACCTGCGCACGCCGTCCGTCGAGGCGGTGGCCGACATGCTCGTACGGCGCGACGGCATCGAGCCCGAGGTCGCCGCGTCCGTCGCGCGCGCCACCCAGGGCCACGTCGACCGGGCCCGCCGGCTGGCCACCGACCCGGCCGCCCGCGAACGCCGGGCCGCCGTCCTGAAGCTGCCGCTGCGCCTCGACGAGGTCGGCGCCTGCCTCAGGGCCGCGCAGGAGCTGGTCGACGCGGCCGCGGAGGACGCCAAGCAGCTCGCCGAGGAAATGGACGGCAGAGAGACCGAGGAGCTGAGGACGGCGCTCGGCGCCGGCCAGGGCGGCCGGATGCCGCGCGGCACCGCGGGGGTGATGAAGGACCTGGAGGACATGCAGAAACGCCGCAAGACCCGCACGCAGCGCGACAGCCTGGATGTCGCCCTCGGCGACCTCACCGCCTTCTACCGTGACGTCCTCGCCCTGCAGCTGGGCACGCGCGTGGCGATCGCCAACGCCGATGCGGGGGATGCCCTGGACCGGCTGGCCCGCGGCAGCACCCCTGAGTCCACACTCCGCCGCATCGAGGCGGTCTCCGCGTGCCGGGACGCCCTGGACCGCAATGTGGCACCGCTCCTGGCGGTGGAGGCGATGACGATGGCTTTGAGAGCGGGTTGACCCTTCCCGCGCCGGCCCCCGACAACGCGATGGGCCCGGGTCGGCTCGTATGACGACGGGTGACGGGTGACGGGTGACGGGCGACGGGCGACGGGCGACGGGAGCGGGCGACGGGCCGGGATCGGGCCATGGGCCGGGGTCGGCTCGTGCGGCGACGACGGGCGAGGGCCGGAACCGTGGCGATGAGCCGGGCCGGCTCGTGTGGCGACGGGCCGGACCTGGGACGAGGATGTGGCCGTGTCCCTCGTAGGAGGCACCCATGTCCACTCACCGCGCCCGAGCGATCCCGCAACGTTACTCTCGCCAGATGCACACCAGGCGATCTCCCCGCTTCCGCCGGACCGGGGGCCCCCGCACCCGGACGACGGCCCGTCTCGCAGCCACCCTCCTCACGGCCACGGCACTGTTCGCGTCCGCGTGCTCCGCGGGAAGCCCGACCACATCGGCCGGCGGGACGGTGGAGGCGGCGCTCGCCGCGCTGCCGCGTTCGACGCCGTCGGCGCTGACGCCGTACTACGAGCAGCGGCTGCGCTGGCGCGACTGCGGTGTCGCCGGGTTCCAGTGCACGACGATGCGGGCCCCGCTGGACTACGCCGATCCCGGCGCGGGCACCGTCCGGCTGGCCGTCGCCAGGAAGAAGGCCACCGGCAACGGCAAGCCGCTCGGCTCGCTGCTGGTCAACCCCGGTGGTCCGGGCGGTTCGGCCATCGATTACCTCCAGCAGTACGCGGGCCTCGGCTACCCGGAACAGGTCCGCGCCCGCTACGACATTGTGGCCATGGACCCGCGGGGAGTCGCCCGCAGCGAGCCCGTCGAATGCCTCGACGGGCGGCAGATGGACGCGTACGCGCAGACGGACCAGACGCCCGACGACCAGCGGGAGCGGGACGCGCTGGTCGCGGCGTACCGGAAGTTCGCGGAGAGCTGCGGGACCCACTCGGCGCGACTGCTGCGGCACGTCTCCACCGTGGAGGCGGCACGGGACATGGACATCCTGCGCGCAGTGCTCGGGGACCGGAAACTGAACTACGTCGGGGCGTCGTACGGCACGTTCCTCGGGGCGACGTACGCAGGCCTGTTCCCCGGGCGGGTCGGCCGGATGGTGCTGGACGGTGCGATGGACCCGTCCGTGGACGCACTCAGGCTGAACCTGGACCAGGCGGCGGGGTTCGAAACGGCGTTCCAGGCGTTCGCGAAGGACTGCGTACGGCACACCGACTGCCCGCTCGGCGGGAAGGGTACGACGCCCACGCAGGTCGGCGACCACCTCCAGGCGTTCTTCCGCCGGCTGGACGCCCATCCCGTCCCGCCCGCCGACGCGGACGGCCGCGAGCTCGGAGAGGCGCTGGCCACCAACGGGGTGATCGCGGCGATGTACGACCAGGGATCCTGGGGTGAACTGCGCGCGGCGCTGAACTCGGCGATGAAGGAGCAGGACGGCGCCGGCCTGCTGGCCCTCTCCGACAGTTACTACGAGCGGGACGCGAGCGGTCACTTCAGCAACCTGATGATGGCCAACGCCGCCGTGAACTGCCTGGACCTGCCGCCGGCCTTCAGCGGGCCCGAGGACCTGGAGAAGAACCTGCCGGCGTTCGAGAAGGCGTCCCCGGTCTTCGGCCCGGGGCTGGCCTGGGCCTCACTGAACTGCACGTACTGGCCGGTGCGGGCCACGGGTGAGGCGCACCGCATCGAGGCCAAGGGGGCGGCGCCGATCGTGGTGGTCGGCACGGTCCGCGACCCGGCGACACCGTACCGCTGGGCCCGTTCCCTGGCCGGCCAGCTCTCCTCGGCCCGCCTGCTGACCTACGACGGCGATGGCCATACGGCGTACGGCCGGGGCAGCGCCTGCATCGACACGGCGATCGACACCTACCTCCTGCGGGGCACCCCGCCGACTGCCGGAAAGCGCTGCTCATAGCCCCTGTAACCCGCCCCGGAGCCACCCGCCCCGGGGCGGGTACTGAGCACCCACGGAAACTGTGTAGACTTACCGACGTTGCTGATCGCACCATAGTGCGGGCAGCGCGCGCCGCTTTAGCTCAGATGGCCAGAGCAACGCACTCGTAATGCGTAGGTCTCGGGTTCGAATCCCGAAAGCGGCTCCACTGGAACCCAGCTCAGACGGTGTCTGAGCTGGGTTTTCTCGTTCAGCGGATGCGACGGCGACGCTGGGCGCGGGCCGCGCGGCTACCGCCGGTCTCAGTTCTGGTCTCAGTTGGGGGTTCCGGCGCGGGGTCCGCGCTGGCCGGGCGGGGCATGAAGTGGTCCCCCATGCGACGCATCGCATCCTTCGAGAGGTGTGACCGACCCTGCACGTACCGCCGGGTCTGACTGATCTGGGTATGCCGCAGGATCTCCATGATCGTGGGCATGTCGACCCCGAGTTCGTTCAGGATGGTGCCGGCGGTGTGGCGGCTGCCGTCGTAAAGGCGACGGTCGTCGATTCCGGCTTCCGCCAACAGTTCCTTGAATTCCTCCCAGTCCTGTCGGGGATCGAGCGGGCGGCCGTCCGGCCGGCTGAAGACCAGCTTGTGCTCCTCCCACGCGTCGCCTGCTTCGGCGCGAGCCTCCTCCTGCTGTGCCTGGTGCTCGCGCAGGTACGGGATGAACGGCGGCGGAATCGGTACGGCGTTCCTGCTCTTCTTGGTCTTGGGCCGGGTGAAGACCAGGCCGCCGTCCTTCCGCTCGGGGCAGGCGCGGGCGTGCCTCGTGCAGCCCTTCGGGCATGGCTTCGGGCAGCCGCGCTTGTATCCCTTGTGGGTGGTGCAGCCGTCCGGGCACGGCTCGAACCGGTGGAATTTGGCACCGCACGCGTGGGGGGACTTGCAGCCGTGCCGCCAGGTGAGGCGCTGAAGCTGCCACTGAGGACGGAACAGCTCGTTGTCGAAGTCGACGTACGGCCACCTCAAGCCAAGGGTTTCACCCTGCCGGAAGCCCATTCCGACGCCGACGCACCATCGCATGAACGTGGGGCGCTTGGCGGCGGCTTCCAGGAACGCCTTCGCCTCTTCAGTCGTGAACGGGTTCGCCTCGGTCTCGTCGACCGTCGGGGGATCCACGAGGGTGGCGACGTTCTCAACGATCAGACGGCGGCGGTGGGCGATTTTCAGCGCGCGCGACAGGATGCGGTGCACTTTGAGCACGTGCGAGGGGGCGTGTCCCTCGTTGAGCATGACGCGGTACATCCGCTCCAGATGCTCCGGCTGGAGCTTGTCGAGCCGGTGTTTTCCGATGCCAGGGATGATGTCGTTCCTGGTCTTGGACCAGTAGTCGTCCAGCGAACGCGGCTTGAGCTTCAGGGACGCGATGTCGGTGAGGTAGGCGGTCATCCACTGCTCTACGGTCGGCTTGCGGCCGGCCTTGGGCGCGCGTCCCTTGTCACGCTGGTCTTCCAGTTCGCGGACCTTGCGCCTGACTTCGGCTTCCGTCCGGGCGCGACGGTGGCGCCGGTCGGGACTGCCGTCGTCTTTGACGCCCATGGTGACGCGTCCGTGCCACCAGCCGTCGCTGCCCTTGTAGATGGACGACTCCAAGTTCCGATTGCGGGTGCTCATGCACTCCTCCATGCAGGAAGCCGCCCCGGAGCAGGTGTCCGGGACGGCTTCGCGGGTGGGCCGGTTCAGTTGGGGAGCAGTTCGAGGCTGTTCGCGTAGTCCTCAAGGACGTCCCAGCGGATGCGGCGGGAACGTCCGCGCTTGACGTACTTGAGCTCGCCGGCGGCCATCAGCTCGTAGACGGTGGAACGGCCGAAGCGGAGAACCTTGGCGGCTTCCTCCGGGGTGTAGAGCAACTGGGTGTGGGCGAGTGCGGGGGTACTCATCGGGGCGTACTCCTCGGGCGCTCTGGGTTCTGGGGATCCGCAACATCCGCCACGCCGCAACATTGCTGGTCAGCGGCTCGAATCTGTGGCGGATGCCGTTTCTGTTGCGGATAGGTGCCGCCGCGCGGGGCACGCGGCGGCGCTTCGGTATGCGACTGGTCAGCCGACGCTGCGGAGGGTGCATGTGTCGGTTTCCGCGAACATGTGGCGGCTCTCGGAAGGGACTTCCGCCACAGATTCACCCCCGTTGACCTGCGATGTTGCGGACGTTGCGGATGTTGCGGACTTCTCAGGGGGAGGGGGGCAGTAGCGCATCCACGCGTCGCTGAGATCGTCCGCGTAGTAGCCCTTGGGGGTGCCGCTGCCGACCCGGATGCCACGGGGCTTGATGGGGGTGTTGTCGGGGCGCACGTACTGGCTCAGGAGCTTGGACAGGGCGCGCGCGGTGAGCGGCTTGACGCTCTGTCCGTCCTCGCTCAGGTCGGCCCACGGAGCGTCGTCCAGCGCGAGCAGGACTTCGAGGATGGCGGCCGTGGGCATCCGGTCGGCACCGCAAAACACCCGGTCACGCAAGTCGGTCAGCAGGCGTACCCCGAGGGACGCTTCGTCTCCCTGCGTGGCGGCCTTGATGAGCGCGACGCAGGCGGCGCGGGCCCGGTCGGGCCAGTGCCCGCCGGCCGCATCCGCCACCGCGAGCAGGGGTTCCCACACGTCCGCGGGCCGGTCGGAGACGCCCTCGGGCATCTCGGGCCAGGCGCCTGCGATCTCGTCGTGCACGGTGGTGGCCCAGTCCGCGAGCCGGTCCCGCAGCGCGTGCCCCTGCTTCTCGTGGACGCGCCGACGGTACGGTTCGACCTTCTCGTTCGGGGCTTTCTTGCGCATGCGGATGATGACGGAGCGGGTCAGGATCGTGTCCGGGAGCGAGCCGAGTCCGGCCATCGCGACCGCACAGAACGAGGAGAACCACTCCGTGCTCTGGTTGGAGCCGTCCCCGACGCAGCGCAGGGACTTGGCGCCGCGCCGGTAGCCGGAGTTGAGGAACCCGCGGACTTCCTCGTTGCCGCCGGCCTTGGGGCCGAACACGGTGTCGATCTCATCGAAGAGCAGGGTGGGCGTTCCGCCGTCGGCTTCCACGAGGCGGAACAGGGCGTTGGCGGACGCGTTGACGGTGGTGGCCGCGCGCGGGGTGAGGGTCTCCACGATCTCCAGGGCGCGGGACTTGCCCGATCCGGGTTCCGGGGAGAGGAAGGCGAGGCGGGCGGTGCCGTCGTAGGCGTCGATCAGGTGGGCGTGCGCGTCCCACAAGGTGACAGCGACGTAGGCGTGTTCGGTGGGGAAGACGTTGAAGCGGCGGTGGAAGGCTTCCACCTCATCCAGTAGCGCGGCGCCGTCGATGGGGGCGTTGGGCTTGGTCATGCGGCGTTCCTCCCTTCGAAGTGACGGGACGGGCACAGGGTGCGGTGAGCCGAGAGGAAGAGCTGAAAGGACGCCCTTCGGGCGACCTTCTCTCGGCCGCCCACGATGCCGCCGTACGCGGGCGGGGCGTCCTGCGGCCCGTACGGGGGCAGGGGCAGGCAATCCAGGTGGGGGGAGTGTGAGGTGGTCATGCGGCGTCCCGTGGGGTGGCGTGGGCGGTGATCCATTCCATGGCGCTGCGGATCGTCGTGCGGCACTCGGCAGCCGACAGGCCCGTCGACTCCCCCGCCGCCTGGATTGCCTCTTCGACCGTGTGCCGGGGGATGTGTCCCCAGGCCACGAACCGGGCCACCTTGCAGGCACTGCGGTACAGCGTGTTGTTGCGCCCGCCGGGCCCGCCCTTGCCAGCCGCAGCCACGACCGCGCATTCGCGTTCCAGCGCGGTACGGGCGGCCTTCGTGCCGTCCCACACCCGGGTCAGGGCGGGCGGCTGCGCCGGTTTCGCGGGTTCGGTGAGCTGGGTGCCCAGCCATTCGGGCAGCGGCGCCACCTCGGCCGCTTCGGCGACTTCGTAGGTGCCCTGGGGGGTAGTGCTGCCTGCGGCGACGACGTAGCCGCCCCAGGCCCGGGTGTCGATGTGGGGACCGAGCTTCTTCACCGTGCACTTCAGCCGGGCGCCGGGCGGGGCGGTGAAGTACAGGTGTTGGCCCCCGCTGGGAGTCCGCACCCGGTAGGTGAGCGGGAAGGGCTCGCTGGCGCGCTCGCAGAGCGCGTTGAAAGAAGTGGCGCCGTCAGGCGCTCCTTCCTGCTCTTCCGGTTTCGGCACGTCCAGGTCGACGACGAGCAGACCGGCCGGGCCGGTCGCGATCCCCACGTTGTACGGGTGGTTGGCCCACGCGGTGTGGATCAGGTCGGGGTCGGTGGTGGCACGCTGCTCCGGTGTGCGGTGCCCGCCCGCACACCGGCCGGTGCGCGGGCAGTCGCGTTCCGGGTGGCCCGACGGCCGTTTGGCGCCCGGGTGCAGGGGGATGACGGGCCAGCCGCGCTCTGCGCACAGCAGCGCGGCGGCCAGCAGGTGCAGGCTTTCCAGGGCCACGGTCACCGGCTGGCCCGTGCTCCGGTCGTCTGCTCGCGGGATGGCGGCGGGTTGGGTCATGCTGGATTCCTCCAACAGGTCTGTTGTGGACTGGTTGGCCGGGGCGGTCGCGTGTCTTTGGCGAGATCGGGCGACCGCCCCGGGCACGGCTAGAACGGCGGTTCGGCGTCCGCGGCGGCGGTGCTGCCCGGGGTGTTCCACGGGTCGCCGGCCGGGGCGGCGCTGTTGGCGCGCTTGGCGTTGACGGTGACGGTGGTGAAGCGGACGGACGCGCCGATGTCGTCGATTTCGACGGCGAGCATGGACCGCTTCTCGTTCTGGTCGGTGGTCCAGTCGTGCTGGCGCATCCGGCCGGTGGCCACGACCCGCGAGCCCTTGCTCATGGATTCGGCGACGTGTTCGGCGAGGGTGCGCCAGGCGGCGCAGCGGTAGAAGGCGGTGGTGCCGTCCTTCCACTGGTTCGACGTGCGGTCGAAGCTGCGCGGGGTGACGGCGATGGTGAACTTGGCGAGGGCGGCGCCGCCTTCGGTGAACTTCAGCTCGGGGTCGTCGGTCAGGTTGCCGACCAGGGTGATGGGGGTTTCTCCAAACGACATGCTGTCTCCTGAGTCAGGGGTTAGGCGGCTTCTGCCGGGCGGGCGAACGTGGCGTACTGGTTGGGAGTGATCAGGCCGGTGTCGCGCCATTCGGCGAGCAGATCGGCTTGTCCGTCGAGGACGGTGCACTTGGCGCACAACCGGCCGGCCGGGCGGCGTCGGGTGCGCTCGCCGGGCGGACGCTGCCCCCACTTGCAGGCGGGCAGTCCGGCAGCCTCGGCCTCCTGCTCCAACTCCCGCAGGGGCTTGGTGGCGTGGGGGTAGAAGAACTCGATCTCATCGAGTTCGCCGGGCTTGGCGAACGCCCCGCACAGGCACTCCCCGGACATGTGCAGATGAACGGTGACTTCGTTCAGCGGCAGCGCGTTCGGGGTGCACAGCATGTGGTCGGCGTGCTGGTGCGGGAGTGTGCACCGGTGGCGGGCGCGGTATTCGCGCATGTGGGCATCGGTCCAGTGCACGATCGGAGAGACCCAGATCAGGGCGCCTTCGCGGTCGACCTCTTCGGCGTTGCGGAACCGCCGGTCTGTCTCGGCCCACCGCATGCCGCCCAGGTAGACGACATTGCGGGTGCGTCCGTGGCGGCCGATGATCTGCCCACGCAGCCGTTGCAGCGGCTCATCCTTCAACCTGCGGTACATCACAGAGTGCCCGGCCGGGCCAGGGAAGTCCTTCCATACCTGCCGGCCGATGTTCTTGCCTCGCGTGGACAGCACCTTGCCGAGCACGAGATCCCGGTAAGAGTGCCGGGGGTGCAGCTCATGCAGGGGCAGGCCCCAGGCGGTGACCACGTCGCGGACGTGCTGGGTGGTCTCGGGAATGCCGGTTCCGGTGTTGACGTGGGCGATCGCGCCCACGCGGTGGCGGAACAGGTGGTTGACGATGACGGAGTCGTTGCCGCCAGAGAACAGCCCGATCGTGGCGACCACAGGGAAAGCGGCCAGCACCCGATCGAGGATGGCGTGGGAGCGAGCTATGGCGTCGTCCAAGGTCATGGCCTCGGGGTCGGCGTCTGCCTTAGGTGGCTTCTTGGGGAGCAGGGAGGGCATGCCGGGGAACATGTCCCCGGCTAACTGCCGCTTGGCGTTGCGGCTGGTCATGCAGGCCTCACCTTCGATGCGGATCGAGGTCAGCGGTGCAGTTCGTTGCGGTTGCGGGCGATCAACCCGTACGCGGGCGCGGTGATCGTGTTGGTCTCCTGCCGCACGGGCCCGGCGTAGTGGTGGTGGGTTTCCGTACGGACACCCCGCAGGGAGCGCAGGGCCGATCCGACGGCGGCGACGACCGCGGCCACGCCGGCGATGGGCAGGGTGACGAACAGAACCGAGGTAAGGGTGACCGCGGCGAAGCCCTGGCAGGCGAGCCAGATCCCGCACCCGATCCCCACGCAGGTGGCGCCGACGCCGATGCCGGCCACGGCGGTGCCCGCGGCCCAGGCCGGGACGATCCGGTGGTCCGGCTGCGGGACGGGCGGGGTAGGGCCGTAGGCGGGCAGGGGGCTGGTGTCGCGGTAGAAGGCCGGCATTTGGGGGGTGGGCCGGTAGGCGTCGGCGATGACCCGGCGGGCTTCCGCGGTGGCTTCGGCGTCGGTCATCCGCGGCTGCCAGGCCGCACTGTGGTCGTACTCGGGCATGACGGGATCTCCCGGCAGGGTCAGGTGAGGTGGCGGGCGGCCTCGGCGAGCGCGAGGCACATGGCGCGGACGGGTCCGGCGGCGCCGGTTCCGGCGGTGAAGAACCCGAACAGGAAGAGCACGAGCGCGCTGAACGGTCCGAGGTAGCGGCCGCGCAGCAGGACGATGGCCAGCACCCCGAAGAGGGCGACGGCGGACAGGGAAACGATCACGAGTGGTCTCCCGGAAACAGGGCGGGCAGCACCCTCTTGCCGGGTGCTGCCCGCGTGGTGGCTTGTCGCGTTGCTTGTCGTCTGTGCTTGTCGTGCGGCTTGTCGCTTGTCTTGTCTTGTCGCTTGTCGCCTCCCAGGTCACAAGCCGTTTTCGCGCCCCTGGGGCGGCGGTGGCGGCATGTGTTTTCGGCGGGGCCACAGGCGACAAGTGATCACTGCTCGGGGGGTTATCCGGGGGCGTGGCGGTGGTGGACGTAGCGGGCTTTGGTGCCCTCCCCGACGCGGACGGCGGTGCCGTCGCTCACCCATGCCTTGAGCCAGCCGACGACCGTCTGACGGGTCGTGCCGTACTCCTCCGCGAGCGCGCGGGCGATCGCGGACGCACCGGTGCCCTCGGTGCCGGCGGCGAGCAGCAGGGCGAGCGCGGCCTGTTGCGCGGGACTGTCCTGCTCGCCCCGCAGCGCCGACAGATTCAGCCCCGGCGGCGAGGGCTGCTCGGTCGCGGTGTGCGGGTCGGGTGCGGTCGCGAACTGTGCGTCGATCTCCGCGCGGAAGCGGGCCAGCATCTCGTCTTCCGGCGAGACCCGCGCGGCCCCGCGGCTGTCCAGGGCAGACAGTGCCAGTCCCGACGCGGGCCCGTACTCCACAGCCGTGCTGTTGTCGGTGGGGGCGTGGTCGCGCATCCATGCGGTGCGCTCCGCGTCCCACCGTCGGGCGTAGGCGGATCCGGCGGCCTTCGCCGAGATGTCGTCCATGACGGGGTGCCGGTCGGAGGTGGCGGCGATGATGTCGCGGATCTGGTTGGGCAGGATCCGCCACGTCTTGAACAGCCCGGCCGCCGATTCCGGGGTGGCCATGAACCCGGCGCCCTTGTAGGGGGCCTGGTCGACGCGCAGCCCGCGGGTGCCGGGGAACATCTTGCTCAGGTCCATGCCCTCGGTCTCACCCCCGGTGAGCGCGACGCGGACCTTGGCTTCCCGGCGGATCATCAGGTTGCCCAGCACACTGCCGGTCGCCCCCAACGCGGTCAAGACGGTGCGCAGGCCCATGGCGCGGGCGATCCGGATGACTTCGAGGATCTTCTCCGCGAGCTTGCGCATCTGCCGGTCCGGGCTGGCCAGGATCTCCGCACCCTCATCAATCACCAGCATGATCTGCGGAATCTGCGCACTGATCGGCAGAAGGTCAGTGTTGGCCTTGGACAGCAGGTCCTGATAGCCCATCTTGCGCTGCTTGGCGACCCTGACGGCGGTCTCCAGCATCAGCACGGCCTCATCGAACGTCCCGGCAAGCCAGTCGACGCCCGGCCGTACCGGCTTGCCGTCCCCGGCGCCGATCTCCCCGTTGAGCGCGGGCAGGACCCAGGGCAGACCGGCCGACCCGGCGTTCAGGTCGATCACCCACGTCAGGACGTCCTCTGCGCGGGCGAAGCCGGCCAGGATCGCGTGGACCATGTTGGTCTTGCCCGATCCGGTGGGGCCGACGACCAGTGCGCACTGTTCGCGCAGGTAGGCGAGGATGTTCTCCGCGTTGGTCCGGTAGCCCCACGGGATGCCCGTGTGCACGGACAGCGGGGCGTAGTCGGTGGGGTAGGTGCGCTCTTCCTCCAGGACGTTGACCGTGGTCACGTCGATGATGACCCGGCCCTGGTGGATGCCCGGCGTGGCGACGGCGGTGCAGCCGTGGGGGAGGCGGGCGTCCGCGGACAGGCGGGCCGACTCGGAGGCGATTTTGGCGTAGGTGGCGCCGCCGGGCGGGAGTTCCGCGTCGATGGAAAAGCCCGTCCCGGTGGGCCACATCTCCACCCCGAGGACGCGCACGGTCAGCGAGCACACCCGCTGGATGCGGTCGACCCATTCCGCGGCGATGGCCCGGCGCTCCGCGGAGAGTTCCGCAGCGATCTGCCGCTCCTGCGCGGCGATCGCCTCGTCTTCGCGGGCTTCCTCGAACAGTGCGCTGGAGTGGGCGGCGGCGCCGATGCCGACGCCGAGGGTGGCCAGGGAGCCGAGGGCTGCCCAGGTGAGGGGGCCGTGGGTCATGGCCCAGGTGGTCCATCCGGCGCCCACGAGCCAGGATGCGGCGCGGGTGGCCAGGGTGCGGCCGGCGTTGCGCACGCGCAGGCCGATGACGGTGTGGCCGAGGGCTCCGGCGGCGCCGACGGCGAGCGCCCATCCGGGGGGCATGGCGGTGGCGGCGCCTGTGGTGGCGACGGCGAAGGCTCCGGTGGTCGCGGACAGGGCGCCGGTCACGGGTCCGTGACCGGCCGCCCAGTCCAGCACCGGGCCACTGCTCTGCTGCTTCTTGGCGGTGGCGGTGCTGCTCATCTCAGACGTTCCAGCCCTTCTCTGCCTCGGTGCCGTTACGGGGGTCTTCGTGGCGGGCGATGTCCTGCGCGTGGACCTTCCGGAACAGCGGGCCCATGTCCTCGGCGACCGCGACGGCGCTCATCAGCGCGCCGTAGATGTCGCTGAAGCCGTTGGCGACTTCCTTCTCCAGCGGGAACTCGTTGTCGGAGCGCTCCGCGAGGATTTTCATCACGTTGGCCACGCTGGCCAGGGCGGCCGGGAGCCCTTCGACCATGGCGAGGATCTCCATGCAGTCGTCGGGCTGGTAGGCGTTGGCGGCCTCCTCCATCTCGGAAGCGGCCTCTTCGAACCGGAAACCGGTCACGTGCTCTCCTCCACTGACCTGGACCGTGCTGGGGGCGGGGGTTTGGGCGGGGACCCTGGCGGCGGGCCGCTCGACACGGTCCGCGATGCCCTCTGTGCCGTCGTGGTCGGCCTGCGCGTCGGCGGCGTCCTCCTGCTCCCGCAGGTGCTGGCGGATGGCTTCGTCGCGCTCCGCACGCTGCTCGGCCGCTGCCCGGGTCATCCGCCAGTAGAGGCGGCGGCCGGGATACATCAGGGCCGGGATGTCGAACTTCCGGCCGATCGGGGTGGTGAGCATCCCGAGCAGGCCGGTCGGCAGGGCGAGCAGGGCGGCGAGCAAGCGCCGCCGGTGGAACCGGGCCGCGGACCTGCGCAACGCCCGACGCGCGGCCTTGCGAGCAGGGGCCTTGCGGATCTGGGCACGCTGCGCGTCAACCGTCCCGCGGTTCTTGGCGTCGCGTTTCGCGCGCTGCTTGGTGACGGCCGCATCCCGTGCGGCTCGGGCCTTACGGGCCGTGCTGCCCGTCAGGCGGCCGGTCAGACCGGGCCGCTTGCCCGAGCGAGATTTGCTGGCGGGGGTGTTGGTGGTGCGGCGGGCGTCGGCGACCGCGCGGCGTGCCGCGGTGGTCTGCGCGCGCCGCCCGGCGCGCGAGCCGGCTGCCTGCTGCTGCGCGGCGCGTAGCGCCCGTATCTGCCGGATCCGGCCCGCTGCCTTGCCGTTCGCGCCACCGCCCGCACGCGGGGCAGCGCTGCGGTTGGTCGTGGTCCGGGTCTTCCCACCCGCGGCGGTGCCGGTGCTGTTGTGTCCGGCAGCCTGGCTGCTGCCGCGGCGGTGCCGACCGGGCGCGCTGCCCGACCCGCCACGTGCGCGACTGGCGCGGGAGCTGGTGGACCCGGTCCGGCTCGTTCCGCCGGTGCTGCCGTGGCGCTGGCCCGTGCTGCGGGCCGCGGTACGGCCGGCGGTGCGGGCCGCGTTCCGGCGGGCGGCGCGGCGGGAGTTGGGGATGCGGGCGCGGGTGGCGGCGACCGTGCCGAGAACGACCAGCCCGGTTGCTGCGACGGCCGCGGCGATCGGCCCGCCTGCCAGGGAGGCGGCGGCGACTGCGCCGATGGTGCTGTTCGCCCCGGACAGGGCGAGCGGGACGACCGGCCAGCCGCCGGGCGTGTGCTCCACCTCCTTGCTGCCCTGCGCCGGGGCGGGCGCGGTCTCGGGCGGCGGGGATGGAGTGGTCGGGGCAGCCTCGACGGCTACCGGCTCGGTGCTGAGTTCCGTCATGCTGTGAGCACTCCTTTGCGGAGTAGAGCGAAGGCCCGGACGCTCTGCCGTCCAGAGCGCGCGTCCGGGCCTTTGCGGTGCGGAAAGCACGGGTCAGAGCTGGTTCGGTGCCAGCTCGAAGTAGCCGACCGAGGCGCTGCGGAGGTTGGCGTCCTGCTCGGTGACGGCCTGGTAGATGAAGTGGTAGACGTCCTGGCGGGTGCTGCCGGGCGGGGGCGTGAAGGTGCCCTCCTGCGTCATCGAGAACCGGCCCGGCTTCTCCAGGGTGAGGATCCAGTGGTGCGTGCCCTGCGCCTGCGGGATGTTGTCGGCGGCGGGGGCGCTCTGTGTGGTCACGATCTCGGCTCCTGCGTCTCGGTCAGAGGTGGGTGGTGCCGCTTGCCGGGTCTGCGCGCCGGGTCTGCGAGAGTGCCGCTCGCCGTGGCTCACCGGGTCTGCTTCACTGGTGCGGTCGACTGCTTCCGGCAGTCGCAACGAGGGCCAGCCCACCTCCACTGGGCTGGTCCTCATTGATGTGTGCCGGAGGCTCGTTTACGGCTGTGCGTCCTCCGCGTCGATCAGCGCGGCGTACGCCTTGCGCACCCGCTCCTCCTTTGCCGAGAAGCCCGCCGCGCGGTAGGCGGCCAGGGCCTTGCGGTAGGACAGCGGCGGGTTTTCCGAGTGACGCAGCCACCGCAGCACGACCGTGAGCTGCTCCTCGCTCAGCGGCTCGCCCGGCGCCGGCGTAGCGACACCGGCCACGGCCGCCACTTCGGCGAGCCCGGACAGGTCGACCGGGGCGTGTCCCGGACCCTGCGGGCCGGTCAGTTCGCCGATCGGGGACACGGCACCGACCTGCGGGGACACGGGGGACACACCCGGGGACACACCCTCACCCGACCACTGCCCCAACACCTGCGCCAGGTCGTCGTCCGAGAACAGCGCCGGGACTTCCGGCACGTCGTCATCGACGGGGTGTTCGGCGGTGAGCTGCGCGAGTTCCTCGGCTGCCTCGTGGCGTACCTTCTGCGCCGTCCCCCGTGCCTTGCGCTCCTCGCGTTCCAGCACGGCCGCGGTCTTGTGCCGATCGACCTTGGCGCGGGTGACGGCCCGGCCGATAGCGACCTGGTCCCGGGTCGCGCTGCGGACCGCGTCGATCTGCTGCTGCGCTCCGGAGGAGATCCGGGTGGACTCCCGTTCCACGGCCATGATGAGCGTGGCCTTCGCGGCGGCCGGGACCACCGCACCGATGACCGCGACGGCCGGGGTGGCGTACATCAGGCCGTGGGTGAAGAGCACGCCGACCGAGGTCACGAGGAACACCCAGCCGAGAACTGCGGGCAGGGTTCCCTTCGAGCCCTGGCGGCGGTGCGCGGTCTCCATGGCCAGCGCGTACAGCCACACCGCGTCGTAGATCCCGGCCACGGTGTAAGCGAGCGGTGCGGGCGCCTGGCGGGAGAGGATCTCCCCCACGGCGTAGACGGTCCACCCCAGCGACATGCCGGTCAGCGCAACCGGCAGACTCCAATGAGCCGCCTTCCGCGCCACGTACTTGGCTTTCATGTACTCACTCCGTTCATTGATCGTCGGGATAGGCGCACGGGACGCACACCCCGAGGGAGGCGGGGATGACGTATCCGGCGTCGTTGCGGCACTTCGGGCAGGTCCGGCGGGCGCGCATCGCGCACTCCAGCGCCCGGCGCTTGGCCGGGGTCATCGGACGGACCGGCAGGGCCTTGTCGAGCCGGTAGAGGTAGGCGACCAGCGGCCCACGCCGGTAGCGCGGGCGCAGGATCTGCCCGACAACCGGCTGCCCGCCGGGGCGCAGCCCGCGGGCCCGTAACTGCCGCCGGGTCGCCAGCCCGTCCGGGGCGAAGCGCCAGGGGTAGGTGGGAATGCCGAACCGGGCGCCGTTCGGGTCGAAGCACTTGCCCCACGCGGCCATCAGACCGCGGACCCGACCGGCGCGGGTGCGGACCCGACCGGCGCGGGTGCGGGTACGTCGCCGAAGCCGGTCAGCTCCAACGCGGCGCCCGCGTAGTCGACGGACGCCTTCAACACCCGCGTGCGGCCCCCGCTCTGCTCGCTGTAGACGACGTCGTCCGGAACGATGCCCAGCGCGTCCCGCCACGCCTCGAAGCCGGCCAGGTCGTCATGGAACCTCAGTCGCAACAGGCCCGGGAACACAGGCGACACATCAACGTCCGGCGCGGGCAAGTGTCCGAAGTCCGCGGCGAGCAGGCGCAGCACCCGCAGTGGCACGGCCAGGCCGTCCAACGCCAGGTCCTGGCTCATGCCGCGGCCCCCCGGCGTGCCGGACGGCGGCGGGCGGGGCGGGGCAGCGGGACCACGTTGAACAGCTCCGGGTGGTCCTCGACCACCTGCGCGGCCAGCCGGATCACTTCGTCCGGCCCGCTCGCGAACTCGGGGTCGGTCAGGATGTCGCGGGCCGCGTCCAGACGCGCCGCACGTTCCATCTCGCTCTCGCCCTCGACTCCGAGCCAGAGTTCGACGGGCGTGCCGAGGGCGAGTTCGATGAAATCCTGTGGACTGTCGGCCCGACGGCCAGACACGAAAGAATGCATGGGAACTCCCAGCTCAAAGGGGAAGGAAGAGGCCGGGGACCGCAGAACAGGCGGTCCGGCGTAGGCGGCCGCCACCGCGAGCGCGGTGGGCCACAGTGCCCCGGCCGGGAGTCGAACCCAGCCTTGCGACCATCGGGGCGGTTAGAGCAGGTCAGCGCTGGACGACGTCCTTGCCCATGTCGCGGTGCCGGACGTTCACCGTGTGGCCGGCATCGGTCAGCCGGTCGGCCAGGGCGCGGGCGAAGGTGGGTGCCCGGTGACGTCCGCCGGCGCATCCGTCGGCGACGGTCACGGTTCCGGCGCTGGGGCCGGCGGCGAATGCGGCGACCGCCGCCGCGGTGGCCTCGACCAGGGCGGCGATGCCTGGGGTGGCCATCACGACGGCCCGTACGGGCTCGTCGTCGGCGGTCATGTATCGCAGTTCCGGGCTGACGTGCGGGTCGCGGAAGTGGTGGCGCAGGTCGATGGTGAGATGCGCCGCCGGGGGCGCATCGTGCAGGTAGCCGAACGAAACGATCTCAACAGCGACGGCCATGGGTACTCCCAGACTGATGAAGGGGTGTTCCGGCTCCCTGTAACCCCGCCCGTGCGGCCGCGCGGTCAACGCGACCGGACGGGCGGGAGAGGCAGCCGGCCGCAGCGTGAGGCGCCGCGACGGGTGGTGTTACCGGGGCTGCTCGGTCAGGTGAGCCGCGTCCTCGTAGGCGGCGCGGATTTCCTGCTGCTGCCAGGCCCGCTCAGCCGGGGCCGGTGCAGGGTCCTGCCGGCCGAGGTCGGCCGCCCAGGCGTCTGCGCGGGCTTCCATGTGCCAGGCCGTCGGGTCGGTCGCCATCAGCACACCCCCGCGTACGCGATCCACGCGGCCGTGTGACCAGCCGGGTAGGGGTGCGGCCCACGCGGCGGCAACGGGTCCTTCGTCTTCTCGTGCTCTGAACCGGCCATCAACGGCCGCCCCGGGCACGGGCGTTGTCCTGGCTCTGCTTGTTCGCGGCGGCGTTCTTCCGGGCCAGTTCGGCCCGCTCCGCGTCTGTCAGACTGGTGATCACAGGTGCCTCCACATCAGGTGCCTGTACGCGGTCCCCGGGTCGCACCCCGGGGGCCGCTCTGATTTCTCATCAAACGGGCAGGCCACCCACATGACGGCCGGCGTCCTGCCCGCATGACGAGTGACGGGAAAGCCCGTCACTGTCTTCCGCGGCTCCTTACGCGCCTTGCTCCCTTCGTTTGGTCGGCGCGCGGTCACCGCGTCACTCAGTCGTCACTCGCTGAGTCGATCTCCCTGGAATGGCTACCTGTCATGGACCGGGTGCAGCCCAACCACCGGGATCCCCACCGATCCGGTCCCTGGGACTGCGCCCGAGGGTCAGACCAGCGGCTTAGCCGATGACACCGATCGATCCGTGAAGACGACGGACTTCTACGTCTCCCATGCCGCCCGGACCGCGTGTAAGCGAGTCCGGCGGGTGCTTCGTGGTGCGTTTTTGCAGGTCAAGCACTTGTACGCACGGCTGATGAAGCCCTTCCGAGCTTCGTTCTGCGGCTTGCTACAGATTGACCTAGGTCAATCCGAGTGTCAAGTAGGTCCGGTGAAGGATCAGAGATTGACCTAGGTCCGGCTACTCTCGATGTCATGGACCAGAGCCCCGAAGCGCCCAAGCAGACGCCCACGGCCAAGGAGATTGCGGCGCAGTTCCGCGAGAAGATCACGGGCCCCGACCGCGAGTACGAGCCGGGCGATCAGTTGCCGGCTGCTCGCAAGCTGGCTAAGGAACTCGGCGTGCAGCTCATGACTGTTCAGAGCGCGTTCGGTCAGCTCCGTGACGAGGGGTTGGTTCTCACGCAGCAGGGCCGTGGGACGTTCGTCCGCGATCCTGCTGTGCCTCTCGGTAGCGAGCCGGGCAGTAGCCCTGCGTTCACTGCCCTCGCTGCGGAACTCAGCACGATTCACGATGCCCTGCACCAACTTGATGAGCGACTTGATCGTCTTGAGCGGCTTGTCGGTAGCGAGACTCCACCGTCACCGTGAGTTTGTCCGCGCGCCTCAACAGTCGTTCGGCCTTGGCGCGGGCCTCTCTCAAACTCGCTTTGATCAAAGCGAGTTCGGCGGGAGTCATGCTTTCCAGCTCGCCGCTTTGCTCATTGATCCCTGACATGCCAATGAGGGTGTCGCCCAGAACGGCAGAGGACCCGGACAGACTGTCCGGGTCCTCTTTCCTTGCAGGTCAAGCGCGTTGACGAGCTGTCATCGGGCGGCCGCATCCACTGTGTCGAGCACCGCCGACCAAGGAAGCGGGCGACCCGCCGGCGCCTCCCGAGGTTCGTACAGCGGCCATACATCCGGGCCGTACACGACATGCACGCCCCCAGCCTGGAGGGTGTCGATGTGGTGCTGCCACGCCGGATGGCGTGCGTGCGCCGCGTTCACCCGGGGGAAGACGATGACCGGCAGGTCTAGGGTGCCGATGGCCTCGCCCACCTGTGTAAGAGCCTGGTTGTCCATCAGGCCGGTCGCGAGCTTGGCGACCGTGTTGGCCGACGCGGGAGCGACGACGTAGCAGTCAACGGGTGGGTGCGGGCGAGCTTCACCGGGCAACCGAGGCTCATCGCGAACGGGTAGGCCGGTCAGTTTCGCCAGCTGCTCCGCCTCGCCGTTGAGCCGTAGCCACTGAGCCGCGGTCGGCGTGAGCGTGACGGCTACCTGCCAGCCGCGTTCCATGGCAGGCGCCACTAGGCCTGTACGCAGGGCTTCTACGCCTCCAGCCGCAGATCCGACGACCCCGAGCACCCCGCGCTTGATTGAAGTCACTGCACCGCCCTGCATCGTTGAGCCATCACGAACACTTCGGATGAGCGCGAGCCACCAGTGACCGGGGACTGTTTGATCAGGTCCCGTAGCGTCTCGCGCACCCTGGGATTGTTGCGCACGAGCTGTGGCGAGGTGTGTTCAGCCGTACGAAGCTCCACAAACGCCGCATCGCCCTGACCAGCGAGCGACAGAGCGCGGGCGTAGTCGATTCGGTGCGAGACGCTGCGTTCCTGCGGCATGTGGTCGACGTTGATCTGTCCGTGTTCCACCACGTACGACACGTTGTCGAGGTCCAGCTCAACAGACAGACGGTGAAGCAGCACGTTCGTCGGTCCGAAGCCGGTCTGCCAGTAGTTCTCGTCTGAACCTAGATCGTCCGCGAGTTCTTCGGCTCGGTTCAGCAGACCCGTCGCGGTGGGTCGGTCTTGGTGACGCGCTGCCGCTACGGCGGCGCGCAGGTGGATCATGCCCAGCAGACTTAGAGCCGCGGGGTCGCTCTCGGTGACCTGCGATGACAGCCATGCTGCGGCTGTGTTGCCCAACTCCAGCGCGTCGTCATACCGACCGTTCGCCAGCAGGGCGTGTGTGCCCGAACGTGCAGCCGATGCCAGTACGAGGGGGTCGTCCGACTCGTCAGCGGCCCGCATCGCGCGCTCGGCCGCAAGCCATGAGATGTCTGATTCCCCGATCTTTGCGAGCGTCGTGGCGGCGAGGTGGTGTGTGCGGGCAGACACCGCCCAGCAGTCGCTACGGTCATCGCCGCGGCGTGCTGCTCGTTCCTCAAGTTCCTGGGCGGTCTGCAAGAGCGCCGGGAGAGCCGCGATGACGCTGCCCAGTCGCCCGCCTTGATAGTCGTTCCAGGCTTGTTCCACGCGCATGGCCACAGGGGCCGGCGTCGGCAGCTGCGTATCGGCCTCGGGGCCGAAGAGCAAGCGGGATAGTCGCCGCGGGCTCATGAGCGCATCGCGCACGGCAGGGACGTCGTCCTGCTTCCGCTCGTCCTCCACAAGAACGGTCTGGCCAAGCAGATCCCCGAGGGGCACGCGCAGGATGCGCGACAACTCGGCGAGCATGTCGATACGCGGTGGCTTCCGACGCCCCGTTTCGATCTTCGCCAACCAATCGGTGCTCCGGCCGACCAAGCCGGCCAAAACCTCTTGCGTGTAGCCGCGGCGCTTGCGGTAGAACGCGATCCGCTCGCCGATGCTGAGGTGATCTCCGAGACCACGCATTGCGTGCTGCCTCCTACTGCTTGTGAGGGGCTGAGTTCACGGTACAGAGCTGGCTGTGGGGCGCGGTAGTTGGCCTTACGAGCCCTACGAGGTGGTATGAGCATGAGGGCTCGCGCAGGAGGGGACCCGGACGAAATGTCCGGGTCCCCTCCTGCGCGAGGCTCGGGCTGATTACGCGACAGATGCCTGTGGCATTGGCTGTGCTGCGACCGTCACGAGCCGCAGGTGCCGTTCCGCATTTCGAACCAGTTATACGCGGACGATCAAACGTGACGGCTGGGCTTGGGCACCCTGGCGCCGGGTTGTCGATGTCCCTACCGTGGCTGGGCATGGGGAGGCCTAAGAAGAACAAGCCGCGCCGTTTGCGGGGCAGCGCTGCTGAGGTACCTGGATCTGCGTACGTCTGCGGAATTGAAGGCGTCCTGATCAGGCAGGCGCGTCGGGGGGAGGGGCAGCGAGTGCTGGAGCTGCTGTCGACAATCGACACGGAATACGACGATCTCGACTATGCGGTGCAGCACATCGATGCGGGGACCTATGCCACGTCAGGAGCGGGTCTACGTCGGGCCCTAGTCGCCGAGGCGGAGGGAGGTGCCGGGCTTGTTGGGGCACTCCTCGCCCTGCCGCCCGCGAGTCTGTTGCGACGGTTACAGGCGGCGGAAGCTCCTCGGTCTGTGGTCGGCGACGTGGCTCGTTCCATTGCGAAACTCAAGGCCGTCGCCGTTGCGCCTGACAGACGTGGCGACGGAATCGGTGAGGCGCTGGTGAGAGCCTTCGTCGGCGAGTACAGCGCCGCTGACTATGAGGTGCTGTACGCCCAGGTGGACGTCGGCAAACCGGCCCTCGCGCGCTGGTACGGCCGGCTTGGGTTCGAGGCTCTCGGTGCGGGTGCTCCGCTTCGCCTTGATCCACAGGGAAGGGTCGCCATCTACCCTGTCGGTGCCGAGCAGCTCGTGGTGCGGGTCTTGACCTAGGCCAGCTACCTGCATGGAGGCCTTCGCGATGGACTGCTACGACTGGCCGGCGAAGACAAGCTGCGCGCACGCTCGCCGAAGAGCTGCTGAAGGCAGGAACGGACTTCGACGGTACCGAGCGCTCGCCGATGCGCAACGCGGAAACTTAATTGACTCCATCCAGGATTCTCCACACGCGATAATAGGCACTCCCCGAAGGGCCAAGAGTCGAACGCCAGACTTCCTCGCCGCCGGATACCAAGAGCGATCGAGCGTCCCGGATTGACGCACTACCGCGCCCGTAGATGGCGTTGGCCATCTTCGGAGCAGCAGATCGCGGAACGCCAAGGAGTCGCATTGAAATTTCCCGCTCGTTAGCGACGCCGTAGAAAGCATAGGAAGGGAGGTTACGCAACTCCCTCTTCCGTGACTCATCCATGCCTTCAAAATCTTCGCTTATGGTCATCGACTGCAGAGCCGAAAGTCCCCAGGCCACGGTGGGAGCCATTTTACTAAACAGACGTTGGCAACATTTGGTGATCGCCGCAAGATCGGTATCCCGATCTCGCTTGAAGTATTCAGCGGCAAGAGCGGGGATCGAAGCACCGTTAACCCAGTCTTGGATTACACGCGAGATGAAATCACCTGACCGCTCTTGATGATCCTCAATCACCGGAATCAAGTTTTCTCGCAATTCCGGGACCTCCAGCATGATGCCCACCAATCCAGCGAGCGTTCGGGGACTGCCGGTATAAAGAGGCTCTTCCCAAACATTCTCACTAATTCTGGCATCGCTCAGGCGGCGCAGCGCGCTCGATACGCTCTCCCAAGAGAAACCTGTACTGTCCACCAAGCTGAGAGGTTTGCCCGTGATTCTTTCGGAGTATTCTCGAACGCTGCGCGTTAGTTCAGCAGCCCAGGACGGCGCCTTGCTTCGCAAATCCTGGAATCCGAGGGTCCCTCGGAGGATTTGCTCGACTTCATTGGCGAACTCTGTGTGATCTCCGATTTGCCGGTACGTGTGGGCCAGGAACTGAACAAACGATGACCAGGTGGGCTGATAAGAAAGTTGATGCAAGTTCAGTTCTCCATACTGCGAAATGGCGGTTCGCACCATTTCGATTAGCGTGGAGTTCAGGTCTGACACCTTGCGATCAACGAACGATCGCAGCTTCTGAGCTTTGTCGGCATCTGAGGCAGCGAGCACAACCAATCCGACTTGCCCTTGCTCCATTCTTCCAGCCCGGCCGGCCAGGTTCCAGAAGTCCTGTGCTGGCATGTCCTCGCCGTAGGGGAACTGGTGAGAGGCCATCACTACGTTGGCGACAGGAAAGTTGACTCCTTGGGCAATAGTTGTCGTCGATACCAGGTGCTCAAGATCTCCTGATTCCATCAGGTACTCGGTTACTACCCGGACTTCATCTGGTAGGCCGGCATGGTGGACCCCGACCCCTCGCTTCAGCAAGCCAACCAGTGGGAATTGGGGGCCAAATTCCTCGCCAACAATTCTGGCAGCGGCCTGGAGGTCATCGCTAGGCTCGACAAGATCGGTCCGTCCGTCACTGATCTGTTGAGCAATGGTCCATGCAAAGTCTGGCCTCTGCGCCAGTGTAATGGTCTGCCCGCGTGGCGCCAGAACCGACGCAGTAGCGGCAGCAAGCCTTCCCTGCGTCTTCGCGGCCGAGCTGGAAAACCCCAGGGGGCGGTTACCGCCGATAGGAAGACTCGCATCTATGCTCAACGTATTCTTGGAGGTCACAAGAGTTTCGAGTGCGATACTGTAACTTCCCCTTGACCCAGCCTGATGACGCGCCAGAGCAATCACTCTGTCGTTAGGTGTCCAGTCGAGCGACATCTTAACGGCCCTCTGGCTTGTGCTATCAAGCCACTTTGCGACCGTCTCGCCGTTATCGATGAACGGCGTGAGAAGAAGGAAAGCTGCGTCACGCGCTTCGCGGTTTACGCTAGCGAGCAACAGTTCCAGCTTGATTCCGCGTTTGGGATCCGCAATGTTATGTGCCTCATCAACAACGACTAGGCACAGTGGTCGTCCGATTTCCTCTTGCCAACCCGATCGCAGCAGCAGATCCAGTTTCTCCGGAGTCGAGACTAGGACGTCGAATCGAGACTCCCTGCGCTCGTTTAGCATTTCGGCCTCAAGGCCATCGACTTCAAGAGCGGGACTGACGCGCTCAACATTGATATTCAATGCGCCCAAATCTCGGCGCAAGCGTCGCGTTACCTGGTTAACAAGGGCGCGATTTGGTGCAACGTATGCAACCCATCCACCCTGTTGCCGGTAAGTGCTTAGGGCTTGCAGGATACGGAACTGAGCAATCAACGTCTTGCCAGCACTTGTTGGTAGGCTTACAACCACGCTGCGGAATGAGGAATGGATGAGGCCTTCCTCTGCCAGGGCTGCGCGCTGCGGCGGTAGCGCCTCGAATAGCGGCCTCTCTGCACCACGGGAGACCAGATGCTCGACAAACCTTGTGACTTCAGGGCTCACGGCCCTAGAAACCGTCCACAAGCTGTTATCGACGATTTGACTTCCAGTCACCGAGAGCAGGCGAACTAGCTCTTCCAGATCAACGTTTCCTGAATTGATTGCCGCATCTAGGGCTCGATCGCAGTGTGTTTCGAACCTCTCCCGGACGTCAAATCTGCGCTCTGCCCGAACATCTGTCAGCACCGATCCCGTTTCGAGGAACTCGGCAATCAGCTCGCCTGCACGAATAGCGTGGTAGTAGCAAACCAGTTCCCAAGCGGCGGGCCTTGCGTCTTGACCCTCCGCCTCCAGGAAAGCTCCTTCGAACCGTTGTTGGTCACGTCGAAGTGCAGCAATCACAGAACTCAACGCATCGAGATCGCCCCAGCCGCGTTTACGTAGCAGGAGCAACCAGACATCCACTAGCCCATTAACTACCCGCTCTTCCCAGTCGGCGTCATCTGGAATAGTCCGCGGAAGCTCCATCTCGGAAAGAAGCCGAGCGGCAAGCGGCGTTTCATCCGATAGCCAGCCAAGGCAGGCAGTTCGGAGGAGGAACATCCGGGATTCTTCTGATGGACCAGCATCAACCTGTGTGCGCGCGATAGAAAAAGCTTGGCCGCATAGTTTTCGGGCTTCAACACTCTTTGGATCGTCCATAAGCGCATCCCAGGCCAGGAGATCCAGAGACTGTGCCGTGAACTTGACTTCCTCTTCTGCGCCTTCTGAAGACTCAGAGTCAAGCGAGAACCCTTGTGCAAGTACCGGCCTCAATGCGGACGTGATGAGGCTACGCTGCGCACGCTCGCTCACCCTCTCGACGAGGGTCGCGTCAAGTGATCCATCGAGCCACGAGAGATCAGGCACTGTTCTCAAGCCCCACGTGCGCCGGCCAACTAGCCATGGTGACCGGGAGGTACCACGCCGTCAGCAGAGCCTTCATCGGCTCTACGACAGTACGGGCGAGGGCCACTCCACGCACGCTGACATCCCTCTCATTCGGGCTCGTATCTCGAATGAGACAGCCTACGAGACGTATGTCCCGCCCCTGCGACTGGACGTACCGGGACGCAGCAGCTTTGTACAGCTCTCGATGCTCCTGTGTAGAGCAGCGAGCCCGCAACCACTTGATCAGAGTCCAGTGGTCAGCGTTCTTGTCAGTCAGCCGTTCCAGTTGCTGGATCAGGCCAGATCGCCCATACACGACGTTCGGCGGTGCCGACGCGTCTGAAGAGGACTTGACTTCCCCAAACAACAAGGTTGCCGCACCTTCGATCACGCTCAGCCCAACAAGGTCGGCGCCAGGGAGGCTTGCCTTCCGGGTCCGTCTGTCCCGGGCGTTATTCCATACCCACACAACGGAGTGCCAGTGCTCAAGGAGCACCTCAGCCAGCGCTTCTCCTACCTCCCAGGGCAGCGGCTCAGCTTCACTCGCGAGGAGGGCCCCGACCGTCTCCACTGCCATCTCTGTGGTGGCCAAAGCGCGTAGTTCCTCGATGACGGCGGCGCTCGACTCTAAGTCGCCTACTCTCTCAGCCCATGGCCCGTCGGCAAGGTCTGCCATCACGTCAGCCGTCAAGCGGACACCCGACCAGGAAACGTCCCCCTGAGCGCCTTGAAAGACTGACTCGCCGTCGCAGATTCGCGACATGGGCGACTGCCCTACTGCCATGACGCAGCTCCCCCCTGTGCGTCTCATGCGGCGGCTACCGCTCGGAGAGCCGCCTTGTCCCCCACACGAGTCAAGATTCTCCCGGCCGGGTTTGCCAATGTCCACAGTGCGTCACTCCTTCGTGACGCGTTGACGCCTTTGCGTCCCTGATCGCGTTCGGGACGAGGAGGTCGTCGGGCCGTCTGTGGGCCGTCGAAGGGCGGCCCAAGGCGACCAACAACGACCACTGACGACCGCGCGGCTACCGGCCAACGCTGCGCCGACGTCGATCGCGTGAGGTCGCTTCTGGGCTGTGCCACTTCCTGCGCAACAAGCGCCAGGAGTGAGGGGAGTACCGCAGCGAGGTCACCGCGTTCGAGCTGTGGAAGAACCTGCCGGTGCTGTAGCCCGGGTGGCCGCGGGTCCGGGGTTCCGCGCTCGTCGGGACGCTGTCAGGACGCCGTGCGGTCGCGCTGGAGGACGACCATGGCCATGTCGTCGTCCAGCCGGCCGCCGGTGTACGCCCGGACGTCGCCGACGAGCGGCGCCGGCGCCTGGTCCGCCCAGGCAGTGGCGCGCTCGGCGAGCGGATAGAAGTCGCCGTCCGCGTTGGGACACGTGCATTTCTGACGTATGCATCCTGCCCACCCAGCCGGCAGAGCGACGGGAGCCGAACATCGTGGGCTGGCAGCGCTGAGAGGCTGGTTGGCGGCTGGCTTATCCGAGGTGAACACGCCTACGGATCAGGTGGTTGGAATCGGTTCTGCCGACTGTGGAGACGGCAGAACTGCCAGCCCAGACCTCCTCAGCCACTCCTCATAACGCCAGTGCAGAGCATCGGCGTGGGGGCGCTTTGGCAGATCCCGCAGATGAGACTTCGTGATGCGCAAATCGTCAAGGGTGGGACCGCCTGGCACGGTTACGACGTCGAGCGTGTCTGGGTGGAAGGCGAAGAGATACGCGTCGTAGGCACGGTGCAGTGCGGCATTCAGAGGGATGCCGTTGCGGGGATCGTTTGTGCCGTCCTCGCTGACCGGACGGAGGTGGGCGGCATCGAGCATCTCCCGAACAGTGATGCCGGTCAGAGGGCAACGCGGCGAGTAGCGCTGGAAGACACGTAGCTTGAAGCGCGGCTGGCCGAGGCGCTCCGTTACGTCTCGCCGGTTTCGCCTAGTTCCGCTCCCCGTGAGGACAAAAGGCGCGTCGTCTGAGTGATCCTCGCTGAGTACCTGCTCGGGGGGCGCCTCTTCGTACGAGAGCAGGAACGTACTGCTCGGGTCGTCCCATCCCTCTACCCAAGCAAGGCGTGCGATACGCCACTCGGATCGCGGCGTTGGTTTGGCTGAAGTGAAGATCGGCAACCGTAGGTCTGCTGCGGCCTTCATCGCGTTGATCTCCGCGTCATCGCGCCCGCCGGGCCGGGCGGTCTGCGGGTAGCGGTAGAGCGCCCCGTCCTCGGTGAAGTCGTCTGAGTAGTGGGCACCGGTGTGGAGGATGCCGACAGCAATTCCGCCGGCGTGGATGGTGTCGGTTCTGGCTACGTCCGCCCAGACGCCTTGTCCGCCGCCGTAGGCGCCGTACTCGCGTAGGGCACGTGCAGGGACCCTACTCAGGTCGGGGTTCGTCGCTCGGAGGTGCGACCACACGGCGAGGCGCCAGGCGCGTTCCCCTTCGACCGACTTCGGTCGGCCGTCAACGATGACGAAGCCCAGGCGGGCGAGCATGCGGTTGCTGTGGTCGCGTCCGCCGCTGATGACCGGATCCGGGAGGGCCCCATGTACGAGCTTGTGGGCCACGTTGAGAATGGCCTTGGCGTCGTACAGCTTCTCGTTGTGCTGTACATAGAATTGGTTCGCTCGGTCGAAATCATGATCAGTGAGGAAGGCGTCCCGCCCCGCATCGTCGTACTCGGCCAACGTCTTCAGCACGGCTTCGCGGCTGATCGCACCCCTAGTCATGGCGGAAGCCTAGGTGGCACCACCGACAGCACTGGAGGCGCCGACGGGCATCACAGCTTCGCCGACGCTCCACTTGGTCGCTGTTCCGCGTAGAGCGCGCTTCCTACCTAGCGGGGGTGACGGTGACGGGGACGTCAGGACAGCGGTTCAACACGTTCGTGAGCGCAGTCTCCTCGGTCTGAGCGAACATGGGGACGAGCCCAAGTCACGCGTGTTCCCTGTCCCCAGCAAGAGCGCGGCTTCGACTTTGCCTGGTCGGCGACAGCCCCCGGATCGTCAAGGACTGAGGCATCGAGTCATACCGGCCCCGGAGGCCATGAGCCCGAAGCAGGTCTACGAGGAAGGTAATGGCCTTGGGATGGCGGACACTGCCGGAGAAGCGCAGGACCTCCGTGGACAAGACGTGGACGATTGGTTCGTTCCCGCAGTGCCATTCCTGTGTTTGTGCTGGTCAGGCGAGGAAAACATCCAGGATCTTGAGAGGGCTGTAAATCAGCCGCTCGTGTGCTGCCAGCATTCGAGCCCTCGGGGCTCCTCTTCCGCCGACGAAACCGCAGCTCCAAGCCCCGTGGTCTGACGGCGCCTCTTGACGGCAACGCCGGTGCACGTTGCCGTACCGGACGAACCAGCCATGGACCGTCCTGAGCAGGCGGGCGAGTCAGTTCCATGGCTCGTGTGCCGCTGGGGTGAACTTGTAAGGCGAGGGTCACCGGTCCGACCTGCACACTGCGGTCTCACCCGAGGCATTTGCCGCTCGATCCGGGGGCAATCCGCAAGGTTTTGCGCGGGGGAGGGGAGGCAGAAACCTCGGACTGGCCACGCGCCGAGGCGCCGGCCGGTAGTTTCCGGTCGACGCCTCGGTCAGCAAGTGTTGGTTTCTTCGACGACTAGTACGAGTCTTCCTCGTCGTTGTCCGGGTCGTCGCTGGCGATGAATCCGGCCTGGGCGTCGGGCTCGTTCTTCACGAGCGTCAGGTACACCTCGTGCGACGCGTCCATCCCCTTCTTCCACTCGTCGTGGCTGCCGAAGGGGTGAGGCGGCGGCGAGGTTGTGGAGGCCTGGAGTTCGGCGGCGGCCTCCCGCGCGATCTCCAGTGCGAAGGCAAGGCGCTCACGGTTCGCGCGGTCGCGCTCCTCCGGGCTGGCGGGGCGGTTCTGCGCCTTACGGTTCTCCTGCTGCTTGAGGAAGCCGGCCAGCACCTTGCTCGGGTTGGCGATCTCGAAGAGCCGGCTTTCGGTCAGCCTCAGCGGTTTAACAGTCTCGATGGCCTGTCCCGCGATGATGGGCGTCCCGTCCTCCTTGATGTCCGGGATGTTGTACTCGTGGGCCGGAATCTCGGGGTTCCACCGGCTCCAAGCGGTAGCGAGCACCCGCAGGCCGTAGGCGTGGCCGACCAAGTCGGTGAGGATCACCGGCGGGGAGGCGCGGTAGGGCGTAGTGCCCTCATAGAACTTGGACTCACGGTCTCGGGTGAGGTACCCATCCATGATCAGGGCGTAGCCGCCGCCGATCATCAGCGTGGTTCGGGCCGCAGCGTTGCCGGCCAATGCCATCTCCAAGAGCTCGGTGGGAGTCTTGTAGATCGGCATCCAGGCGGTCCCGGCCACGGCGTCCGTGAGGTATCCGCCGTCCCCGAAGGCGTTGCGGGCAGTCTGCAGGGAGGAGGGCTTGTGGCTGCCCTTCTCCTTGCGGCTCTTGGCCTGGCGCACGTCGCGGTCGACGACGACGCCGAGCATGAAGGAGAACTGCTTGTTGGTGACGGCGCGGCGGGCCATGATGTTGCGGATCTCGGCCTTGGTCGCGCGAAAGGCGGCACCCGCGGTGAGGCAATGGGTGGTGTAAACCGCGCGCCAGATGGGGGAGGCGTCGGGGCAGCCGATCTGAGTGGGAAGGTCGGCGAGCGGGGTAACCCCGGTGATGATGTCGGCCTGGACCCGGGTCAGTACGCCACGAGTGACGAGGGCGTCGATGACCTGGTTGGCGATGTTGTGCCACATCGCGTCCTGGGTCCATGGGTTCTTTTCCAGGTGCTCGCCGGCGACGAGGTTCTCCACCATCGTCACGAACGAGAAGGTGGGCGTCGGGGCGCTCGCGCCCCCGACCAACGTCTGCGTGGTCACTGGCCGACCTCCAGGGTGTTGCCGTTGTGGGCGCCGACGACCAAGCGAACGGGCACGGTTGCCGCCTGGCCGACCCGAACGACCTGGTCGGTCAGCCCGCGCTGGTGGGCGGCGTTGTACGTGATGACCTCATCGCGGACGGCCCGACGAAGGCTGTTCGGGTCGCGGAGGAGGTCCTCCACCACGGCATCGGCAGTGCCCTCGTTGGTGCGGTTGGTGCGGGTCTTCACAGCGGACGAAAGCCTGGAGATGCCGTCCACGACGATGGGTAGCACCCGTGAGGGCGAGCCGTCGTTGAAGGTGACCCGGACGAGGATGACCAAGAGCGGCTCGGAGACGCCCCGCTGCATGATCGAGTCCGAGTAGTCGGACTTCGGCGTGTTCAGGGTGCTGCGCACAGTCTCGCGGACC
The DNA here is from genome assembly GCF_040647235.1 of Streptomyces sp. NPDC042638. NCBI lineage: Bacteria > Bacillati > Actinomycetota > Actinomycetes > Kitasatosporales > Streptomycetaceae > Streptomyces > Streptomyces sp. NPDC042638. The sequence continues at coordinate 40,625 of NZ_JBEZBT010000031.1, forward strand.
AGCTCGGCGAGCTCCTTCGGGGAAGAGAACTCGCAGCGAGCCTGGGCGAGAGGGTGGCCGTGCTCGTCCTGGTCGTCCAACAACCGGGGGGCGGGCACGGAAAGGGACATGGCCGCGATGCGCGGCTGGTAGAGGGGAAACAGCATCCGGGTCCAGGCCCGGCACTCAATGACGTCCAAGGTGCCGCCGGGGACGGCTACCTCGCTGAGGAGTGAGACGCCGTTGGGCTGCGCGGTGACCAGCAGGGCAGCCCGCTCGGGCTCGACCTGGAGTGCCGCGGCGGCCTTTCGGGCGTGCTCGTCGAGGTTGGTGCGGGGGTTCTTCTCCAGCCGCGTCGCAACCTTCCGCAGCGCAGCGGTGGCCGGCACTCCCGGCATCGACTGGGGTCGGCGGGTGATGCTCAGCGCCTCCAGGTCGTGCTCCGGCTGGGCAGGGAGCTCGATGCGGGGCTGCGGGTGCTGCGGCTCGTCGAAGAGCGGTTTGTCATGCTCGGTCACAGGGATTTGCCCATCGTGACACCACCGTGCTGCAGCCGAGTTGCTGCGACGGCTTAAGGGCGCGACGCCGGAATAGAGAGACAGTGTCGTCCGCCCACGAAGGGAACCGTCCGAAACGGCGTGCTCCGTGGCGCCTGCCACGTCCGTCGACAACAGAACCTTCACCGTTGGTCGATCCGGGCCCCTTGCCCGTGCCTTCCGTTCGGATCGCAGTGCCCTTGGGGCCACTCGGATTCGGAGGTCCAAGTGTCGTGTAGCCGCGCCGACGCGGATCGACGCAGGCAAAGGTTTACTCCGAGAGTGGGTCGTGCGTCAATCGCATTCTGAGACTCAGTGCCACAGCGTCAGGTTCATGTCTGAGTAGGCTTGTTGGGTCCCGCCAGTTCGACGGTGATGCCGGCGTCGCATGACCAAGCCTGATCCCTCACCTGCCAACTCTCAGCTTCAGCGACCAGGTTGGGTGTAGCTTGCGCGGCGATGCAGCCCGTAGGACTCTTTGGGTGTTCTCAGGGGTCCAATTCCCCCGGCAACACGGTCTCAGTTGCGGTCTCGTTTGCGGCCGAGTCCGAGGTGGTCCGCTCTTGTCCACCACGGCTCGACAGGCCCCTTGACTAGGGGAGCGGTCGTGATGCCAGACGTTCGTGGACCTCCAGAGAACAGGATCGGACAACTCGTAATGCGTAGGTCTCGGGTTCGAATCCCGAAAGCGGCTCTGCTGAAGCCCAGCTTAGGCACTGTCTGAGCTGGGCTTTTTCGTTCAGCGGATGCGGCGGCGCAGGGAGCGTGCTGCGCGGGTGTCGGCGGTCTCACTCCTGGTCTCAGTTGGGCCCGGATTCTGGGCCGGCGGGGGCGACGGCTGAGGCACGAAGAACTCGCCCATCCGCCGCATGGCGTCCCTGGACAGGTGGGACCGGCCCTTGACGTACCGCCGGGTCTGGCTGATCTGCTTGTGCCGCAGGATCTCCATGATCGTGGGCATGTCGACGCCCACAGGATCGTGCCGGCGGTGTGGCGGCTCCCGTCGTACAGGCGGCGGTCATCGATCCCGGCTTCCTTGAGCAGCTCCTTGAATTCCTCGTAGTCGGCGCGCGGATCCAGTGGTCGGCCGTCCAGCCGTGAGAACACGACGTCGTGCTCCTGCCACAGCTCTCCGGCGGGCAAGGCTCGAAGCGGTGCAGGCGCCCTCCGCAGGCGTGCGGGTTGTCGCAGCCGTGCCGCCAGGTGAGACGCTGTAGCTGCCGCTCGGGACGGAACAGCTCCGCTTCCAGGTCTACGTACGACCAGCGCAGGCCGAGTGTCTCGCCCTGTCGGAACCCCATGCCGACACCAACGATCCATCGCATGAAGGTGGGGCGCTTCGACGCGGCTTCGAGGAAGGCTTTGGCCTCTTCCTTGGTGAAGGGGTTGGCCTCGGTCTCGTCGAGCCTCGGCGGGTCGACAAGCGCGGCGACGTTCTCCCCGACGATGTGGCGGCGATGGGCGATCTTCAGGACGCGGGACAGAATGCGGTGCACCTTCACAACGTGCGAGGGCGCGTGGCCCGCGTCGAGCATGGCCCGGTACATCCGCTCCAGGTACTCAGGTTGCAACTTGTCGAGGCGGTGCTTGCCGACGCCAGGGATGATGTCGTTCCGGCTCTTCGACCAGTAGTCGTCCAGCGATCGCGGCTTGAGCTTCAGGCTCGTGATGTCGGTCAGGTAGGTCTCCATCTAGGCGGCGACGGTTGGCTTGCGGCCTGCTGCGGGTGCGCGACCCTGATCCCGTTGGCGCTCCAGCTCCTTCACCTTGCGCTTGATCTCGGCCTCGGTCCGGGCCCGGCGGTGGCGTCGGTCGGGGCCGCCGTCACTCTTGACGCCCATCGTCACGCGGCCGTGCCACCAGCCGTCGGCGCCGAAGTAGATGGATAACTCCATGTTGGGCTTGCGGGGGCTCATGCGCTCCTCCAGGCGGGAGGCGCCCCGAGCGGGATGCTCGGGGCGCCTCGGTGATGTGCTCGGGGTCAGTTGGGCAGCGGGGCAAGGTTGGCCACGTACGCTTCGAGGTCGGCACGCCGGATTCGCCGAGCGCGGCCCAACTTGATGTACTTCAAGGCAACTGGGGGTGAGGATGTCCCAGCCGGTGGGATGGATGCGGACGGACTTGCCGTCGTCGCGGCCCAGGTCCAGCCAAATCGCTCCGTCGAACCCAGGTGCCACGCGGATGTGGGTGGGCTCTACGTCCTCGGTCAGGGCGAGTGCTTCGATCAAGTCCAACGCCTCCTTGAGTGCCGTGCCGTCGAACACGCCGACCCCGTCCTTGGAGAGGCCGACCATGAGTTCCTGCCGGTGGCTCCCGGTCGTGCCCTAGGAGCGGATGGGCCGGGCGACGGGGTGGCCGTTCTCCTGCGCGTAGACGGTGCCGTCGACAGTGCGGAAATACCTGAAGTGCGCTTGTGCGTAGTCGGTGATGATCTGGCGGGCCGGGGTCTTCTCTTCCTCGGACACGGCTACATCCCCAGTGCAGTGGGGGCGTTGGCCCACGCGTCGGTGCAGTGCCGCGGGGATTCGCCCTTGGCCTGCGCGGCGGTGAACAGCCGCGAGAAATGAGCCTCGGTGAGGCAACCGCATCGGCCATGCGTCGACAGCACCGCGAGGAACATGCGGTAGACGGTGGCGTTGACCGCCTCGCGGGCCTCGGTGATGCGCTGCTCGGCCATGGTGACGCCACGCTCCAGGTAGGTGGGGGTGCGGTGATGGCACTCCCCGCCCCCGGCCGGGGGCGGACGCGGTGAGGGTGTGCGGCGCCGGCCGGGCCGGGGAGGGCTCCTTCACGTTCCGGAAGGGATCTTCCTGGCGGGGGAGGGTGATGAACCGGTGTGGGTGGACGAATTCCACATCGACGCCTTCCCGACGACCAACGCGGACTACGCGCGGTTCTGTGCCGCCACTCACCACCCGGTGCCAGAGCTCTAGGAGAACGGCCATTGTCCGCGTGAGCTCTACGACCGTCCCGTCGTGCACGTGACTTGGCGAGACGCGAGTGCGTACGCGGCGTGGGCAGGGAAATCGCTGCCCACAGCCGAGCAGTGGGAGAAGGCGGCGCGCGGGACATCCGGCCGTCCCCCCCCCCGTGGGGCGACCAGAAGACTGCCGCAAAATGCAACGTCCGCGAGACCGGGGTGGAGCGCAGGACGTCCGTCTCTCGGTATCCAGGGTCTTTGAGAAGTGATCTTGTGTCCGGGTTCGTCAGGCCAGCCCGAGGGTGGTGAGGGGCCGCTGATAGTCGCGGCCGGTGCGGCGGAGGGCTGCGGCGATGTTGGTGTGTCCGTCCTGGCGGTGGACGCCGATGGCGAGGTTGCGCAGGCTGGCCATGGTGCGGGGCAGGTGCCGGGTGCGGATCTTTGAGGCGTCCTCGCGAAAGGTGCGGTCGCGGACGTGGTGGAGCTGGTTTTCGATCTTCCAGTGACCGCGGATCCATGTGGCGAGTTGTTCGCCGGTGGCCGCGCCGGGCGGCAGGCTGGTGACCAGGTGGAGCCGTGCGATCGTCAGCTTGCCGGAGCCCAGGTCCCGCCTCCAGCGGACGACTTGGAGGGCCTGGCGGGCGTGGGGGTAGTCGAGGTGGGCGAACGCGGCGGTCTTCAAGCGGCGGATCTCGTCGCGGTGATGGGCTCGGCCGCGCTCGATGTGGTCCAGGCGTATGTCGCGCCAGGGCAGTCGACGGACCCGCTCGTGCAGCGTGGGGTGGTTCCTCTTGATGACGGCCAGGTAGTGGGCACCGCGTTCGTGCAGGTAGGCGGCGTGCTCATGCTGGGTGTGCAGGGCATCCGCGGTGATCACGGCTTCCGTCAGGTCGATGCCGTCCAGGAGCGGGGCGAAGGCCGGGATCTCGTTGCTCTTGGCATCGAGGTGCATCTGGGCGAGGACGTCGCCTTGGTGGGTCATCGCCGCGATCAGTGCAGTGGCCGGCTGGTCCTTGGCGCGGGAGCCTCGGAGGGTCTTCCCGTCGACAGCGATCACTGGTCGGCTCGTGGGCGGGCCGTTGCGCCTCTGCAGGAGCGGCCGATGGCCCTGTCCAGGGCGTCGCCGTCCACTGCGGCCAGGACGAGGCGGATCGTCGTGGGGTGCGGCGGGCGGATGAGGCCTGTCAGCGGGTCGGGGTAGAACCCGAGCCGGGCCAGGACGCGCTGCGGCGCGTCCGTGACCCAGTCGCCAACCGCGGCCATCGAGGTGGCGCCGGCAAGGACGGCTGCGGCCGCTGCGGTCAGCAGGGCCGTCCAAGGGTGGCGGATACCGCGACGGGCTCGCGGGTCAGGCACGTCATTCAGGTATAGCCGCAGGTCAGTAACGGCTTCCGGTGCGACGGGGCCAGGAGTGTCCCCCAACCGTTCCAGGCAGGACGGCATGAGGGAAGATGGACGGGCAGGCATGGACTCGCTCGGCGCTCATACGGATTCGACACCCACATGATCACCAGGCGGCCATGCCTGCATGCTTCCAGGACCCGTCACCACCACGAGCCGACAAGTCGTCACATCATCGCTCAGCAGGCGAACCGCCCACCCCGAGACTTCTCAAAGACCCTGGGGCGGGTGAAGGGTTCGTAGGGCGCCTCGCGTAGAGCGCCACGGAAATCCGCGTTGTCCTTCGCGATCCGTTCGGCGCTGTCGGCATCGCCGCCCTGGCCCGGGGCTTCCCGGGCTGACGCCCGGGAAGCCGCGGTCAGGCACGGACGGCCGGGCGCAGCAGGCCGCGGAGGCCGACGGTGAACGACCAGGCGAGGAGGGGCAGCAGCGCGACCCGCTCCATGCCGCCCATGCCGAGGCCGAGGTAGTGGTGGGACAGGAACAGCCCGAAGGCCGCGACCGCGAGGACGGACAGCAGACCCGCGGCCCGGCGCAGGAGCGCGGGGGCGTTGTCCGCCAGGCCGAATGCCGCCAGGAGCAGACCGATGTTGCCGGTACCCATGATCAGCAGGGCGCCGAGGATGTGCAGGTTCTCGTTGACGTCTGCCGGCGCCAGTCCGACCAGAACGAACCCCACCCCAGCTCCGGCCAGCAGTACCCGCGCCGCGGCAGCGGCCCGGCCCTGGCGCCACAGGGCGCGGCCGGTCAGGGCGACGCCGAGGAGCAGAAGCGTTCCCAAGGCGATGAAGGAGCCATTCATCAGCCCGTGTTCGGGCGAGCATATGTACCGCGGCGTGGGGTCGGGCTGCATGGCGCAGTGCGCGTTGCCGAGGTCGCTGACGTTGTTGGCAGCCCAGCTGTAAGGCTGCGCCCAGGCCGCCTGGACGGTGCCGTGGGCCACGAAGAACTGCACAACTCCCGCGACCCACGCGGCGTACCCGATCCGAGCCCTCACTTACCGTCCGCCTTTTCTTGTTCGCGCGATCAGTGCGAACAGCGGACCACGCGGTCGGCCCTGCACACACTCCGGTAGGCCCCCGGAAGGGTGGTGAGGCAGACCCTAGTAGTGCGTGGTCGGGTGTGATGGCTGAGGAGTTGGCTGCGGTCCGGTGTGATCTGCCCCGCACCATGGCCAGCCTGCGCAACCTCGCCATCGGCGTCCACCGCCAGGACGGACACACCAACATCGCCGCAGCCTTCCGCCGCACCGGCCGCGACTATCAGCGGCCCCTCACCACCCTCGGGCTGGCCTGACGAACCCGGACACAAGATCACTTCTTAAAGACCCTGTCTCGGTATCACAGCGGTGTTTCGCCGTACGGGGTCTACGACACGGTGGGCAACGTGTGGGAATGGCTCGCGTCTCCGACGGCGCCAGGGCGGTACGAACTCCGCGGCAGCGCCTTTACAAGCCCTCTGTTCCGGGGAGTGCCGGCCCGTCGCTCGGGCACTTGAAGATCCAGTACCGGCCTCACCTGATCGACGGCTGCCTCCCGCCGACCGGCCTGATCATGGACTACGGCGCGATCGGAGCACCGGACTCCACGAGTTCACCCTGAGTAAAGCCGCCCTGAGAACTTCCACCGAGACGCGCACACGGGGTTCAGGCAGGATCGAGTTGGGGTGCCGTCTCCCCAGATGCAAATGATGTGGGGTAAGTGCAGAATGAGTTTGGTAGGTACTGTCGCAGTGCGATACACCTCAGGCGTAGGAGATCTCGTGCCCTTGCTCTTCTGAACAGAAGCGGTTCGCGGCGATGTGGGCCGCGCCAGGCTTCAAGCACCCGGCCCGCGACATGCGTGAAACGCTCGTGCTTGAGGATGATTTCTACGGTTTGGGCATGGTGCTCGCGTGCGCCCTGATAGTGGTGAGCTACTTCAGTATCGATCCAAGTGCGTTGCCGCGGTTCCTCGACGAGTTCGTCCGGCACGGCATTCCGCCTGAGGTGCGAGATGTAGTAACTGCACTGGTCGCTGGTGATGTCGCCGCGGCGCGCGACACGCCTGGCCAATGGCAGCCCGAATGATGGAGGTCGCGAGCTCGGCGACTCCCTGGGCACGAAGGAAGGTCGCCAACTCGTGTCGGCGTGACGCGGTGCTGGCGGGATCTGGATAGCGGATAGGTACGAGCCAGTGGTCTTTCGCGGCCAACAATGGACTTCCTTGCATCCCGCACCCGGGAGGTCACCGTGATCAGTGGATCTGTCGGACAAGGCGGTATCAACCGTCCAGACGACGTCATGGCGGTCCAGCGTCTGCTCAGCGATCTGCAGATCGCAGCAGGGGACGTTCCGCTTGACGTTGACGGGCTGGTCGGCCCCAAGACCATCGCGGCAATCTCGGACTTCCAGCAGCAGAATCCCGGTCTCCCGGTCGATGGCAGGATCGACCCGACAGGGCCGACCTTCACCCGGCTGGATGAAGTCAGCAGCAGTCTCTACGCGACGATCGCACAGGAGCAGGGCTTCCCCATTCTGGCTGCGCCGACGCCTCCTGGAACGCCGGACGACGTGGCTGCCGTTTTCGATGACATTCGCAGCGATTTCTCCGCACTTGCTCCCGCTGAAGGCGTTACAGGCGCCAGTCGCTTTGACAACCCGGTTCCGAACCTCATCGCCCCGGTCGACCGCATCCGCTTGGCCCTGCTCGGGGCGGTGCAAGTGGTTCCCCTGATCATTGTTCTGATCTTCATCCTGGCGTTGCTCATCATCATCACCTCTAACCCGATCTGGCAGCGGGCAGCCAAGGAGACGCTGAAGGGTCTCAAGGATCGCATGCGATTGTTGTCGCAGAAGATCCGTGATGCCGTTCAAGAAATAGTCGACGTCATCGAGGGTTTGATTAGCGGCACGCGATGTGCGGAGCTATGTGCGAACGAGATAAACAAGGTCAAGGACCTGCAGCAGAAGATCAACGAACTGCTGGACAGGATGCCTGCCAATGACAATGACCCCGACGCGATGAAACAGCTGCAGTTCCAACTCGCCCGTCTTCTGGAGCAGATCGTCGCGGCGCAGGCAGACGTCGTTGATTGTCTCCAGCGGAATGGCTGTTAGTGTCCTGAATCGGAAGTCCCGGTAGTCACCCCAGGCGAAGGTCTTCGGCTCACCCTTGCGGCCACGGTGGACGTGCAGCTCGAAGAACATCCGTGGCCGGTGGCCGGACTTGAAGCACACCGCACCGGCGACATTGACCCGGCCGCCGCGACGGCCGGCCACCCGCACGACCGGTCTGGCCCCGCGTGGCGCCCAGCTCGCGGGCGGTACTTTTACCCGCGGCCACACCCCGTCACCACAGCCCGGACATCGCCGCTTCAACCTGAGTAAGGTGCGCCTCATGCCCAACGGAGCCCCGGCCTGTTCAGAGTTCCGCCAGCCTATGGAGTCTGGCGGCCTGGTGCTCTCCGAGCGCCCGGACGACGGCCGGCGAACCTGTCGATAGCTGTGGAGGTGTGCCGATGGGCGCGTCTGGTGGAGCTGGGCTGACCGACGGTGGACTATCCCGGCTCGACACGAGGGATCCGCCCTGGTCTCAGTCGCAGTCTCAGTCCCGCAAGGACCATTTGCCCGGCACCGGCACCGGCACCTGTGACGGCCTCGGCCTTCCGCGTACGGTCCCACGGGGTACGAGCACCTCGGTCATGGCGGCCGGCCGTCCGACCGGCACGGCTGTCACGGTCACTGGCGCCTGGTGAACGTGACCTCGAACCTGCCGTGAGCATCGATGCCGGTGGTGGTCTGCCAATGGAGGAAGAGGGATTCCGCGACCTGACTGCCCAGGTTCTCGGCGTCGGCGACCGCAAGGCGGAGCGTGGTGATCCCTGTCCGCGCCTTCAGGTTCTTCAGGAGGGACGCGATCTGATCGATTCCGGTTGCGTAGTCCGCTCGGGCTGAAAGTACCTGGAGCGCGGGAAACTTCGTATGCAGGGATACCGCCTGGATTCCGGATATGGGGCTGTCCGTCGTCACCGCGGTGATGGACCGGCGGGTCTCCTCGGGCATTTCCCCCAGCAGCTGCCATGAGGTGAGGGGGGTGTTCTGGCACCGGACCTCCGCGTGCAGCGTTTCGACGAAGGGCAGGACGAGTTGCTGGAATGAGCGACGTTCGACGCGGCCGGTGATGGAGAGGGCCCGCAGCGTCGCAGGAGGCCGTAGCCCGCTCAGTCCGGGTGCGGGATCCATCAGCGTCAGCTCGCGCAGGCTCTCCAGCTGCTCGACCGGCCCGTAGGTCGGCACCGGACCGTCGATCCGAAGCCGGACGAGGTTGGTGAGGCACGACAGGTACGGAAACAGTTCCGCGTCCACGGCGAGCCAGCTGATCTCGGACAGGGCGGACAGTACGACGCGTGCGTACTCGCCGCGATCGAAGTCGGGCCACATTTCGATCAGTTGGCGCTCGATGGCTTGATCGAAATGTCTGGCGTACTGCGCCAGAAGCCGTAAGGCGGCCACGCCGCCGACGAGCCGGCAGGTGTGCAGGATCGCTTCCACCTCGTGTGTCCCCAGCCCGGACGTCGGCATGGGCATCTGATCCAGTGCCACCTCGCCCAGACAGGCAAGCGCCTCCGCCTGCTTCCTGTCCTGGGGCGGGATCAGTTCCTGTGCCCGCGTCTGCGTCTCCCGTCGCAGGTCGGCAGCGAGCGAGGGTGCGTTGCCCGCGCAGTCGACGGCGAGCACGATCAACCGCACGCGATGCGCCCTGTCCCTGCGGGCTCGCTTCAGCAGGGCCTTGACGAGATGGTTGCGTTCCGAGTCGCGCGCCCGCCCGGAGGTCATGACGACGACGTCCTGCCACTGGTCCTCGTGTGCGTGCTTGATCAGGAAGTTGAGGTCGTCGTCGTTGAGCAGTTGGTCCGCGGCCAGATACTCCTGGAACGTACGGTGCACGAAGTCGACGCGGCCGACAGCAGGGGCGCGCAGCAGCCCGGTACGGACGAGAAGGTGCTGAGCCACGGCGGCTGGGTCGAGCGTGTCGTCCAGGGTCTCCCCCAGATAGCTCCCCACCCGCTCCGACATCTGCTCCAGGGAGACCTCGGTGAGGTCGTTGCGGATCATCCAGTAGGCGAGCTTCCTGAGGATCAGCTCCTGGACCCCGGTGCTGAGGCGGACGGCGTCCCCGGCGATGTTCCGTTGCTGATCGCGTCGTACCAGCAACATCTCCAGGGCTGCCTCGAAAAGCTTCAGCCGGTCGTTGGGCAGGTGCATCTCCCGGTCCCAGTGCAGAGCGCAGAGCAGGGCGCACAGAAGGGGGTTGCTTCCGAGCCGGCGTAACTCACGGCGTTCGGCCATGCTCCGCACGAGGGCTTTCTCGTGTTCGCGCAGCCGGTCCCGTTCCTGCTCGTCACCCACGGCCGACTGCATGGTGGAGTGCCAGTGCGAGATGAAAAGGTTCTGGTCGGAGAGGCTCATCGGAGTGAGCTCCAGAGACAGGAAGCCCGTATCGGCAAGCCACCCGCTGCCGATGGCGGCCTGCCGGGACGTGATCACATAGCGGCACTTCTCGTAGCTGTGCGTGAGTTCGCGAAGCCAGTCCCGGACTTCCCCCCGGCGCCCGCTGGGCAGCTCGTCCACGCCGTCGATCAACAGAATGGCGTGACCGGAGTCGAGGGCGTTCCGCACGAAGTCCGGCGGCGCGGCCGCGGCCAGGGTCCGGGCCGCGTAGTCCAGGAACTGCTCCGGCGTGGGCAGTTCCCTGGCGAAATGCCGCAGCGGGACGAAGAACGGCACAGCCCGGTTCCACATCTCCATGGGGGCCGGCAGCGTGCTGTGCATGGCACCTACGGCGATCCACTTCAACAAGGTCGTCTTGCCCGACCCCGCGTCTCCCCGGATCAGAACCCGCCGGGAGCGAGCGATGGCGTACTCCACCCGCAGGGGCCCGCTGTCACCGGCCGCGTACGAGGCCGGTGCCGGTGTCTGAGCCTGGTACGGAGGCGTCGAGACGTGCCGCACCGCGTTGAGGCTGATGTACGAGGTACTCATCCGGTAGCTGAAGTCCTGCTGGCGCAGGGTGACACCGAAGAGTTCCATCCGGTCCAGCGATGCCGTCATGCAGCGGTAGTACTTGGCGAGAAACGCCTCCTCGGCCTCGGAGCTCTGCCGGATCGCCGCGAGATCGGACTCCTCCAACGGCTTCTCCGGTGGCTTACGGCGAATCTTCGCCACCTGCTCGGAGGACTTCGCCCGTATCCAGCGGTCCGCGCACGCCTCGCGGGTGGCGGACATGGCCTCGGTGGTTCCACCCGCGTACAGAACGCAAGCCTGGGCGACCGACACCGCCACATCGAGTGACGGGAGGCTCCGGCCCTGGAACGCCTTACCCAACGTCGACTTCGGCACCGGGTGCCCGCGCGGTACCCGGCCGGTCAGCCGCGACAGCTGGTCCAGGGTGGGATCACCGCTGCGGACCTTCAGCTCGACGAGCCATGCCGCGAACTCCGCCACTGGCGGCAGACCGACCTGAGACTCCTCCGTCATGCTTCGCCACCCCCCCCTCCTCGTGCACGCCGGTCCGTCCACGCCCGTCTCGCGCCGTCCCCACCGGTCCCCACTTTTCCACCCCGCTGGGTTCCCGACGCCCGATCGACGCCAATTGGTCACACGGCGATCGCAGCGACCGCCTTGGCAGGTGCGAAGAGAGGACGGAACGACGACCGTGGAAAGTATGAGTGCCCTGACCGACGCCATCACGGCCTTGGCCCTGCTGATCGACGTCACCCTCCGGGCCTACACCGCGGTGCGGGACGCGCGCCGGCGGCAGGCTCCTTCGGAGGACGGCGCCTCGTAACTCGGCAGGACGAGGGAACCCCAGGTCGGAGGCGATTCGACCTGGGGTTTCGGCGTTCTCTCGGTCCGGTGCCGGGCGTGGGCCGGGCGGCGCCCTCACGGGTCCGGCGGGCGGCTCGTTCGGGTCGCGTGGAGGGGCGTTTCCGGTCTCGGGGGGCCGGCTCCGGGTCCCAGCCGGCAGGGGGCTGAAGCGTCCGTCGGAGCGGGACCGGGAAACGTGGACATAAAACCGGATTAAAGACCCGGCAAAGTGAATGGGCGTCAGAGGAACCAGCGGACCTGAGGCAACATCTTGGTGAACGGTGGGCAGTGCGCGGTCAGGGAGCGTTGCCGCCACTCGGCCGGATGGGGTGAGGGACGTGGTGGAGCCGAGGATCGCCGTCGCCGTGGTGACGATGGGCAACCGGCCCGCCGAGGTCGACGCCCTGTTGGAGTCCGTGGCCAAGCAGGACCTCGCCCCGGCGCGCATCGTGATCGTCGGCAACGGCTGCCGGCTGCCCGAGTTCGGCCGGCGGCTCTCCCTGCCCGGCGAGGTCACGACCATCGACGTCGAGGAGAACCTCGGCTGTCCCGGCGGCCGGAATGTCGCCCTCTCCCGGCTGCGTGACTTCGGGGACGTGGACGTCGTCGTGGAGCTGGACGACGACGGCCTGCTCGTCGATCCCGACGTGCTGCGCCGGGTACGCGACCTGTACGCCGCCGACCCGCGCCTCGGCATCGTCGGCTTCCGCATCGCCGACGAGCACGGCGACACCCAGCAGCGGCACGTGCCCAGGGTGGGCAAGTCCGACCCGCTGCGCGGCGGTTACGTCACCGGGTTCCTCGGTGGCGGGCACGCCCTTCGGACGGCGATGCTGGCGGAGACCGGGGACTGGCCCGCCGAGTTCTTCTTCGCCCACGAGGAGACCGACCTCGCCTGGCGGGCCGTCGACGCCGGCTGGAAGATCCTCTACGCCCCCGAGCTGCTCCTCCGGCACCCCCGGACCTCACCTGCCCGGCACGCCATCTACTACCGGGTCAACGCCCGCAACCGCGTCTGGCTCGTCCGGCGCCGGCTGCCCCTGCCGCTCGTCCCGGTGCACCTCGGGGTGTGGACGCTCCTCACCCTCGCCCGCACCCGCTCCCTGGCGGGGCTCAAGGCGTGGTTCGGCGGGTTCGCGGAGGGGCTGCGGGAGCCGGCCGGTGAACGGCGCCCGATGCGCTGGCGGACGGTGTGGCGGCTCACCCGGCTGGGGCGTCCACCGGTGATCTGAGCGGGCGAGCGGGGCCGGCGAGCGGGGCCGGCGGTCGCGGAGCGCGGGGTGAGCCGAACTCCGGCGGCGGGATGCGGCCAGGGGCGCTCAGGGTCCGGGTAAGCGGTTCGCGGCCGGGCGCGGCGAGGGCGCCGGGCGAGTGGCCGGCACGCGGAAACGGGACGGGGGCCCCGGTCGTTCACCTCCGACGGCCGGGGCCCTTGTCGTCCCCGGATCCGGCCTACGGCGACACTCCCCCGAGTTACGCGACATACGCGCGCGCCGTCGAGCCAGATCCGATGGAATGATCACATCAGGATTCGCCAACGGATCGCTAACATGTGGCCAACGGTTCGTCGGTGGGCCGCGAACCGGTTGGCTGGAAGTCGTCCGGAGGTAACGGCAACGGCCCGTTGGAGGGGCGGATTCCGGTGCCGTACCGGCAGACAGAAGGTGGCGGGAAACCGTTGTGGACAGGGCGGGATTCCGCCAGACAACGGCGGGCGCACGCCCGCCGCGGAGCACGGGCGGCCCCGACCGCCCGGAAAGGCTGTGGAGCGGCGTGATGCGCCGGTGCGAGCTGCGCTTCGGACTGCTGGGGCCGCCGGTCCTCTACGACCGACCGCCTTACGGGATCTCCTACGACACCCCCTCCGGGTCCTCCGGGTCCTCCGGGGCCTACGGCGATGCCTCTCCCGGCAGCCCCGCCGGGAGGGCCGACGGCAACCCCGCCAGCCCCGTTGACCCCGCCGACCCCCTCAATCCAGGCAACCCCGACAACCACGTCCGGGCCATCGGCAGTCCCAAGGTCCGCGCCCTGCTCGCCGCGCTGCTGCTGGAGCCCGGCAGGGTCGTGTCGGTCGAGTCGCTGAAGGACGCCCTGTGGGGCGGCGCGCCGCCCGTCTCCGCGCAGGCCTCCCTGCACAACCACGTCACCCGGCTGCGCCGCCTCCTGGACGACCCCGAGCGGCTCAGGGCCGTACCGCCCGGCTATGTGCTGCGGGTCGACCACGGTGAGTTGGACGTGCACGTCTTCGACGCCCGGGTCGCCGGGGCACGGGCCGCGCACGCCCGGCGGGACTGGGCGGGCGTGGTGCGGTCCTGCACCGCCGCGCTGTCGCTGTGGCGCGGCACCCCGCTCAGTGGGCTGCCCGCCGACATCGGCGGTTACGCCCTCGTGCAGCGCCTGGAGCAGGCCCGGCTGTTTCTGCTGGAGTGGCGCTACGACGCCGAACTCTCCCTCGGGGGCGCCCGCTTGGCCGCCCTCGTCCCCGAACTCGCGGCCCTGGTCGCCGAGCATCCGCTGCGCGAGGCGTACCACCGTCAGCTGATGCTCGCCCTGCACCGCACCGGGCGCCAGGCCGAGGCCCTCGCCGTCCACCGTGACCTGCGCAGCCGCCTGGTGGAGGAACTCGGCATCGAACCCGGCGCGGCGGTCCGCGAGGCGCACGTCGAGGTACTGCGGGGGAGCGGCGGGGGTCAGTGGCGGCAGGGGGCGTACGGCGACCGGCAGCCGGCCGGCCGGCCGGGACACCCGCAGCCGGAAGGCGTGGTGCCCACCGACACGGCCACGAACCCCACGAACCCCACGGCTCCGGCGGACCCGCAGATTCCGGCGGGCTCCAGGTCCCCCGTGTCCCCCGGCTCCTCCGCGTTCCCTGTCGCCCAGGAGCCCTCTGCTGCGACCCCCGGGTCTCCCGGGTCTCCGGGGTCCCCCGACACCCCCGACACCCCGCGGGACGGCGCCGTACCGGCCGCGCGGCAGACCCCGCGTCCGGCTCAGCTGCCGGCACCGCCCGCCCATTTCACCGGGCGGGACGACGTGTGCCGCGAGCTGGGACGGGCGTTGACCGAGCCGTGCGCCCCGGCCCCCGCCGTCGCGGTGATCAGCGGAATGGCCGGCGTAGGCAAGAGCGCTCTGGCCCTGCACGTCGCCCATGAGCTGAGGGAACGTTTCACTGACGGTCAGCTCTACGTCAACCTGCACGGTGCGACCCCGGGCATGACCCCGCTCACCATCACGCAGGCGCTCACCGCGCTACTGCGCGACCTCGGCGTGGACCCGCGGAACATCCCCGAACACCCCGATGCGGCGGCCGCGCTGTTCCGGTCGTTGCTCGCGCCCGCCCGCACCCTGCTGGTGCTGGACGACGCCGCGAACGCGGCCCATGTACGGCCCCTGCTGCCGGCCGGGCCCGGCTGCGCGGTGATCGTCACCAGCCGCTCGCCGCTCACCGCGCTCGACGGCGCCCGCCGCTTCCCGCTCTCGCCGCTGACCGGCGAGGACAGCGCGGCCCTGCTCCGCGCGGTGAGCGGACGCCCGGGACTGGACGCCACCCACGCCCTGGTCGAGCTGACCGGCCGGCTCCCGTTGGCGCTGCGCGTGGTCGCCGCGCGGCTCGCCGCCCGCCGGGCCCTCACCCCGGACGTGCTGGCCGGTCAACTGGCCGACACCGGAGGACGGTTGCGCCATCTGGAGTACGACGACCTGAGCGTGCGCCGCTCCCTGGCCGTGGCCCACGACGCGCTGGCCGCCGCCGAGCGCGAGGCCGACCGGGACGCTGCCCGCGCCCTGCGCCGCATCGGCGCGCTCGACCTGCCGACCTACGGCGCCCCGCTGATCGCCCGCCTCACCGGCACCGACGAGCGGCGGGCCGAGGCCGCGCTGGACCGCCTGGTCGATGTCGCCCTGCTGGAGGAGACGGCGTACGGCCGCTACGCACCCCACGACCTGGTCCGCGACTTCGCCCGCGAACTGGCGGACGCCACCGACCCACGGACCGCCGCCCCGTCCGCACCCGCGAACGCCACCGAGGCGCGCGGCGGCACGGACGGCACAGTCGGCTCGGGCGGCACACGCGGCACGGCCGGTCCGGCCCCCACCGGCACCAGTGGCACCAGTGGCAGCACCACCACAGACCCCACAGACCCCACCGGCACCACAGACGCCACCGATGCCGCCCCCGCCCCCGCCCCCGCCGTAGGGCCGCACCGCACCACCCGTGCTGCCGAGACCCTCGGCACCCCCGACCTCATCGCCCTTCGCTGGTACGCCGCCGTTGCCGAGCGCGTGTTGACGGCGGTCGTGGAGCCCGGACTCGATCAGGACGACCGGCGGCGGCCGACCGCCGCGCAGCTGTCCGGGCACACGGCGGAACTGGCCGCGCTGGCGCCGTTCGAGTCGGCCGAGGAAGCCTTCGCCTGGGGCGAGGTCGAGCTGGAGAACGTCGTCGCCCTGGTGGCGCGGAACGCGGGCACCGACGATCCGCGCACGGCCGCCCACCTGTCGGTGCTCGCACGGCTGCTCTTCCCCTTCGTGCAGCGCAGCGGACGGGTGGCCGAGATGGAGGTGCTGGGCCAGGCCGCGCTCGGTGTGGCGCGACGGCTCGGGGACCCGGCCGCCGAGGCGTACGCGCTGGGCGATCTCGCCGCCCTGCACTTCCTGACGGGCCGGCAGAACGACGCCCTCGCCCTCACCGACCGGGCCCTGGAGATCTGGGCGCGGCTGGGCACGGCCTCCCGGATCCGGCGCTGTCTGAACAACCGCGGGCTGCTGCTGGAGGGGCTCGGGCGGTTCGAGGAGTCGGGGGAGGCGCTGCGGCAGAGCCTCGCCTACTCGCGGTTGCTGAACGACCCCTACGGCGAGGCCGTCACCCGCAGCCACCTCGGCAACCTCTACGAGCACACCGATCCGCGCGCCGCCATCGAACAGCACCGGCGCTCGCTGGCGATCGGGGACACGATCGGCGCGGTGATCGTGCGGCACTCGGCGCACTGCAACATCGGCTACGCCCATCTCACCCTCGGCGAACCGGACTCGGCCGCCCGTCACTTCGAGGAGAGCCTGCGCATCCTCGGCGTCCACGGCGACTGGCACGGCGAGTCCCAGACCCGGCTCGGCCTGGTCCGGGCGCTGCGGCAGCTGGGGGAGTACGAGCGGGCGGCCGGCGAGTGTGCCGAGCTGCTGCGCCGGGCCGACGACCGCGCCGACCGGTACATGGGCGGCCTGGCCCTGCACCAGCACGGGTTCCTGCTGCGCGAGCAGGGGCGGCGGGCGGAGGCGTACGACGCCTGGCGCGCGGCGCGGGCGGCGCTGGACGGCACGGACGATCAGGCGGTTCTGGCGGTCCTGGCGGAGCTGCGCGAGCTTCTCGGGGGCTGACCGGCGCTCCCGGCAGAACCGCGTGAGCTTGCACAGGGCCGAGCGGGCCTTGCGCAACAGTTCACTTGGCGTCGGCATAGCACCGCACCACCGCCGTCGTGAACGGGAACCGCACCGGTGTCTCGCCGAAGGTCAGCCGGCCGGCGAGGGCCGCGGACTCGCGGATGGCCCGGACGACGGCGTCGGCCTCCTCGGCGGGGCAGTGCACGATCACCTCGTCGTGCTGGAAGAAGACCAGCTCGGCCCTCAGCTCCGCGCAGGCCTGCCGCAGCGCGGCGAGCAGCAGCAGGGCCCAGTCGGCGGCGCTACCCTGCACGACGAAGTTCCGTGCGAAGCGGCCGCGTGCGCGGGAGTTCGTGGAGGCGTACCCGGGGACCCAGCCGGCCGGGCCGTCGGCTTCCTCCTCGCCGACCGGGATGCCGGCCTCCTCCGCCGCGTCCTCGCCCGTCCCGGCGGCCGGCGGGCAGGTGCGGCCCAGCCAGGTGCGCACCAGCCGGCCCTCCTCGCCCGCGCGGGCCGCCTCGTCGACGTAGGCGACGGCCTTGGGGAAGCGGCGGCGGAGCGCGGCGAGGTTCTTCAGGCCGTCGCCGGAGGTCTGGCCGTAGACCGCGCCGAGTACGGCGAGTTTGGCCTGGTCCCGGTCGCCGGAGAAGGCGCGGTCGGAGACGGACTGGTAGAGGTCGCTCTCGCGGCCGGCCACCTCCATCAGGCCGGGGTCGCGGGAGATCGCGGCCAGCACGCGCGGTTCCATCTGGTCGGCGTCGGCCACCACCAGCCGCCAGCCGGGGTCGGCGACCACGGCCCGGCGGATCACCTTGGGGATCTGCAGGCCCCCTCCGCCGTTCGTCACCCAGCGCCCGGTGACCGTGCCGCCGGCGAGGAACTCGGGGCGGAACCGGCCGTCGCGCACCCAGTCCTGCAGCCAGGACCAGCCGTGCGCCACCCAGATGCGGTACAGCTTCTTGTACTCCAGCAGGGGTGCGACGGCCGGGTGGTCGACGGACCGTAGCTCCCAGCGCCGGGTGGACTTCACCTTGATCCCGGCCTGCGCGAAGGCCTTGACCACGTCGGCCGGCAGGTCGGGGCGCACCCGGCGGCCGAAGGCGGCGGACACCTCGTCGGCCAGCTCGGCGAGGCGGCGCGGCTCGCCACCGCCCGCGTACCGCTCGCCGAGCAGGGTGTGCAGCAGCTCGCGGTGCACCTCGGCGCTCCAGGGCAGCCCCGTGTGGTTCAGCTCGGCGGCCACCAGCATCCCGGCCGACTCGGCGGCGGTCAGCAGCCGCATCCGGTCCGGGTGGGCGGTCTTCTCGTGCCGCCGCAGCTGGTCGGCGTAGACCGCGAGGAGGTCGGGCAGGGGCAGACGGATGCCGGCGGGCTCGAAGAGCGGGGACTGGGCGCCCGGTTCGGCCGCGCGCTGGGGCGGGTCGGGCGGGACGGGGCCGCCGCGGAGGCGGGCCAGGGCGGCGGCGGCCGAGTGCGGCTCGCCGTACCGGCCCTCGTGGCCCAGCAGGAGTGTCTCGGCGTCCTCGACGTCGTAACACCGCTCCACTCGCACCCCCGTGGCGAGCAGGCGCGGATAGACCTCGGCGGTCGACCGCCACACCCAACGCGTCACCTCCGGGCGGCTCCGCACCGCCCCGGCGGGATCGCTCTCCCGCCGCACCGGTCCGGCGGGCAGCCCGTCCGGGCCGAGGGGGGCGACGTCCACGCCTCCGTCCTCGGCCGGTGCGAGCGCCCACCGGTCGGTCATGACTGCGAGTGTGGCAGGGAGGTCTGACAATCCGGCTGCCCCGCGGTGACAAGCCGGCTGACCTGCGGTTCTACTCCTGCGAGCCGCTCGTGTCGGGCTTCGCCTCCAGCAGCAGCGCCAGCATCCGGGCGAGCCGCTCCTCGGTGACCGGCTTGGTGATGCCGAGGCCGTTGAGGACGCCCTGGCCGTTCTCGTGCTCCAGCAGGGCCAGCAGGAGGTGTTCGGTGCCGATGTGGTTGTGGCCGAGCCGCAGGGCCTCGCGGAAGGTGAGTTCCAGGACCTTCTTGGCCTCGGGGCCGTAGGGGACCAGGTCGGGGGCGTCGTCCGCGGCGGGCGGCAGCGCGGCGGTCGCCGCCTGGCGTACGGCGTCCAGGAGCACGCCCTGCGCGGTGATCGCCTTGGCGGCCAGGCCCTCGGGCTCGGCCAGCAGGCCGAGGACCAGGTGCTCGGGGCGGCCCTCGGCGTTGCGGGCGGCCACGGCCTCGTTGTGCGCGGCCATGACCACGTTCCGCGCGCGCGGGGTGTAGCGGGTGAAGCCCTGGCTGGGGTCGAGGTCGGCGGACTCCTTGGGTACGAACCGCTTCTGCGCCGCCTGCCGGGTCACGCCCATGCTGCGGCCGATGTCGGTCCAGGACGCGCCCGAACGGCGGGCCTGGTCGACGAAGTGCCCGATCAGGTGGTCGGCGACGTCTCCGAGGTGATCGGCGGCGATCACCGCGTCCTGGAGCTGGTCGAGGGGTTCGGGGTGAACCTTCTTGATGGCCTCGATGAGGTCGTCGAGGCGCACAGATGCCGTGATGTTCGGGTTGCTCACCATGATGTCAACCGTAGGTTGTCACTCTCGGGGTGTCAACTGATGGTTGACAATGGTGTTCCGTCGCCGTCCCCGCCGGTCCGCCCGCACGCGTCCGCTGTCCACAGGTTGTGGACGGTCGTCGTCCACTGTCGGTGGTGCGTGGCACGATCGGCGGTGTGACCAGTACCGCCAGCACCGTCGAGCGGGCCTTCCGGGCCGCCCTCTACGACGACACCGACACCGGCCTCGACACGGGTGCCTCCCTGCTCGCCGCCGACCCGGCCGCCGACGCCGAACTCGCGCGGCGCGGCGAGGACTTCGTGGCGACGGCCTGGCGGCGCGGCTGGCAGCCCGCCGACGTCGTACGGCTGGTGCGGCGCGAGCTGACGGACGAACACATGCGCCTCGCCGCCGCGCTGATCCGGGCCCAGGCCGGGCGGGACCGCCCGCGCGGGCGCCGCTGGGCCGGCCAGCTGACGGAGCTGCCCGCCGGCCCCGAGCGCACCGCCGACCGCTTCTCACACGCCACGGCCGTCCTGGAGCTGTACCGCCTGTTGCTGCGCCTGCCCACCCTGGAGCCCCTGGAGGAGGAACCCCGCCGTTCCCCCGGCCCGGCTGCCTCCCGCATGCTCGCCCGGATCCGCGCGCTGCTCGCCAAGGCCGAGGCGACCGGTTATCCGGAGGAGGCGGAGGCGCTCAGCGCCAAGGCGCAGGAGCTGATGGCCCGGCACAGCGTCGACGAGGCGCTGCTCGCCGCCGGGGCACCCGCGCCGGACGCGCCCGGGGCCTGCCGCATCGGGGTCGAGCCGCCGTACGAGCAGGCCAAGGCGGTCCTGCTGGACGCGGTGGCCACGGCGAACCACTGCCGCGCGGTGTGGAACGAACCGCTCGGCTTCTCCACGGTCGTCGGCTTCGAGGCGGATCTCCAGGCGGTCGAGCTGCTCCACACCTCGCTGCTGGTACAGGCCACGCACGCGATGGCCAAGGCGGAAGCCGCCCAGCGGGCCGGCGGGCGCAGGCGGACCAAGACCTTCCGGCAGTCGTTCCTCGCGGCCTACGCCCACCGCGTCGGGGACCGGCTCGCGGCTGCCGCCGAGACCCAGGTGACCCAGGACCTGCTGCCGGTGCTGGCCACGCGCGCGACAGCCGTCACCGGCCGGCTGGAGCGCATGTTCCCGGAGACCACCACGACCCGGTTGCGCGGCGTCAGCGACGCGGCGGGCTGGACCGAGGGCGCCCGCGCGGCGGACCGGGCACAGGTCAGGGCCCGCCCGCGGCTGGAGTGAGTGTCAGTCGCCGACCTGCTGGAAAGCGCTCACGGAGGCGTCCGGTCCGCTCCCGTCGGCCTTCCCGGCGACCGGGCCGTACTTCCAGGGGTAGCTCTGGCCGGCGTCGGCTCCGGGCAGCCTGATCGTCACGCTCTTCGCCGCCACGGCGTTCGCGTCACCGTCCTTGCCCCGCACGTAGCTGATGGAGAAGGTCGCGGAGTCGCCCTTGGCGAGCTTCAGCTTCTGGGCCTTCGCGTCCTTGAGCACGGGCACGGGCTTCTCGGCGCCGCCGGTGCTCAGCGTGACAGCCGGGAAGTCCTCCAGGGTGCAGGGGGCGCTCTGGTTGGTGATGCTCACCGGGATCTCGCCGCTGTCCCCGGCGGCCGGAGCCACACTCGCCGACCCGATCTGCATGGAGACCCCGCCGATCTTGCAGGCCGAGTCGGCGCTGTCCCCGTTCTTGCCGCCACCGTCGTCGCAGGCGGTCAGCAGCAGGGCGGCGGCGAGGGCGGTGACGGTGAGCGGAATGGCGCGCATGAGCGGGTCCCTGTCCTGGTGGTGACGGTGCCCTTGCATCATGGCGCCTGCACCCGGACCCCGCTCGCGCGCCCCCGCGGATCCACCGTTCGGAGCAATCGCTCCGCGGGTCCCCGGGGGACGTCCGCCCGCCGGCCGTCTCGGAACAACCCGCCGGACCAGCCGCCCACACGTCCCGTGGGACACCCGCCCCGCCACCCGGTACGCGCCGCTTCACCTTCAGCGTCGTACGCGCCGCTTCACCTTCACCGTCTCGGCAGCCCCGACGGCAGCTTCCCGCCCTCCGCCTTGGTGTAGGACTCCTGGCCGGTCCTGCCCGACCAGGTCACCTTCAGCGTCGTGCCGTCGACCGAGTCGACCGTGCCGGTGGTCCGGTCCTTGGCACCGCCCGCACAGGTCAGGTGGATCTTCTGCGTGCCCTTCGCGGCCCCCACGGTCCCGTTGCACATGGTTCCGCCGGTCATGAAGATCCCGGCCCGCTGCCCGCTGATCACCAGGGCCACGATCTTGCCGCCGGCGGTGGTGATCCAGCTGCCCTGGATCCCGGCGGCGGCGCCGGTCGCGGAAGGGGAGACGGTGTCCGCCGACGGTGCCGTGGACGTGCTCGGCGCGGACGGGGCGCCGCTCCCGGAGCCGCCGCCGCACGCCGTCAGCGCCAGCGCGCTCACCAGTCCCACGGCCAGGGCCGCGCTCCGTACTCTCGCTGTCGCACACGTCACCGGAAGCCCCCAAGAGGTAGCGGCCGGCCGCCCGAGCCGGACGGCCCGCAGCGCAAGCTACCAGCAGTAAGGTCAACACCAGGAGAGCGACTGCCCGGGTCGCGGGGAGGGGACCGGCCGGACACCCACGATCCGCGTCGGTCGGCCACCGGTACCGGACGACCTCCGCCCCGCGTCCCCACACCGCCTTCTCCGGCGTCGTAGAGATGAGGGCGCTCGCCTACGACACCGAGCGGACGCTGTCCCTCCGGTGGACGGACGCCGATCCGGCCAACCCCGCGGACCGGTCCGTCACCCGGACCCTGGAACAGGATGGGCACGGTACGCGTCTGTTCCTAGTGCACGAGGGGTTCGGCCCGGACGGTCCGGCTCGGGCGATGGCGCACAGGATCGTGGGCCGGGGCGGGCAGCGACATGTCCTGCCTGCTCGCGGGCAGGTGCTGGAGCAGCCCGGGTAAAGCACACGTCAAAGCTGTAACCGCGGGACCACCCCTCGTGCACGTGCATCTGCTCCTGCACCTGCACGTGAAGAGAGCTATGATCCGGATCAGTTGACTACAGCATCTATGGCCTCACCAGCCAGTGCGCCACCACCACCGGGGAGCGACCTGTGGACCGCGACGTTGACAGCGTGTACGGGGGGTACGACGTGTACAACGGCATGGCTGCCACGCAGCTGGACGGAGTGGCCTGGCAGAAGAGCAGGCACAGCAACTCGCAGGGCTCCTGCGTGGAGTTCGCGCGGCTGCCGGGCGGTGAGGTCGCCGTACGCAACTCGCGTTTCCCGGACGGCCCGGCGCTCGTCTACACGCGCGCGGAGATCGAGGCGATGCTGCTCGGTGTCAAGGACGGCGAGTTCGACCACCTGATCGCGAGCTGACCGCCGGCGCCGGCCGTCGCGGACGGTGGCAACGATGTCGGGCGAGCGCACCGGCGGTGCCGCCCACCCTGGCGCGCGCCCGCGTGGCGACACCGGCGACGGCTGTACGCACGATGGTCCAGGCGGCGGCGACCGTGACGGGTGTACGCGCGTAGATACCGGGCGTCCGTCGGTGAGGTGCCGGATCAGCCGGCCGTCCGGAGCCGGAACAGCGCCCAGACCACCTTGCCGTCGAGGGTGCCGGCCAGCGGATGCCAGCCCCAGCTGTCCGCGAAGGAGTCGACCAGGAACAGGCCGCGGCCCGACTCGGCGGAGAAGTCGTCCGAGTCCCTCGGGACGGGCGTCTCGTGGCTCGGGTCGCGCACCGCGCACACCAGCCGCTCGGTCCAGCGCATCAGATGCAGCCGTACGGACGGGTGGTGCTCGTCGGTACGGCACGGCGGGTCGGACGGCACGGCGTGGCGCAGGGCGTTGGTGACGAGTTCGGAGACGACCAGGCATATGTCGTCGAAGCGGTCGCCGGCGTCCCACTTGTCCAGGGTGTCCCGGGTGAAGCGCCGGGCCTCGCGCACGGCTTCGTAACGGGCGGGGAGGGCGCAGGAGGCGGCATCGGACACGGCGGCGGGATCCAGCGGCGGAAGGCCCTGCCGTAACGGCTTGAGCATGGTCGATCCATTCGTCCCCATGCGAGGCACTCCCGGGAATTCGCGGTCGTTGCGATGCAGCGGTGGCGCGGCACCCATGGTTTCGGATGGGCAGAGCAGATGCAAGGGCAGATGCACGTGCACGAGACCGAAATGACACTGCCCGTACCGCTTCTTGGCCATTTTTTCTGCCATCTTCATGCCGGACCTGCCAGAGGTCCGGACCTCTTCCCGATCCGGACCCGGGCAGAAACGGCCGAGCTCTTTCCGTTTCCGTAACCGGACGAGTACTGCTCGAAGTGTTTTAGTGGCAGACTTCGGCCCCTGAAGACGGTAGGGGAGGCTGGCGAACGTGAGCGCGGGAGAGCCCGGATCGGTGGTGCG
The DNA here is from genome assembly GCF_040647235.1 of Streptomyces sp. NPDC042638. Lineage (NCBI taxonomy): Bacteria > Bacillati > Actinomycetota > Actinomycetes > Kitasatosporales > Streptomycetaceae > Streptomyces > Streptomyces sp. NPDC042638. The sequence continues at coordinate 64,659 of NZ_JBEZBT010000031.1, forward strand.
GCGGATGCTGCTCGGCTCGCAACTCAGGCGACTGCGGGAAGCGCGGGGCATCACGCGCGAGGCGGCGGGTTACTCGATCCGCGCCTCCGAGTCGAAGATCAGCCGGATGGAGCTGGGCCGGGTGAGCTTCAAGACCAGAGACGTGGAAGACCTGCTGACGCTCTACGGCATCAACGACGAGGCGGAGCGCGAGTCGCTGCTCTCCCTCGCCCGGGAGGCCAACGTGGCGGGCTGGTGGCACAGTTACACCGACGTCCTGCCCAGCTGGTTCCCCACCTACGTGGGCCTGGAGGGCGCCGCCTCGCTGATCCGCGCCTACGAGGTGCAGTTCGTGCACGGCCTGCTGCAGACCGAGGAGTACGCCCGCGCGGTGGTCCGGCGCGGTATGAAGGGCGCGAGCGTCGCCGACGTCGAACGCCGGGTCGCCCTGCGCCTGGAGCGGCAGAAGTACCTGCTCTCCCCCAACGCACCCGAGTTCCACATCGTCCTGGACGAGGCCGCCCTGCGCCGCCCCTACGGCGACCGCGAGGTGATGCGCGGCCAGCTCCAGCACCTGATCGACATCTCCGAGCGGCCGAACGTGCGGCTCCAGGTCATGCCGTTCAGCTTCGGCGGGCACTCCGGCGAGAGCGGTGCCTTCACCATCCTCAGCTTCCCCGACGCCGACCTGTCCGACGTGGTCTACCTGGAGCAGCTGACCAGCGCCCTCTACCTGGACAAGCGCGAGGACGTCGCCCAGTACGAACAGGCCCTGAAGGAGCTGCAGCAGGACAGCCCCGGCCCGGACGAGAGCCGGGACCTGCTCCGCGGTCTCCTGCAGCTCTCCTGACCCGGCGCCCTGCTCAACTCCCTTCCCTCACAGTTACGATGACGTGTGATCAGACCTGGCGTAGATCTGGCGTCCGCTAGCGATTGAGGGATCACATGGCGTCCTACTTCACCGACCTGGCCCGGCAGTACATCGACGGCGAGTGGCGCCCGGGCACGGGCTCCTGGGACGTCATCGACTTCAATCCCTACGACGACGAGAAACTGGCCTCGATCACGGTGGCCACGGTCGACGAGGTGGACCAGGCGTACCGGGCCGCCGCCCGCGCCCAGAAGACGTGGGCCGAGACCAACCCCTACACCCGGCGCACGGTCCTCGAGCGGGCGCTGCGGTGGACAGAGGAGCATGAGCAGGAGATAGCCGACCTGATCATCGCGGAGCTCGGCGGCACGCGCGTGAAGGCCGGTTTCGAACTGCACCTGGCGAAGGAGTTCCTGCGCGAGTCGATCCATCTCGCGCTGCGCCCCGAGGGCAGGATCCTGCCCTCACCGGTCGACGGCAAGGAGAACCGCGTCTACCGGGTACCGGTCGGCGTCGTGGGCGTGATCAGCCCCTTCAACTTCCCCTTCCTGCTGTCCCTGAAGTCGGTCGCCCCGGCCCTCGCCCTCGGCAACGCCGTGGTGCTCAAGCCGCACCAGAACACTCCCGTCGTCGGCGGCACCCTGCTCGCGAAGATCTTCGAGGAGGCCGGGCTGCCCGGCGGCCTGCTCAACGTCGTCGTCACCGACATCGCCGAGATAGGGGACGCGTTCATCGAGCACCCCGTCCCGAAGGTCATCTCCTTCACCGGCTCGGACAAGATCGGCCGGCACGTCGCCACCGTGTGCGCCAGGCACTTCAAGCGCTCGGTCCTCGAACTGGGCGGCAACAGCGCGCTGGTGGTGCTGGACGACGCCGACGTCGACTACGCGGTGGACGCGGCGGTCTTCAGCCGGTTCGTGCACCAGGGACAGGTCTGCATGGCCGCCAACCGGGTCCTCGTGGACGCTTCCGTCGCCGAGGAGTTCACCGAGAAGTTCGTCGCCAAGGTCCGGACCCTCAAGGTCGGCGACCCGCGCGACCCGCAGACCGTGATCGGCCCGGTGATCAACTCGGCGCAGGCGGGAGCGATCTCCGGCACCGTGGAGCAGGCCATCGCCGAGGGCGCCACGGCCCTCCTGCGGGGCACCACGACCGACAACCTGGTCGGACCCAGTGTGCTGACCGGCGTTCCCGCCGACTCCGCGCTGCTCCGGCAGGAGGTCTTCGGACCGGTCGTCTTCCTGGTCCCGTTCGACGGCGAGGAGGAGGCGGTCCGGATCGTCAACGGCACCCCGTACGGCCTCAGTGGCGCCGTGCACACGCGGGACATCGAGCGGGGCGTGGCCTTCGCCAAGCGGATCGACACCGGCATGTTCCACGTGAACGACGGGACCGTCCACGACGAGCCGATCGTGCCCTTCGGCGGCGAGAAGAACTCCGGCCTCGGCCGTCTCAACGGCGAGACGACGCTGGAGGCGTTCACCACGGTCAAGTGGATCTCGGTGCAGCACGGCCGCAGCGGGTTCCCCTTCTAGGCGCCCTGCCCGCCCCTTTCCGCCGCGCCCGGGGCGATGAGGTTTCCCATCGAGGTTTCCCATCGAGGTTTCCCATCGGGGTTTTCCCATCGAGATTTCCCGCACCCGGACCATTGAGGACAGCAGCTGTCCTCAATGGTCCGTAGCGTCTCTCATGTCGGGGAAACGGCCCCGGCGAACAGCCAGACGAAAGGCGGAACGCCATGGTCACGCATGTTCCGGCGGAGGCGAAGGGCGACGAGCGGGGTGCGCTGCTCGCGTTCATCGAGGAGCAGCGCGGCGGGATCCGCCGGGCGCTGCTCGGGCTGACCGAGGAGCAGGCCCGCAGCCGTCCCAGCGCCGGTGAGCTGTCCCTGGGCGGCCTGCTCAAGCACGTCGCCGAGGTGGAGCAGAGCTGGACCGCCCGCGCCCGGCAGGAGCCGCCGGCGGTCCACCGCGACGAGTCCAACTGGCACGAGACCTTCCAGCTGGTCGGTGACGAGACGGTCGCCTCGCAGCTGGCGTACTGGGAGCAGGTGGCCGCCGGGACGGAGAAGCTCCTGCGCTCCGCGCCCAGCCTGGACGACACCTTCCCGCTGCCACCCGACCCCTGGTTCCCGCCGGAGGGCCGTGTCTCGCTGCGCTGGCTGGGACTGCACCTGATCCGGGAGCTGGCCCGGCACGCCGGCCACGCCGACATCCTCCGTGAGTCGCTGGACGGGAAGACGGCGTTCGAGCTGGTGGCGCTGGAGCGGGGCGACTCCTGGGGGTGATCGTGGGGTCCTAACCTGGACCCCATGTCAGCGATCCGTCTTCTCGTGCTCGGTGCCGTCCGCCAGCACGGGCGGGCCCACGGCTACCAGGTCCGGAGCGATCTGGAGTACTGGGGCGCGCACGAGTGGTCCAACGCCAAGCCGGGCTCGATCTACCACGCCCTGAAGCAGATGGCCAAGCAGGGGCTGCTGCGCGCGCACGAGATCGCGCCGTCCACGGCGGGCGGGCCGCCGCGTACCGAGTACGAGATCACGGACAGCGGCGAGGAGGAGTTCTTCCGGCTGCTGCGCGAGTCCCTGGTCTCCTACGACCAGAAGACGGACGTCCAGTCGGCGGCCCTCGGCTTCCTGGTCGAGCTGCCCCGGGCCGAGGTCCTGGAGCTGCTCCGGGACCGGCTGCGCCGGATCGGGCGCTGGCGGGACTCCGTCACCGAGCACTACGTCCCCGAGGGCGGCCCCGGGCAGCTCGGCCACATCGGCGAGATCATGCACCTGTGGATCCGCACGGCCGACTCCGACGAGGACTGGACCCGGGGCCTGATCGCCCGCCTGGAGGCCGGCGCGTACACCTTCGCGGGCGAGGGCGAGCCCTTCGTCGGCGTGCTCGCCGAGGGGCAGGAGAACCCGTACGCGACGGGGGAGCGGCACCCGGAGGACGACCGCTGACGGCGCCCGGCCGGGACGGGGCGCCGCGGACGGAAACCCTGACCCTGGCCGAGGACAGGCCCTAGTGGTGGAATCCGGTGGCCGCCTTCTTGTCCCGGGTCAGCGGGTGCTGCTGCCGGCGCAGCTCGGGCAGCAGCCGGGTCAGGTCGGCCACGAACAGGTCGGCCAGGTCGTGCGAGAAGCCGTTGCGGCACACGACCCGCAGCACGGACAGGTCCTCCCGGTTGGCCGGGAAGGTGTAGGCGGGCACCAGCCAGCCGTGCTCACGCAGCCGCCGGGAGACGTCGAAGACGTCGTACGACGTGACGTCCTGGGCCATGGTCAGCGCGAACACGGGAAGTTGGTCCCCGCGCGAGAGCAGGCGGAAGTCGCCGAGGGCCTCGATCTTCCCGGCGAGCGAGGTCGCCACGTCCCGCGTGGACTGCTGCACCGCCCGGAAGCCCTCCCGGCCCAGCCGCAGGAACGTGTAGTACTGCGCCACCACCTGGGCGCCGGGCCGGGAGAAGTTCAGGGCGAAGGTCGGCATGTCTCCGCCGAGGTAGTTGACCCGGAAGACCAGCTCCTCGGGCAGGGCCTCCTTGTCCCGCCACAGCGCCCAGCCGACGCCCGGGTAGACCAGCCCGTACTTGTGCCCCGACGTGTTGATCGAGGCCACGCGCGGAAGGCGGAAGTCCCACAGCAGGTCCTCGTCGAGGAACGGCGCGACCATGGCGCCAGAGGCCCCGTCCACGTGCACCGGGACGTCCAGACCGGTGACCTCCTGGAGGCCGTCCAGGGCCGCGCACAGGTCGGCGATCGGCTCGTAGGAGCCGTCGAAGGTCGAGCCGAGGATGCCGACCACCCCGATGGTGTTCTCGTCGCACAGCGCGACGGCGGCCTGCGGGTCGAGGTGGAAGCGGTCGCCCTCCATCGGGACCATCCGGGCCTCCACCTCCCAGAAGTTGCAGAACTTCTCCCAGCACACCTGGACGTTGATACCCATGACCAGATTGGGGCGCGCCCCCGGGTACCGGTCGGCGTTCCGCTTCGCCCAGCGCCGCTTCAGCGCCATCCCGGCGAGCATGCACGCCTCGCTCGACCCGGTCGTCGAACAGCCCACGGCGGCCGACGGGTCCGGCGCGTTCCACAGGTCGGCGAGCATCGCCACACAGCGCCGCTCCAGTTCGGCGGTGCGCGGGTACTCGTCCTTGTCGATCATGTTCTTGTCCCGGCACTCCGCCATCAGCACCCCGGCCTGCGGCTCCATCCAGGTGGTGACGAAGGTGGCCAGGTTCAGCCGGGAGTTGCCGTCCAGCAGCAGCTCGTCGTGGACCAGCTGGTACGCCGTGGACGGGGGCAGCGGGGTGTCCGCGAGCCGGTGCTTGGGCGGTGCCTCGGTCATGCCGCCGACCGGGTTGGCCTCCCCGAAGAACGGGTTGACCGACACCGTCCGCGCCTCGTGCTTCTCGGAACCTTTGTGCAGCGCCATGGGGGTGCCTCCAGGGGGGTGGGAGTCAGCGGACCGGGGTGCCGTCCGCGCGGAGCTGCATCTGCGGACGGCCCGTCACCAGCAGCCACGCCGGCAGCGAGGCGATGCACAGCACCGCGAGGATGCTGGGCGAGGCGACCAGGACGGCGGCGGTGAACAGGCTCACCCAGCCTTGCCGGGTGATCGCCAAGAGCATGCCCAGGACACCCGTGGCCACGCCCAGCGAGGGCTGGACGGCCGGCACGAGCGCATGGGCGCACAGGCCCAGGGCGGTGCCGGCGAAGACCGCGGGGAAGATCCGGCCGCCCCGGAAGCCGCAGGACGCGGCGACGAGCAGCGCGGCCAGTTTCACCACCGTCATCGTGGCGAACTGCCCCGCCGACCAGCCCTGCGGGTCGCGGGCCAGCTGCCCGATCTCCGACAGCCCCTTGAACAGCGTCAGATGGCCGCCCAGGGCCGCCAGTGCCCCCAGGACGGCCCCGCCCGCCGGAAGCATCAGCATCGGGTGCCGCAGCCGCCCGAAGGCCGCGTGGACGTACGGGAAGGCGTAGACGGCGCACATGCCGAGCAGCGCGGCCGCCGAGGCGATCACGAGAGCCGCCACCACGTCCCGCCCGTGCGGGTGGCCCAGGGGCGGCAGCCCGAGGTCGAAGGTGGGATGGGCCACCAGGGTGGTGGTGACGGCCCCGCAGGCGCCGGCGGTCAGCGGCGCGAAGACGTTGTCCCACAGCCGCCCGCGCATCGGCTGCCCGGCCAGCGCCTCGGAGATGACCAGCGCCGCCGCCACCGGTGTGCCGAACAGCGCGCCGATGGTCCCCGCCTCGGCCAGTACCGGCCACAGGCTGCCCGGTGTCCGGGGCAGGAAGCGCCCGCCGAGCCAGGCCGCCAGGCCCACGTTCGCGGCGATGACCGGGTTCTCCGGGCCGAGGCTCGGGCCGCCGGCCAGCATCAGCCCGGTGGCCAGTACCAGGCCCGGCAGCACGGCCGGCGGCATCACCGGGGCGTTCAGCCCGAGGGTGGCCGGGTCGGGCCCGGCGTGGCCGGGGACCTTCCAGACCACCAGCCCGACGGCGATCCCGGTCGCCACGAGCATCACGTACATCCACAGCACGGAGTAGCGGCCCACGCCGAGCGCGTCCGGCAGGGGCCCCCACAACACGTGCTGGAGCTGCTCCGCCACCGTGCTCACGCCGACGAAGACCAGGGCGGCGGCCACCCCCACCACGACGGCGGGCAGGATGAACGGCAGCAGCGCCCGAGCCGGGGCCGTCGGGGCGCTCGGCGGCGCCTGCTGCGTCGTCTCCTGGGCCACGGGCTCACCATAAGCGGACAAAAGTCACACAACATCCTGAACGGGATGCGGCTTGCACCTCACGTGACGTGAGGCGTCAGCGTGGAGGCGTACCGACCGAGGGAGCGGAAAAGTGGACTACTCCGTGGGACAGGTCGCGGGGTTCGCCGGGATCACGGTGCGCACCCTGCACCACTACGACGAGATCGGCCTGCTCGTGCCCAGCGAGCGCACGTACGCCGGACACCGGCGCTACAACGACGCCGACCTCGACCGGCTCCAGCAGATCCTGTTCTACCGGGAGCTCGGCTTTCCGCTCGACGAGGTCGCGGCCCTGCTCGACGACCAGGCCACCGGAAAAGCAGACCCGCGCGCGCACCTGCGCCGCCAGTACGAACTGCTGACCGCCCGGATCGAGAAGCTGCAGAAGATGGCCGCGGCCGTGGAGCACGCCATGGAGGCACACACGATGGGCATCGACCTGACGCCGGAGGAGAAGTTCGAGGTGTTCGGCGACTTCGACCCGGACCAGTACGCGCAGGAGACGCGGGAGCGCTGGGGCGACACGGAGGCGTACCGCCAGTCGCGGCGCCGCACCGCCTCGTACACGAAGGAGGACTGGAAGCGGATCAACCAGGAGATGGACGCGGTCCACCACCGGATGGCCGCCCTGCTCGCCGGTGGCGTGCCCGCCGGCTCGGAGGCGGCCATGGACGTCGCCGAGGAGCACCGCCGGTGCATCACGCGCGCGTATTACGACTGCGGACACGAGATGCATGCCTGCCTCGGTGAGATGTACGTCACCGACGAGCGGTTCACCGCCACCTACGAGGCCATCCGGCCTGGTCTGGCGGTCTACATGCGGGACGCGATCGCGGCGAACAAGGCCCGGCACACGGTGGAACCCGGGGCGGCCACTCCACGTTGATAGCTTTGTGCGGCCCTCGATGGGCGCCGCAGCCGCCTTCACCCTTCAGGAGCCCGGACCCGTGATGACACTCGCCCTCGGCCCGAGCTGGCTCGATCCCAACTATCTGCTCGACACCTACAGCATCTGGGGTCTGCTGCTCATCGTCTTCGCCGAGTCCGGGCTGCTCATCGGCTTCTTCCTGCCGGGTGACTCGCTGCTGTTCACCTGCGGCCTGCTGATCACGTCGAACCAGCTGGACTTCCCGCTGTGGGGCGCGATCGCCCTGATCTGCCTCGCCGCGATCCTCGGCGACCAGGCGGGCTACATGTTCGGCAAGAAGGTCGGCCCGTCCCTGTTCAACCGGCCCGACTCGCGCCTGTTCAAGCAGGAGAACGTCACCAAGGCGCACGAGTTCTTCGAGAAGTACGGCCCGAAGTCCCTGGTCCTGGCCCGCTTCGTGCCGATCGTGCGCACCTTCACACCGATCATCGCGGGCGTCAGCGGCATGAAGTACCGCTCGTTCCTGGTCTTCAACGTCATCGGCGGTGCCCTGTGGGGCGCGGGCGTCACGCTGCTCGGCTCCTGGCTCGGCAACATCGCCTTCGTCAAGAACAACGTCGAGGCGATCCTCATCCTGATCGTCCTCATCTCCGTGATCCCGATCGCGATCGAGTTCCTGCGGGCCCGCGGCAAGGAGAAGAAGGCCGCCCAGGCCGCTCCGCAGGCCCCGCGGGAGCCGCAGGCCCCCCAGTACCGGCACCCGCAGGCCATGGACACGTCGACGACCCAGCTGCGCCGCGTCGAACCGGACCAGCAGTACGGCGACCGGTACGAGCAGCCCTACCAGCAGCCCCGGCAGCAGGAGCAGCCGCACTGGAACCAGGGCTACGGTTACGACCAGCAGCAGTACGCGCAGCAGCCGCAGCAGGGGTACGACCAGCAGCCTCACGAGCAGCAGGGGTACGACCAGCAGCAGTATCCCCAGCAGCAGTACGGCCAGGACCCGTACGGCCAGGACCAGTACGGCCAGCAGCAGTATCCCCGGCAGCAGCACGGGCAGGACCCGTACGGCCAGGAGCAGTACGGCCAGGGCCAGTACCCGTCCGACTACCGCCGGGGGCAGTAGCCCCGGGCGCGGCGGCCGTTCCGGCTAGAAGCCCCGGGTCCGTTTCGCGGCCCGGCGCTTCCCGGGGGAGCCGACCCGCAGGAACAGCCGGAAGGTCTCCGACCCCAGATTGACCCCGATCGCGATGGCCAGGGCCAGCGACGCCGCGTTCGCCAGGGACACCAGCCCCTTGTCCACCTCGTTCTGCGCCATGCTCAACAGTCCGAAGTACGTCGCCGACCCGGGCAGCAGCGGTCCGATCGCCGCCGTCGTGTAGGGCAGCGCCGAAGCGAACCGGTACCGCGACAGCAGCTGTCCGAAGAGGCCCACCAGACCCGCCGCCACGGCCGTGGACGCCACCGGCGAGATGTCGGCGACGTAGTGCATCGCGCCGTACACCGTCCACGCCACGCCCCCGTTGAGGGTCACCCACAGCACGGTCGACCGCTCCTGCTGGAGCAGCACCGCGAACGTCAGCGACAGCAGCATCGACGCGGCGATCTGCACCACCGGCCGCTCGTTGATGACGAGCGCCGGGTCCGGGTTCAGCGTGCCGCCGAGCTTGACGCCGAAGTACAGGACGATCAGCACGCCCGTGACGATGCCGACGAAGAAGTACATGACCTCCAGCAGACGGGCGGAGGCGGTGATGTAGAAGCCCGTCAGCCCGTCCTGCACCCCCGCCACCAGCGCCCGTCCGGGCAGCAGCGCGAACAGCCCACCGGTGACGACGGCTGACGCCTTCACGTCGACGTGCGCCAGCGCGAACGCCACCCCGATCGCCGCGGGCGGCATCGCGGCCACCGTGAACTGGTAGAACTCCGGCAGCCCGCGCCCCGCGCACAGCCACGCCAGCCGGTCGCCCAGCATCGCGCCGACGGCCGCCGCGAAGAACACGATCAGATCACCGCCGACCAGCACGGACGCCGCACCGGCCAGCAGCCCGCTGGCCAGGGTCAGCGCCCAGCCGGGGTAGGGGTGCCGGTTGCGGCGGATCTCCGCCAGGCGCCGGTAAGCCTCCTCCAGGGAGACGTGGGTCTCGGGGTCGGTGAGGTCGTCCACGAGCCGGAACACGGCCGCGAGACGCGTGTAGTCGGTGCCCCGCCGCCGTACGGTCCGGGACGCCGTCACCGGGTCCTCCACCAGGGACGGCTGGTGCGAGATCGACAGCAGCGTGAAGGTGACGTTCGGTTCGCACCGGTCCAGGCCGTAGGACCGGCACACCGCGAACATCGCGGCCTCCACGTCCTCCGCGCCCTCACCGCCGGCCAGCAGCAGTTCGCCGATACGCAGGGTCAGGTCCAGCACGCGCGGGACGGCCGGGCCGTCCTCCTCCTCGCGCTGCACCGCCTCCGGAGCCGGCCGCTCGGTCACCGGCATGCGCAGCATCGTGCGCATCCGGTCCTGCCAGGGCGCGTCCTTGACCAGGCTGACCAGCGGCACCCCGGTGGCCGGCGTGAACGCGCCCGGCGCGGTGTTCGCGCTGCAGGTGCTCGGTGTGCTGAACGCCGAGCCCTCCGACTCGGCACTCGGGATCTGCGGCGCCTCCAGTCCCTGCGGCACGGCGAACTCGGACGTCGTCTCCGGATCGCCGGGGCTCTTGAGGACGTCGAGCCCTGCGGGGATGGCGAACTCGGACGTGATCTCCGGGTCGTACCGCGCCTCGTCCGACCGGGGCTTGCGGTCCTCCGCCTCCGTCACCTCGCACCGCTCCCTGAATGACACATTCCGTAAGCCTCAGTATGCGCACACGTACCCCGACGAGCCGTACTCGTGCCCTGTGCGAACGCACACATGCGAACGGGCCGCACGCGTGCGCGTGCGGCCCGTTCGCGGGAAGAGGGGGGCTTTCTCAGTGGCCGCCCTGCTCCTTGAAGCGCTTGTACGACCGCTCGATCTCCACCTCGGCGTCCGTACGGCCCACCCAGTTGGCACCCTCGACCGACTTGCCGGGCTCCAGGTCCTTGTACACCTCGAAGAAGTGCTGGATCTCCAGGCGGTCGAACTCGGACACGTGGTGGATGTCGCGCAGGTGCTCCACACGCGGGTCGGTGGACGGCACGCACAGCAGCTTGTCGTCGCCGCCCGCCTCGTCCGTCATACGGAACATGCCGATCGCGCGGCAGCGGATGAGGCAACCCGGGAAGGTCGGCTCGTCCAGGATGACCAGCGCGTCCAGCGGGTCACCGTCCTCGCCGAGGGTGTTCTCGACGAAGCCGTAGTCGGTCGGGTAGGCGGTCGAGGTGAAGAGGCGACGGTCCAGGCGGATCCGACCGGTCTCGTGGTCCACCTCGTACTTGTTCCGCGAACCCTTCGGGATCTCGATCGTGACGTCGAACTCCACCGGTGGCTCCTCCATGATCAACACATAGTTCTGGTGGTTAAGTGTCCCTCACGCAGGTGTGTGATCGCGAAAGGGGCTGGTGGTCGTGCCAGAGCTGAGGCCTTGGCAAGCCGCGAAACCGCAGGTGGCGCGGATCCTGAACGCCGTCCGACCGCGTCTGGCGGGCGCCGTGACGGCCGCCCGGCCGCGGATCGCGCGGCTGGCGAAGGCCGTGCGAGTCGGCCCTGTGCACCTCCCCCGTTCGCGCACCGTCAGGACCTGGCAGTACACCGCGGGCGCCGCCACCGCCGGCCTGGCACTCGCCGTCGGCGTGGTGACCGTCGCCGGCCCCTGGGACGCCAACGGTCAGCGTACGGCCGAGCGGGACCGGGCCGCCGCCTTCGAGCGGTCAGGTGGCGCAGATCACGGCGGTGCCGGCACGGCCGCGGGGGCGGCCCTGCCCGCGCCGAGCGCCGGACCCGTCCTCGCGGGCCTGGGCGGTGCCACGGCCACCATGGACACCAAGAAGGCCGCACCGGGCGGAAAGGCCCTCTCGGACGTCCTGCGGCCCCTCCTGGACAGCCCCGCGCTCGCCGGCGGCCACGCGGCGGCCGTCGTCGACGTCACGACCGGCGAACGCCTGTACGGCTCCGCGGCCGGCAAGGCCCTCACCCCCGCCTCCACCACCAAGATCGCCACCGCCGTCGCCGCCCTGTCCGCCCTCGGCCCCGACCACCGCCTCACCACCCGCACCGCCCTCGAACCCGACACCCGCGAGCTCGTCCTGGTCGGCGGCGGCGACCCCACCCTCACCGCCCACACCCGGCCCGGCGGCTGGGCGAGCCTGCGGGCCCTGGCGACGGACACGGCCAGAGCCCTGGGCGAACGCGGCATCCGCGAGATCACCCTCTCCTACGACACCACCCTCTACACCGGCCCCGCCCTGCACCCCATCGGCGTCAACGAGAACCTCGCCCCGGTCAGCGCCCTGGCCGTCGACGAGGGCCGCACCGACGACTCCGCCAGTGGCCCGGTGACCCGCGTGAGCGACCCGGCGGCCCAGGCGGCGGCCACGTTCGCGCGTCTGCTGAAGGACGCCGGCATCACGACCACGCCCCCCGGCCCCTCCAGGGCCAGCACGCGCGCGGAGACCCTCGCCACCGTCACCTCGCCCCCGCTGTCCGCCCTGGTCGAGCGGATGCTGACCAACAGCGACAACGACATCGCCGAGGCCCTGGCCCGCCACACGGCCCTCGCGGGCGGCGAGAGCGCGAGCTTCGAGGGCGGCGCCCGGGCCATCGCCACGCAGCTGCGCAAGCTCGGCATGCCGCTCTCGGGCGCCTCCTTCCACGACGGCAGCGGCCTCGACCGCGACGACCGGCTCACCGCCGACCTCCTCACCGGCCTCCTGGCCAAGGCGGCCGACCCGGCCCGGCCCGGCCTGCGGCCCGTCCTCACCGGCCTCCCCGTGGCCGGCTTCACCGGCACCCTCAGCAGCCGCTACACCGACGGCGCGGCCGGCGTCGTACGCGCCAAGACGGGCACCCTGACCGGCGTGAACACCCTCGCCGGCACGGTCGTGGACACCGACGGACACCTCCTGGCCTTCGCCTTCCTGGCCTCGAACACGACGGACGGCCCGCAGGCCCAGTCGGCACTGGACAGGACCGCGACGGCGCTGGCGGGCTGCGGCTGCCGCTGAGGACGCCGTCCCCGCCCCCGCCGCCGACCGCGCACGGCCTGCCCCAACCCGCACCGCTCACGTACGGTTGACAACATGACGAGCTTCGGTGGCACCGCATCTCCCGGGATGGTCGACTGGAACCTCGCGGTGGCGACCGCGACACGGCTCGTACGACCCGGGCCCGACGTGAGCCGCGACGAGGCCAGGGCCGTCGTCGCGGAGCTGCGACGGCACGCGAAAGCCTCGGAGGAACACGTCCGGGGCTTCACTCGTATGGGCACCGAGGAGACCCACGACACCCCCGTCCTCGTCGTGGACCGTCCCGGCTGGGTCCGCGCCAACGTCGCGGGTTTCCGCGAGATCCTGCGGCCACTGCTGGAGAAGATGCAGGAACGACGCGGCAACAACCCGGGCAGCGCGGTCCTCGGCGCCGTCGGCGGCAAGGTCACCGGCGTCGAACTCGGCATGCTCCTGTCGTTCCTGTCCTCCCGCGTCCTCGGCCAGTACGAGACGTTCGCCCCCGCCACCCGTGACCTCCCGGCCGGCGAGAACGGCGCCGGCCGGCTGCTGCTCGTCGCCCCCAACATCGTCCACGTGGAGCGCGAACTCGACGTCGAACCGCACGACTTCCGCCTGTGGGTGTGCCTGCACGAGGAGACCCACCGCACCCAGTTCACCGCCGTGCCCTGGCTGCGGGACCACCTGGAGGGCGAAATCCAGTCGTTCTTGGCGGAGACCGACGTGGACCCGATGACCTTCCTCGAACGCATCCGGGAGGCCGCCCAGTCCCTGGCCGGCGGGCGTCCCGAGGGTGAGGAGGAGGACGGCGGGCGCTCCTTCGTGGAGCTGGTCCAGACCCCCGCCCAACGCGAGATCCTCGGCCGGCTCACCGCCGTGATGTCCCTCCTGGAGGGCCACGCCGACTACGTCATGGACGGCGTCGGCCCCAGCGTCGTACCGAGCGTCGCGGAGATCCGCGAGAAGTTCCAGCAGCGCCGCGCGAAGGGTGCCTCCCGCCTGGACCTCGCCCTGCGCAAGCTGCTGGGTCTGGATGCCAAACTGAAGCAGTACCGGGACGGCGAACGGTTCGTGAGGGCCGTCGTCGACGAGGTCGGCGTCGACGGCTTCAACCGCGTGTGGACGTCGCCCAACACCCTGCCCACCAAGGGGGAGATCGCCAAACCGGCGGACTGGGTCGCACGGGTGCACCGCAGGGCCGAGTCGTGAACGGCACCAGGACGCCGTGACACGAATCCGGCCGACGGCAGGCGAACGCCCCTCCAATCACCCGTCCGAGGGAGCGTGAGCCGTGCGCAGGCGTGCAATGCTCGGGGAACGGCCCGCTTCTGTCACCATCTACACACTCTGAGTGACCGCACCGGGCTCACCCCCCGAAAACTTCATGAAGGGAACCGGACATGGGTCCCCATCCTGCGGTCGCGGCGATACGCCTGGCGGTCCGCCGCGTCCTCCACGACATCCTGAACGACCATCAGACCTCCCGCGCGCTCGCGGGCAGGCACCCGGGCCCGACGGCCGAGCGGCCCCCCTCCCCGCTCGTCCTCGTCGCGTGCTCCGGCGGCGCCGACTCCATGGCCCTCGCCTCCGCCCTCGCCTTCGAGGCCCCCAAGCTCGGCGTCCGCGCCGGAGGGGTCACCGTCGACCACGGCCTCCAGCCCGGCTCCGACCTCCGCGCCGACGAGGTGGCCCTGCGGCTTCGTGAGCTCGGCCTCGCTCCGGTCGAGTCCGTCGCCGTGACCGTCGGCCGCGAAGGAGGGCCCGAGGCCGCCGCGCGCGACGCCCGCTACGCCGCCCTGGACGCCGCCGCCGAACGCCACGGCGCCACCGCGATCCTGCTCGGCCACACCCGTGACGACCAGGCCGAAACCGTCCTGCTGGGCCTCGCCCGCGGCTCCGGCATCCGCTCCCTGTCCGGGATGGCCGCGGTCTCGGGGGCCGGCGGCCGTTACCGGCGGCCCTTCCTGCAACTGGACCGGCAGACCGCCCGCAAGGCCTGCATGGTCCAGTCCCTGCAGGTCTGGGACGATCCGCACAACGCGGATCCCGCCTACACCCGCTCCCGGCTCCGCCACGAGGGCCTGCCCGCCCTGGAGAAAGCGCTCGGCAAGGGCGTCGTCGAGGCGCTCGCCCGCACCGCCCAGCTCTCCCGGGACGACGCCGACGCCCTGGACGCCTGGGCCAGACAGGCCGAAGCCTCCGTACGGGACGCCGCAGGCCTGCTGGAGTGCGCCAAGCTGTACGCCCTCCCGCCCGCCGTACGCCGCCGGATCCTGCGCCGCGCGGCCATCGAGGCCGGCGCCCCCGCCGGTGCGCTGTTCGCCCGCCACATCGAGGAAGTCGACCGCCTGATCACCGGCTGGCGCGGCCAGGGAGTCATCAATCTCCCGGGCAAAGTCGTCGCCCAGCGGCAGGGTGGCAGACTGGTGATTCGGCAGGGCTGATTTCCGACCCCTTTCCGGAGTGACCCTCCGGCGGGCCGGGCAGCGCAGGCCGTGCATGCGGCCGTAAGTGCGGGACGACCGAAAGTGATGCGGGTGGACGCGAACGACATGGGTGCCGACCTCCAGCAGGTGCTCATCACCAAGGAAGAGATCGACGCGAAGCTGGCCGAACTGGCCGCGAAGATCGACGCGGAGTACGCGGGCAAGGACCTGCTGATCGTCGGCGTGCTCAAGGGCGCGGTGATGGTCATGGCGGACCTGGCCCGGGCACTGTCCACCCCCGTCACCATGGACTGGATGGCCGTGTCCTCCTACGGCGCGGGCACCCAGTCCTCGGGTGTCGTCCGGATCCTCAAGGACCTCGACACCGACATCAAGGGCAGGCACGTCCTGATCGTCGAGGACATCATCGACTCCGGCCTGACTCTGTCGTGGCTGCTCAACAACCTCGGCTCCCGCGAGCCCGCCTCCCTGAAGGTGTGCACGCTGCTGCGCAAGCCGGACGCCGCGAAGGTCGCCATCGACGTCGAGTGGGTCGGCTTCGACATCCCGAACGAGTTCGTCGTCGGCTACGGCCTCGACTACGCCGAGAAGTACCGCAACCTGCCGTTCGTCGGTACGCTCGCGCCTCACGTCTACGGCGGCTGAGCCAGTCGGCCCAAGCCCGGCAGGATGATCGGGAACCCCAGCGGGTTCCGTGCCGTTGAAGCATGCAGAGGCGGGTTTCCCAGCCGTCGGACAGGCTCCGTGCGGCTTCGCGCCACAATGCTGGGGTACCGTCAGAAGAACTGTCTTATCAAACTCACTATGGCAGGAGGGACGGGGCGACACCGCTCCGTATGGATGGACGTGAAGCGATACTTCCGTGGGCCGGTCATGTGGATCGTGCTGGCCGTCCTTGCCGTGGTCGTGTTGATGCAGGTCGTCGGCTCGTCCGGCGGCTACAAGACGGTGGACACCGGCCAGGTCGTGGCGGCGATCAACGACAACAAGGTCGAGTCGGCCAAACTCACCACCGGTGACGAGCAGAGCATCAAGGTCACGCTCAAGGACGGCGTCAAGGTCGAGGGCAGCTCGAAGATCCAGGCGAGCTACATCGGCGACCAGGGCTCCCAGCTCGCCGGCAACCTGCAGAACAAGTACCAGGACAAGCAGATCCCGGACGGCTACACGGTCTCGCCGTCCAAGCAGAACCCGTTCGTCGGCGTCCTGCTCTCCCTGCTGCCCTTCGTCCTGATCGTCGTCGTCTTCCTGTTCCTGATGAATCAGATGCAGGGCGGCGGCTCCCGGGTCATGAACTTCGGCAAGTCCAAGGCCAAGCTCATCACCAAGGACACCCCGAAGACGACCTTCTCCGACGTCGCCGGCTGTGACGAGGCCGTCGAGGAGCTCCAGGAGATCAAGGAGTTCCTCCAGGAGCCGGCCAAGTTCCAGGCCGTCGGCGCCAAGATCCCCAAGGGTGTGCTGCTCTACGGCCGCCCGGGAACCGGCAAGACCCTGCTGGCGCGCGCCGTCGCGGGCGAGGCGGGCGTGCCGTTCTACTCGATCTCCGGTTCCGACTTCGTCGAGATGTTCGTCGGCGTCGGTGCCTCCCGCGTCCGTGACCTGTTCGAGCAGGCCAAGGCGAACGCCCCGGCGATCGTCTTCGTCGACGAGATCGACGCGGTCGGCCGCCACCGCGGCGCCGGCCTCGGCGGCGGTCACGACGAGCGCGAGCAGACGCTGAACCAGCTGCTCGTCGAGATGGACGGCTTCGACGTCAAGGGCGGCGTCATCCTGATCGCCGCCACCAACCGCCCGGACATCCTCGACCCGGCGCTGCTGCGCCCCGGCCGCTTCGACCGCCAGATCGCGGTCGACCCGCCGGACCTCCAGGGCCGTATGGAGATCCTCAAGGTCCACCAGAAGGGCAAGCCCGTCGCCCCCGACGTGGATCTGTCCGCCGTCGCCCGCCGTACCCCCGGCATGACCGGCGCCGACCTCGCCAACGTCCTGAACGAGGCCGCTCTGCTCACCGCCCGCGGTGACCAGAAGCTGATCGACAACAAGGCGCTGGACGAGGCGATCGACCGTGTGGTCGCGGGCCCGCAGAAGCGGACCCGGATCATGTCGGACAAGGAGAAGAAGATCACCGCGTACCACGAGGGCGGTCACGCCCTGGTCGCGGCGGCCTCACCGAACTCCGACCCGGTTCACAAGATCACCATCCTGTCCCGGGGCCGCGCCCTCGGCTACACGATGGTCCTGCCGGACGAGGACAAGTACTCCACCACCCGCAACGAGATGCTCGACCAGCTCGCCTACATGCTGGGCGGCCGGGCGGCCGAGGAACTGGTCTTCCACGACCCGACCACCGGTGCCGCGAACGACATCGAGAAGGCCACCAACCTGGCCCGCGCGATGGTGACGCAGTACGGCATGACCGAGCGTCTCGGCGCGATCAAGTTCGGCGGCGACAACAGCGAGCCCTTCCTCGGCCGTGAGATGGCTCACCAGCGCGACTACTCGGAAGAGGTCGCCGCGCTGGTCGACGAAGAGGTCAAGAAGCTCATCGAGACCGCGCACAACGAGGCCTGGGAGATCCTGGTCGAGAACCGCGACGTGCTCGACCAGCTCGTCCTTCACCTGCTGGAGAAGGAGACCCTGGGCAAGGAGGAGATCGCCGAGATCTTCGCCACCATCGTCAAGCGCCCGCCGCGGCCCGCCTGGACCGGCTCCTCCCGCCGCACCCCGTCCACCCGCCCGCCGGTGCTCTCCCCCAAGGAGCTGGCACTGACCAACGGTGCGAACGGCTCAGCGGCCGCGATCAGCACGACCAAGTCCACCGCCACGGAGTCCGCCCCGGTCACGGAGCAGACCCCGGAGGACCGCCGCGAGAGCTGACCGCGTTCCGGTCGCCGGACCGGAATGAATGCCGCGCCCTCCAGGCTCTAGCCTGGAGGGCGCGGCATTCGCATGTCCGCGGAAGAGAACGCGAGCCGGACCCGCGTGCAAGGCAGAGGAACGAGGAAGCAGATGACCGACCCGGTGACACTGGACGGCGAGGGCTCCATCGGCGAGTTCGACGAGAAGCGGGCCGAGAACGCCGTCCGGGAACTGCTGCTCGCGGTCGGCGAGGACCCGGACCGCGAGGGTCTGCGGGACACACCGGCACGGGTCGCACGGGCGTACCGGGAGATCTTCGCCGGTCTCTGGCAGCAGCCCGAGGACGTTCTGACGACGACGTTCGACCTGGGGCACGACGAGATGGTCCTGGTGAAGGACATCGAGGTGTACTCGACCTGTGAACACCATTTGGTGCCGTTCCGGGGCGTCGCCCATGTCGGCTACATCCCGTCCGTCACCGGCAAGATCACCGGTCTGTCCAAGCTGGCCCGGCTGGTGGACGTCTACGCCCGCCGGCCGCAGGTGCAGGAGCGTCTCACCACGCAGATCGCGGACTCCCTGATGAAGATCCTGGAGCCGCGGGGCGTCATCGTGGTCATCGAGTGCGAGCACATGTGCATGTCCATGCGCGGCATCCGCAAGCCGGGCGCGAAGACCATAACGTCCGCCGTGCGCGGGCAGCTGCGGGACGCGGCGACGCGGAACGAGGCGATGAGCCTCATCATGGCGCGCTGAGCGGTGCGCTGAGCGGCGCCGTGACCGCGCCGGTGAGCGGGGGAGGCGGTCAGGCCGCCGGCTCCGCTCCCGGCTGGTTCTGGTCGTCGTCCTCGGGGAGTTTGCAGACCCGCTCCAGGAACAGGGCCGCCGCTATCACGCCGAACCCGGCCAGGACCGACAGGCCGGCATAGATCGCCTGGTCCCGGCGGGTGGGGATGTCCAGCAGTTCCAGCAGGAGGACGCCCGTGCCGCCGTACATGCCGGCGACGAGGGCCGCGACCAGGGCGCTGGCCTGGCCGAAGACGACCGCCCGGGCGGCCATCAGCGGGTCGACGCCCTTGGCGCCGGGCCGGCGCTCGCGCTGGGCCCTGAGGCGGGCGCGCAGCGAGAGCGCCGTGGAGAGCAGCACCACCGCGATCAGGGCGAGGACGATGGGGGCGGCCAGGGGGACGCTGGGGAGGGTCCCGATCGAGTTCCAGAGGCGGGCGCCCGCCCAGGACAGGACGCCGGCCACGACGAACACGCCGGCCAGCACCCTGATGCGCAGCTCTCTCACGGTGTCCCTTCAGCTCCCCCGGACCGTGCCGGACGGTGGTCGTCTTGGTCGTGACCCGTCTAGACCTTAACGACTACTCGGGCAGCCGGAGTTCCAGGTCCCCGCGGTGTGCCACGCCTTCCTGGGTGATGGTCGTCAGCAGTTCGGCCACCGCGCCGCGGCCCGGGAGCTGTGCCTGGGGGTCCACGTCGTGCCAGGGGACGAGCACGAAGGCGCGTTCGTGGGCGCGCGGGTGGGGCAGGGTGAGGTGCGGATCGTCGGAGGTGACGCCGGCGTAGGCGACGATGTCGACGTCCAGGGTGCGCGGGCCCCAGTGCTCCTCCCGGACGCGGTGGAAGGCCTCCTCGACGGCGTGGGCCCGCTCCAGCAGGGAGGCCGGGGGCAGGGTCGTCTTGAGGACCACGACCGCGTTGAAGTACGACGGCTGGCTGCCGGGCGTCACGCCCCACGGCTCGGTCTCGTACACCGGTGAGACGGCCTTCACCCGCACGCCCGGGGTGTCCTCCAGGGCGTCGACGGCCCCCTGGAGGGTCTCCAGGCGGTTGCCGAGGTTGGAGCCGATGGAGATCACGGCCCATTTGGGGTTGCTCAGCGTCGTGTCGGCGGCGTCCACCTGCTCGACGACCGAGGCGGGCACCGGCTGGACGGTCGGGTCGCTGTGACCCTGGCGGAACGGTCGGGTCATACTCGGCTCCGGGTGATGGTGACGGTCACGTCGTCGAAGGGGACGGTGATCGGCGCGTCCGGTTTGTGGACGCAGACCTCGACCTCCTGAACCCCTTCGTGCTTCAGGCAGGTCTGGGCGATCCGCTCGGCGAGGGTCTCGATGAGGTTCACCGGCTCGCCCTCGACCACGGCCACGACCTCCTCGGCCACGATGCCGTAGTGCACGGTCTTCGTCAGGTCGTCGTCGGCCGCGGCCGGCCGGGTGTCCAGGCCGAGGACGAGGTCCACGATGAAGGTCTGGCCCTCCTCGCGTTCCCTGGGGAAGACACCGTGGTGCCCGCGGGCCTTGAGGCCGCGCAGCGCGACACGATCCACGCGAATCACTCCTGCAATCGTCGGGAACGGCCGGCCCGTACCGCGTGCGGGCGGCACAACCGGCCTCAGACGAATCTACCTGCGGGCACCGACGGAGCCGGGCCGCGGGGGCGTGCGCCGGAGCCGGTGCCTTCGAGGGTTCACCGGGTGTTTCCCTTGGGGAACCCGGCACGGTCATGGACTGGTAGCCGCTCCTACCCGGGGGTAGGTGATTCCAACCACTTCTCGTCGCGGTGGGGGCCCTGTGCGTCGGGCCGGCCCCTGGTGTGATGCGTCTACCCGTTCAGGCGAGGGGGCCGTCGTCCGGATTCACGCCATTCACGCCGGTGTCGGTGTCGTCGCTGTCGTCGGCGTCGTCGCTCTCGGTCAGCACCGGGGAGGCGTGGTGGGACCAGAGCTTCCAGCCGGAGGGTGTGCGCCGGAACACGTTCGTGGCGACGACGAGCTGACCGACCAGCGGTCCGAGTTCCCCGCCCTCCTCCGGCGCGGGACCACCGCTGAGGATGTTCTCCGTGCAGGTCACCAGCGCGGTGTCACCGGTCACGGAGACATGGACGTCGGTGAGGAAGAACTGGATGTAGTCGGTGTTGGCCATGATCAGGGCGTACGACCTGAGGACCTCGCCGCGGCCGGTGAGCACGGGCCAGCCGGGGTGCACGCAGGAGATCACGCCGGTGTCGGCGGGGTCGTGGTACTCGTCGTCCACGCCCAGCTCGGAGGGGGTGAGCCACAGGGAGGAGACCTCTTCGAAGTCGCCGCGTTCGAGCGCCTCGTAGAAGGCGGTGTTGGCGGCTTCCACCTGCTCGACGTCGGTGTGGGGGGCGCTCACCTGTCTCCTTCCGCCCGGCGCTCGTGGTGGGTGCCCGGCGTGGTGCCCGCCGTGCGCGCTCCCTCCAGGGCCCGTGCCACCCGTACCGCGTCCGCCGTGGCGCGTACCTCGTGGACGCGCACCGCCCACGCGCCCGCGTGCGCGGCGAGTGCGGAGACGGCGGCGGTGGCCGCGTCGCGCTCCCGGGCCGGCGGGGGCGCTCCCTCGGTCCCGGCGAGCACGCGGCCGAGGAACCGCTTGCGGGACGCGGCGACCAGCAGGGGGTGACCGAGGGCGCGCAGGCGGTCGAGGTGGGCGATGAGGGTGAGGTCGTGCTCGGCTTCCTTGGAGAAGCCGAGGCCGGGGTCGACGACGATGCGGTCGGGGGCGACGCCGCCGGCCAGCACGGCCTCCACGCGCGCGTGGAGTTCGTCCACGACTTCGGCGACGACGTCCTCGTAGGCGCCCTTGACGTTGCCGCCCTGGAGGAAGCCTCGCCAGTGCATGACGACGAAGGGGGCGCCCGCGGCGGCGACCGCGGGGATCATCGCGGGATCGGCGAGGCCGCCGCTGACGTCGTTGACGAGGGCTGCACCGGCCGCGAGGGACTGTTCGGCGACACAGGCGCGCATGGTGTCGACCGAGACGACGACACCCTCGGAGGCGAGACCGCGCACCACGGGGATGACCCGCCGCAGCTCCTCGGCCTCGTCCACGCGCGTGGCGCCGGGCCGGGTGGACTCGCCGCCCACGTCGACCAGGTCCGCGCCCTCGGTGACCAGGTCGAGGCCGTGCTTGACGGCGACGGACGTGTCGAACCAGCGGCCGCCGTCCGAGAAGGAGTCGGGGGTCACGTTCACGACTCCCATGACCGCGCACCGGTCCCATTCCGGAAGGCCGGCCACCCGGCCGCGCCCGCTGATGTGGTTCATACGTTCAGCGTAGGCCCAGGGCGGCACCGGGAACGCGCGGCGGCCCGGGTGGAAGCCCCACTGCCGGAGGGGGCGGGCTGCCACCCGGGCCGGTCTCCGGGCCGTATCGCGGCGCGCAGGGCTCAGGCCGCCCGGACGTCCTGTTCGGCCACGGCGTGCCCGCACGGGCGCCCGGCGGCGGCGGCCCTGCGCCGGCGCAGGAAGCGGGGCAGCGGCAGGGCGAGGTCGACGAACCCCTCCGCCTGCATGGCGGCGAAGCCGATGCGGGGCAGGTCGGAGGAGGCGCGGTAGACGACGAACCGGGGCTCCCAGCGGGGCTGGAACTTGGCGTTGAACTTGTACAGCGACTCGATCTGGAACCAGCGTGAGAGGAACACGAGCAGTCCGCGCCAGGCGCGCAGCACGGGGCCGGCGCCGATCTTCTCCCCGCGCGCGAGGGCGGAGCGGAACATCGCGAAGTTCAGCGAGACGCGGGCGATGCCGAACTTGGGGGCGGCCTGCAGGGCGGCGACGATCAGCAGTTCGTTCATGCCCGGGTCGGCGCTGCGGTCCCGGCGCATCAGGTCCAGCGACACGCCGTCGTCGCCCCAGGGCACGAAGTGGAGGATCGCCTTCAGGTCGCCGTACTCGCCCGGTGCGTCGGCCTTGTGGGCGGTGGCGATCAGGCAGTCGCCGTCGGCCCGGTCGCCGATGCGGCCGAGCGCCATGGAGAAGCCGCGCTCGGTGTCCGTGCCGCGCCAGTCCTCGGCCGCCTGACGGATCCGTTCCAGTTCGGTCTCGCCGAGGTCACGGATGCGCCGTACCCGGGTTTCGTAGCCGGCCCGCTCGATGCGCTTGACCATCTGGCGCACGTTGCGCATCGCGCGTCCGGCGAGCGAGAAATCCGCAACGTCCACCACCGCCTCGTCGCCGAGCTCCAGGGCGTCCAGCCCGGTCTCGCGGGTCCACACCTCGCCGCCCGTCTCCGAGCAGCCCATGACGGCGGGCGTCCACGAGTGGGCCTTGGCCTCGTCC
>NZ_JBEZBT010000032.1:0-86315 GCF_040647235.1 Streptomyces sp. NPDC042638
GCCTCCAGCCGGATCCGCTCGCGAAACGCCTGCCGTTCAGGCGTCAGCCCACCACCCTGCGGATATCTCACACAACCGGCATACCGCGACGATCACACCTCGTCAGCCCCCAACGACAACACGCCACAAAGGTCAGTAGATGCTTGCCGTTTCATGTTGCCTTTGCCGATGGCGGCTGCCCATGCTGTACCTGTCGGATGCGCTGGGCAAACATTCGGGTGACAGAGTTAAGAACCTTGGGATCGGCTGCGGCTGGACCGTCTGTGTTGATGTTCACATAGGCAAAAACAGAGTCCAGGCGAAGGGTGATCGAAGTGCTGCAATAGTTCTTGCCGATGCAGTAGGAGGCCGTGAACGCTGCGTCGACGTCCGGGATCTGTGCGGGCCCAACTTGGGCGCTTGCCATCTGAGACTTGCTCTCCGTGTACCGGCCGATGGCCTGAGACCGGGTTCGGAAAGATTGGAGACCGAATCCAACAGTGCCTTCGAGGTCAGTCGCAGCGTAACCCTGGGTGCCGTAAGCCAAAGTACCGCCGTCTTTGGGGTTGGCGCCGTTGAGATGAAGCGTGCCAGATTTCTCCCATCCCGGAGGCACGTCGCCCGAGTCCGGTAACACCGCTTTTACTTGATCTTCGCGCAGGACTCTGACGACTTGAGACGAAGGCGCATCGCTCTGGGTGGGACTGTGCTGTTCAGCGTCGGTCCCGGTCGCGCATCCGAAAAGCAACGAAATCGCCCCAATCGCGCATACGCCCTGAACTGTCCCCTTGGCGCGCATCACGTTCCCCCTCTACGGCAAGCGATCAAGCCCGACGATCATATGGGGTGGAGGCTCGGCAGGTCGTCCTGCCGGACCGCGTCGGCCCAGCCCGGGAGGCGCTCGCCCGGGCGCTCGGTGAGCATGACAGCGAAGGACCGGACGTGGCGGGTGAGAGCGTCGAGTACGGGGCAGTTGGTCCGGACGGCCGTGAGCTGGAGCTGCTCGGGCTCGGCGAGGGTGTCCGGGTGTCGGAGAATCCATCCGGCGACGGCGCGGGGTGAGGGTGGCCGGGCGGTCACCGGTCGTGGTGAGGTGCACTTCTCGCGCAGGTAGGCGCGAACGCGCCGGCGACTGCCGTTGTAGCCGGGCGGCATGATCTCCTCCCACAGCTACCACGCGTTGGTGGAGCCCTCGTTCCAGCGGTCGTCTAGGTATGGCTTGTAGTCGTCGAGGACCGAGGACCGAGGACCGGTTTTGCCACTGGCCCGTGAACAGGTCTTCCGGCTTCGCGGCGTCGGCGAGCCGTTTGACGGTGTGCCAAGCCATGCCGAGCTGTCGCTGGACCGAGCGTCGGCTGTGTCCTGCCTCCAGCAGGGCGTGGACGGTTGCGTGCCGAGCCCGGGTTCGGTCGGCGAAGCGGTGACCTGTTGGCCATGGTGACGCGGACGGGTCCGGGGCCGGGGCCGGTGCGGTCTCGGGGTCGGGCTGAAGCGCCGCTGCTGGCGTCAGGACACGCAGGCAGCGACGGTGCTGGGCGACACTCCGCTCGGCGGCCTCGCTCAGGTTGTGCCAGAGATGCCACCTGTCGGCGACCTGCACCCCCTGCGGTGCTCCGGCAGCGGCGCCTTCGGCGAAGAACGGTGCGCGGTCCCGGCAGACGACCTCGACACCAGGTCGCTGGGCGAGCCAGGCGGCCAGACTTGAGGCTTCCCGGTCCGGGAGCAGATCGATCGGCCGACGAGTTTCGACGTCCGCCAGCACGGTGCCGTAGTGGCGGCCCTTGCGGGTGGCGTACTCATCGACGCCGACCACCCGCGGCGCGGGCACCTCCGGCTCGGGCAGTGCGTCGACCAGGCGCAGTACCGTGCTCCGGCTGACGGACATGCCGAGGACGGCGGCCAACCGGGCGCCGGCTCGTCCGGCCAGGGCAAGACCGATCGCGGCCAGAGCGGAGCGCAGCCGCTCGGTGCGCTGGCCGTACCTGCGGGTCAGGCCGGGTATCTGTTCCACGAAGGTCCGCCGAGCGCACACGGTGTCGCGGCAACGGAACCGCCGAACCCGTAACCGGAGCACGACCCTTCGTCCGGCGCTCGGTACGTCAGCAGGAAACCTCAGGTAGGAGCTGTGCACCCGGGTCGACCAAACTCCGCCCCGGGCAGGCGGCGCCGACCCTCGTGCCCTGCACGTCAACGCGTACTATCTCGATATTCACGTATACCGACAGCACCTCGATGTCCGCGACCGACGGGAACAACAGCTCCTTCCGGAGCACGACCTCTTCCACGGCCCGGACTTTCAGCCCAATCACCCTCCTGGCGGCTGCTTTTCAGGCGACTTCCGACGCTGTCCAGAGGCGCCCGGACGTCACTCAGAGTGGCCGCTGCACGGAAGTTGAGCCAGAGCCGGTTCTCGTGAACAGAGCCACTGAACCACTCCGGTTGCGTCACAGGCATGCGCCGCGCTCTCCTCTCACCACTGCCCATGATGCCGGGTCGGCAGGACTCCTCCGAGGCGCCACGACGGGGGCAGGCTGCTCCGTGGGCAGCACAGCGCGAGGTGCGGCGCACCGGTCGAGCGAAGAGGGAATCGCTGGCCCAGAGGGTGATGGAGTCTGGCATCACTGCCGTCGCTGCTCGACGTTCGGGCGCTCCTGGGCCGCCGCTCCTCCCTCGCCGCCGCACCGGCCCCAGTTCCTGCTCGCCCTGTCGTGTGTCGGCGACCGCGTCACCGGTGAGTGGTGCCTCTTAGGTGATCGGCCAACGGGGACCGTCTTCAGCGTCGTTGGCCCACATGTACTGGGCCGCACCGCTGTCCGTGACGGTCATCCCGAAGTCGTACACAGAGGGACTGCCCACCTCCAGCCATGTGTCCCAGGCCGCTTCCAGTTCGTCGGCCAGGCGGCGGGGGGCGCCCTGGGTGGCGACCGTACGACCGCCCCCGATGGCCGAGAGCACGGTCCAGGACCGCTCGGTGTCGTGGATCCAGGCGCTGAGTCCATCCGCGTCACGGGCGAGGGCTACGCCCGCCGATCCCACGTAACTGGCCACGGGCTTGCCGAAGATCGCCACAGTGGCCGCCTACAGCCCGAGCCCGAACGCGACCGCGATCGGGGCGAAATCCGTTGCGTAGCCGCGCATCCCGTCGCCACCCCAGTGCAGGGCGACGATCTCGTTGCTCTCGTTCACCACCACCGACCCGGAGTCCCCGGACCGCGACCACACCCCCTGCGGATTCAGTCCGAGGTCGGGGATCATCACGATCGACACCTGGCCGAGCAGCATCCAGCGCTCGCTGCCGTCGTGGTTGTGTGCCTTGTAGGCGCCGAGCGTGCCCTCGACCACCCCGTGCGACACCCCGGTGCGGTACCCGCGTTTACGGACGACCGAACCGATCCGCGGCGAGGAGATGGCGGTCGCGACACCGATATCGGCGATCCGTCCGACCTCCGCCGTACGCGCGCCGTCGACCGAGCACAGCGCGGCGTCGAAGGAGCCGGAGACAAGACCTCCGGGGAACAGTGATGGGGTGTCAGGCGCCAAACACTGTTGGAGCGAACCGAGCCGTTCGATCGTCGGTGCCGGATCGGTCTGCGGCGCCGGCTGCTGGATCGCATCACCGACCGCACCGCAGATGACGTGGGCGTTGCTGACCGCGACCGGCAACCCTGCCGGGTCGCGGAACACGCAACCGAGCGTGCCCGCGTGGACGTCTCCGCCCGCAATCGCCGCGGGCCCGAGCTGGATTCCGCCCATGATCGGATCCCTGCCCGGCACGCCGTAGGTCTGCTGGTCCGGAATCCCGGCCTGCTCCAGTTGCGGTGTGCCGGCGACGAGGATGTACGCGAATCCCCCGATGGAGTCCGGCAGCCCCGCGGGGGGGTCGTCCGGATTGCTCACCAGAAGTCGCAGCGTGTATTCGTCGGCCTCATCGACCCCGACGTCGATGCCGTTCACACCTTCGAGCTGCAGTAGGCCGAAGGCGCTTTCGTTGAGCGCGGCCGCAATCTCGGCCGGTACCTCGTCCGCGGGCATGTGGGCACTCCTGCCGGTCTAGACGAACTCGTTGGCGATCAACTTGTGCAGGTCGGGCATCACCCCGATGAAGGCGCCCGGAGCCCCCGCGCTGCTGTTGAGCGGGCGAGTGAGCACGCTGCGCATGCGTCGCGCGGAGATCCTCCCCGGCGACCCGGTCGCCGGGTTGAGGGTCTGGAACAGGCCCTGCACCAACAGGCAGACGCCGGCGATCACCGGTGCCGCCGCCGAGGTCCCTCCGAACGGCGGTGCGGTCCAATAGCCGTCCGCCTTCGTCGGTGCCGTGGGGTTGCCGCAGGTCACCACGTTTTCCACCCAGGAATAGCAGTCGATACGAGTACCGAAGCTGCTCACCACCCCATTCGTCGCCGGATTTGGGGCGGCCAGCCTCCCGTGCGGGGGCGCGGAGGAGCCGCCGCCGACCACTATCGCTCCAGAGTCCTGGAAGTCCGGGCTCTGTCGGTCCAGCATCCGATGGCCCTGCGGATCGACGAACTGGTCGAGCGGGGCGCCACTGTTCCCGGCCGCCTCGATGACGCTCACCCCGCGCGCGGTCGCGAGCCGGATCGCGGCGAACACCGCGGGGTCGGTCTCGACCGGGACAAAGTGGTTGGTGCCGCCGATGATCGCCGCGATCTGGGCCTCCAGCAGCAGGACGTCGCCGAGTCGCAGCTGCGCCTGGACGACCATCACCGCATTGGCGATCTCCTGGCGGCTCTGGAAGGAGTTGAACGGCGGATTCGTCTGGTTGTACGACATCACCCGAGTGGACGCGGCCGGCGCGATGCCGCAGATTCCGACGGTGTTGTCGGTGCCGATCACCTCACCGAGCACGGCGGCACCGTGCGGGAAACTCTTGGTGATGTTGTGTCCGCCGAGCAGCTGGATCCCGGTTGGCAGGTCCTGGTGGCCGAGGAACCAGCCCTGTTCGACGTCGATGAACTGCAACCCTGAGCCGTCGGCACCCTTCGCCCACGCCGCCTGCACGCCGATGCCGTCGAGCGCCGGTCGCAGATAGCCCTGCTGGTTGAACAGCGGGTTCGGGGTGCCGACGACAGGGTCGGACGCCAGCGGCGTGGTGTACGCGAATTCCACGGTGCCGGTCAGCTGGGACAACACCGCGGCCAGTCCGTCGGTGTCGAATCCCGGCGGGCAGTCGATCGCGAGGAAGTTGTTGAAGTCGGGTGCCGGGTAGTCTGGGTCCGCAGTGCGGGCCTCGTCGATCATCACCTGGATCTCGTCGCTGGTGTGTGTGTCGAAGACGCGGCGCAGCCACAGGTTCGGCAGTAGCGAGTCGATCACCGCGATCACCGCTTCGAACCCCGGCCCGACCACCGCGTTCGCGAAATCGGTGAGAGTGAGAGCACCGCCAGGACCGAGCGGTACGAAGGTGCCGTCGACCACCTTCACCGTCACCGAAGGCACAAGCTCGCGTTCGAACAGTTCCTGCGTCACGCCGACAGCGGGATCGAAGCGCAGCGATCCCTGCTCGAACCCGTTCATTCGCCCGAACGGGACGGCTGCGTCGTCGATCTCGTCGGTGACCGGATAGCCGAGACCGCTGTACTCCGCGCCGAGGTCCAGGTAGGTGGATAGGTTCAAGCCGTGCAGTTCGAATGCCTCGCCGTTCCGGGGATGGAACAGGATCCGACCGAACTCGTAGGGGCGCATGGCGCCCCCGTCGTACAGGGCCTCCTCCGGCCCCACGGGAGCGCCCAGGTTCAGACCGGACGCCAACAGCTGGGCGTGCTTGTCATCTACCCACGTCACCGTCTCGCGCACCCTTCGGAGGTATGTCACTACCGACGCTCACGAACGGCGCGAACGTATCCCGCTCGGGGGTGCGTTCGGTGATGACACGCTGGTGATGTCGGTGAACGGCTCCGCCGACAATGCGGGGCGTAAAGGTGCGCCGTGCCACCAGAGATGAGCCGCGTTGCCCGAGAGGCTGCTATGTCGCGTCAAGCCCACTTGACGTAGATCTTCTTTAAAGATCACCAACAGCATCCGGGACTCTGGACAGAGCCAAAATTCGAGTTCGACATCAACCTTGACCTCCGCCTTCAACCCCACATCCCAAAGACAGCCTTGCGACTCCTCCTCGGCGCGCTGGCCCCAGTGCGTGGCGCCTTTCGGATCTCGGCCTCGACCGGGGCACCGCCGCCGTCCGCCGCATCCTTCAGCGGACCGCCGCAGGCGGGCTCACCAGGCTGCCCACCAAGACCCGGGCCTCCGAACGCCGCATCGCCCTCCCCACCCGCTGTGCCCAGTCGCTGAAGCTCCACCGCGAGCAGCAGCAGCGCGAACGTGAGGCCGCAGGTACCACATGGCAGGACAGCGGGCACGTGTTCACCACTGCGCGGGGCACACCGACCGACCCGACCAACCTCACCCGCGCCTTCACCACGCCCCTCCGCAAGGCCGGCCTCCGCCGCATCCGCTTCCACGACCTCCGCCACTCGACCGCCACCCTGCTCCTGGAACAGGGCGCCGAACTCGTCGTGATCAAGGAACTCCTCGGCCACGCCCACATCGGCGTCACCGCCACCGTCTACGCACCCGTCCGACTCCGCCTCCAGCGCGACGCCATCGACACCCTCGGCACCGCGCTCAACGGCCCGGCGATCACCGGGGCGGCCAACGGCGACGGCGATGAACCGCCACCCTCCGTGTGCTCCGTCCGCTGACGTTGCCGTCAACTACTGCCGTCACCACACGCAGAAGCCCCGCCAGGACGCACCTGACGGGGCCTCATATTCGCACTCGCGTGGACTTGGCAGAGTTGTCCACCAGTCAGTGGAGGATCGGGGAGGCTCTACAGGAGAGTCCGCATCTCATCCTTGGCTGCACCGACAAGTGAACGCCACCAACTCTCTTGTGCAATCTGCTCCCGAAGATCTTCCACCAGCTTAACTGCGTTCATGTCTTCAGCCAGCTGGCGGAGCCTTTCGTGATATGCAGGAGAGATCGTGAGATCATCTTCATAAATCCACTCGCAGAGTGGATCGAAAGCCAAGGCATATTCGCCGACCGTGAGGAACTCTCGCACATTCCCGGATTACTTCCCCCCGAGTAATAGGGGAATCATCCAAGAGTTCTCCGATCACGCTCCGATGGTGCGACTCCTGCATCACGCCACCCAATCACTTGTAGGGGTACCCAGTGATAATCCGATCACTGGCCGGCTCGTAAATTACCTTAACGTCCACCCCGTATAGGTGGATGCCGGGGGAATGGATCACGTAGCAGACTGCGGACGGACTCCGCGTCATCCTCTTCGCACGTGTCGGGCTCGTCATGATCCGGTAGCCAGGGTGCCGACATGGCCGGCGTTCCTTCTCGACTCGGTTGTTCTTGGAGCAGAGCAGGTGTGAGAAGAGGACTGGCGGGCGTCGAAGCTGTGTGCTGGGGAGGGGGTGTCATTCGGCGGTGGAGCTGCCGGGGGTGACCAGGCCCGTCTCGTAAGCGAGGACGACGGCCTGGGCGCGGTCGCGCAGGGCGAGCTTGGCGAAGATCCTGGCCACGTGGGTCTTCACGGTGGCCTCGCTCAGGGTGAGGGCTTCGGCGAGTTCGGTGTTCGACAGGCCTCGGCCCATCAGGGCCAGCACCTCGCGTTCACGAGGGGTCAGCGCGGCCAGGTCGCGGTGGATCGAGGCAGTGCGGGGCGCGGTCGGCGCAGTGGCGGGGTGGCGCGCTGGGCCGGCCTGGTCGGCCTCGTGGGTGGTCGCGTAGCGCTCGACCAGACGGCGGGTGATCGAGGGGGCGAGCAGCGCGTCGCCCGTGTTCACGAGTCGCACGGCTGCGGCGAGGTGGGCGGCGGTGACGTCCTTGAGCAGGAAGCCGCTCGCCCCGGCGGCGAGCGCCGCGTAGACGTAGCGGTCGAGGTCGAACGTGGTCAGCATAAGGACCCGGCAGTGCGGGAGCAGCCGCAGGACGCGCTTGGCGGCTTCCAGGCCGTCCAGTCTGGGCATGCGGATGTCCATCAGGAGGACGTCCGGGCGTAGCCGTTCGGCTTCTGCGACGGCCTGTACGCCATCCGCGGCATCGCCGATGACCTCGATGCCGCGCGAGGTGAGGATGAGGCGGAAGCCGGTTCGGATGAGTTCCTCGTCGTCGGCGATGAGAACACGCGGGGCGGCGGTTTCCCTGTTCGGGTTCGGTCCCGGTTCCCGGGTGTTCGGGATCCGGTTGGGGACGTGGGGGACGCGGCGGTCGGCGGCGGGCTGGGTCACGGGCGCTCCAGGGGGATGCGTGCGCGGACACGGTACCCGCCACCGACGCGGCGCCGGGCGTCGAAGTGGCCTCCGTAGACGGCGACGCGCTCGCGCAGACCGATCAGGCCGTGTCCCGCTCCGTCGTTCCGGCGCAGGTGGCCACCGGATCGGGCTCCCGTACTCGCGGGGCCGGCGGACAGCACGCTCGGCCCGCTGTTGAGCACCTCGACCCGCAGACCATGGTCCGCATAGCGCACCATCACGGTCGCCGTGCCGCCGTCGCCGTACTTGAGCGCGTTGGTCAGCGCCTCCTGCACGATCCGGTAGGCGGTGACGTCGATGCCGGGCGGCAACGGGCGCGGTTCCCCGGAGATGCGCACCTCGACCGGGAGGCCGGCGAAGGCGATCCGGTCGACCAGGACGCCCAGTTGACTCAGGCTCGGCTGGGGTGCGAGTGCGGAGGGGTCGCCCTCGCCGTCGCGTTCGCTCCGGTCGTCGTCGCCGTCCGGCGACGGTGCCAGCAGGCCCAGCAGGTGCCGCAGTTCTGTCATCGCGTCGCGTCCGGCACCCTCCACGGCCTGCAGCGCGGTCTCCGCCGCGTCCGGCAGGGTGGCGAGCACCTCACGGGCTGCGGTCGCCTGTACGACCATCAGGCTGACCTTGTGGCTGACGATGTCGTGCAACTCCCGGGCGATGCGGGAACGTTCGGCGGCCACCGCCGTGCGGGCGGCGGCCTCCCGCTCGCGTTCCAGCAGCCAGCGCCGGTCCTCCAGGATCCTGCGGTAGCGGCGGTGAGCGCGCGCCAGCAACAGGGTGGCGCCCCCGGTCACCGCCAGGCTCACGGTCGTGAGGGCGATGAGCAGCCAGCCCGTCTCCGATCTCCACACGTCGTCCATCGTGCCAGCCGGCCGGGGAGCGAGCGTCCTTCTCCGGGTCCGCCTCGTACATCGCCAGGATGACCGCCGCCGCGGGATACCTCCGGGGGCTGACGCTTGGGGCTGTCCACGCCGCCTACCGTCCCTGTCATGACCACCGAAGACATCAACGGCGCAACCGCGCAGCCCAGTACGGCCGCCGTGCGCGGGCAGGACGTCGTCCGGGTGAGCGACCTGCGCAAGGAGTACGGCGACACCGTCGCCCTGAACGGGGTGTCGCTGGAGATCGGCGCCGGGGAGGCGGTGGCGGTGATGGGGCCGTCGGGCTGCGGCAAGTCCACTCTGCTCAACATGATCGCCGGCCTTGACCGGCCGAGCGCCGGGCGGGTGCGTGTGTACGGCGAGGACCTGGGCGCGATGAACGAGACCGGGCTGGCGCTCTTCCGGCGCCGCCGGATCGGCATGATCTTCCAGTTCTTCAATCTCATCGACGACCTTCCCACGATCGACAACGTCGCTCTGGCCGCCCAGCTCACCGGAACGCCCACCCGTCAGGCGCGGCGCCGGGCGCTGGAGCTGCTGGACGAACTCGGCATCGCCGACCGCAGGAACGTCTACCCCGCCGCGCTCAGCGGCGGCGAACGCCAGCGCGTGGCGGTGGCCCGCGCGCTGATGAACCGCCCCGCGCTGCTGCTCGCGGACGAACCCACCGGCGCGCTGGACAGCCACGCGGGCGAGCAGGTCATGGACCTCCTCATCGACCTCAACGAACTGGGCCAGACCCTGCTGCTGGTGACGCACGACCAGACACTGGCCACCCGCTGCGCCGGCCGCCTGGTAATGATGGCGGACGGCCGGATCACCGGCGAGCGGACCCTGGAGCGGCCGGCATGAGCGCGGTGTGGCGGGCCTCGCGCGCGGCCGTGCGCCGCCGGCGGCTCCAGACCTCCGTGATCGCGGTGGTGGTCCTGGTCTCCAGCATGGCCCTGGTGGTCGCCCTCGGCCTGCTCGATGTCGCGTCCGGTCCCTTCGACCGGCTCTTCGGCCAGGCGCACGGCGCGCACGTCATTGCCACGTTCGACGCGGCGAAGGTCTCCGGCGCGGAACTGGAGCGGTCTGCGGAACGTCGGGGCGTACGGGCCTCGGCCGGGCCGTTCCGGCAAGCCGTGATCGACATGCCGGAAAGCGCGGCGTCCCAGATGCCCGGGATGGCGCCCGGCCCCCTGACACTCGTCGGGAGGGCGGGCCCCGGTGGCGACGTCGACCGACTGGACCTGTTCGCCGGGCACTGGGCCACCGGCCCGGGCCAGATCGTGCTGGCGTTGCCGGACGCGCCTGGGATGGGCAACGGGCCGCACTCGCCGCTCGGCAAGCGGATCCGACTGCCCGGGCAGCGGCCCCTGACCGTGGTGGGCCTGGCCTCCAGCGTGAGCGGCACCGCGCAGGCATGGGTCTCCCCGCAGCAGATCACGGCACTGCACCCCACGACATACCAGATGCTCTACCGGTTCGACCGGGCCGCGACAGCCCGCGAGATCAGTGAGGATCTCTCGGCGGTGAGCGCCGGTCTGCCGTCTGGATCGCTGGTCGCCCACCAGTCGTACCTGACCTCGAAGGCGCAGGTCGCGGCCAACCCCAACGCCTACGTGCCGTTCCTCATGGCCTTCGGGATCCTCGGCCTGCTGGTGGCCTTCCTGATCGTGGGCAACGTGGTCAGCGGCGCCGTCGTCTCCGGCTTCAGGCACATCGGTGTCCTCAAGTCCCTGGGCTTCACGCCCAATCAGGTCGTCGCGGTCTACCTGGTGATGGTCTGCGTCCCCGCCACGGCGGGCGCGTTGGTCGGCACGGCCCTGGGCGGGGTGGTCGCGCCGCCGCTGCTGCACCAGGTCTTCCAGGGCGCAAAGCTCGGCACCGCGACCGTGCACCCGACGATCAACTCCTGGGCGTACGCGACCGCCGCACTCGGCATGCCCCTGACGGTACTGCTGGCCGCGCTGATCCCGGCCCTGCGCGCACACCGGCTCCCCGCGGCACGCGCCATCAGCGCGGGCAGCGCACCGCACGGTGGACGGCGACCGGCCGTACAGCGGTGGCTGAGCGGGGTCCGGCTGCCGCGCTCGGTGACCCTCGGCCTGGGCCTGCCCTTCGCCCGGCCCGGACGGGCGCTGCTCACCGTCGCCTCGGTCCTGCTCGGCGTGGCCACGGTGACCTTCGCCACCGGTCTGTCGGCCACCATGGTCTCCTACGGCCACGCGGAACAGGACTACGGCAAGGCACAGTCGACCGTCTGGCGAGGACAGCCCAGGTTCGGTCAGACCGCCCCGCATCACAACGACGCCGCGACACAGACTCTCCTGCGCGGTCTGCCCCATGTAGCGGACGTGGCCGCAGTGGGCTTCATCAACGTACGGATCCTCGGCAGGAGCGAAGGAGTGGCGATCGAGGGCGTGCGCGGGGGACCGTCGACTCCCCCGGACAGCCTGGCGCGGGGCCGCTGGATGAGCAGACCCGGCGAAGTGGTGGCCTCCGGCAGATTCCTCGCCAAGCAGGGACTGCGGCTCGGCGACTCCTTCACCCTGACCGCGGCGGACGGCCGCCAGGAGCGCGTGACCCTGGTCGGGGAGATTTTGGCAGGCCCGGAGGACTGGATGCGCGCGGACTGGTCGACGGTGACCGCTCTGGCACCGCACGCGCAGGCCAACCAGTACTGGGTGCGCCTCACCCGCGGCGCCGGCTTCAACGCCTACAAGAAGGCCGTACAAGCCGCCGACCCGGGGCTCTACCCGGCAAAAAACACCGTGCTGAACGCGGACGCCGTGACCGTCATCGGCTCCGCGTCCGTACTGACCCTGATGCTGACGCTGGTCGCGGCGATGGGCGTGTTCAACACCGTCGTACTCAACGCACGGGAGCGTCGGCGCGACCTCGGGATGCTCAAGTCGATCGGCATGACGCCACGCCAGGTCACGGTGATGATGGTGGTGTCCATGGCCGGACTCGGGCTGGTCGGCGGGATCCTGGGACTGCCGCTCGGGGTCGCGGCGTACCATGTGGTGATCCCGGTCACCGAGCGCGCGGCCCAACTCACCTTCCCGGCACGGATGCTGGCCGTGTGGCACCCAGGAGTGATGACCTTGCTGGTGCTGTCCGGGGTGGCGATCGCCGCACTGGGTGCGGTGCTGCCGGCTCGTGCGGCGGCACGGCAGACCATCGCCCGCGTCCTGCATACCGAGTGACGGCCGGTGATCGTCCCTCCTGTGGCGTCGACTCGTCAGACGAGACCTCCGTCGGCCCCAGCCTCCCTGCGTCGAGGCCAAGACCACGTCGGCGTGCGCTTGCCGGAACTGACCGCGTGTAGGGGATCTGGTCCCTCACGTTGGGGGATCGGGCTCCGTCTTCGTCGTGGACGACGGCACACGCCGTGGTTGAGCGCCTTCGAGAAGATCACCCGGCGCTCCCCCACGGCCCCAGGCAGCGAACTGCCCGGTGATCGGCGCCGGCTTCGCAGCCGGGCCGTGTCAACAGCTGTCGCCATGGGTCAGCAGTCCGGGAGGGTCGCCCTCGCCGGTCTCCAGCCAGTCACGTTCCACATCGGTGAGCCGGTGGGCTGCGGCGGCCAGGGAGTCGCGGACCTCCTCGGGCCGCCGGGGCCCGATGAGGGCGACGACCGGGAAGGGCTGGGAGAGGGTCCAGGCGAGGGCGATGCCGGTGGCGGAGATCCCCGCGCGCCGTGCGAACAGGCGGGCGCGGTGGACCCGGGCGGCGTTGGTCTCGCTGTACCAGCTCTCCGCAAGCGGACCGGTGCGCAGCTCGTCCGGGTCGGCCAGCGCGTGCGCGCCGCGGCCCTGGCTGGCCCACGGGTACAGCCGGACGGTCCCTTCGGAGAGCCAGTCGCGCCAGGCGGAGTCGTTGGAGGTCACGGTGCCCGGGTAGATGGGGTGAACCATGTTGATCAGGCTGTACTGGTTGCTGATGCCGACGGGCAGCGGCAACCCGTGTGCTCGCGCGTAGGCGACGGCCTCGACGACCCGTGGCAGGGTCCAGTTGGACATGCCGTAACCGCCGATGAGGCCGCGATCTACGAAGCCGGCGAGGACGGTGACGAACTCCCCTACCGGGACGTCGGTGTTGTCGCGGTGGAGCATGTAGAGCGCGGCGTCGTCGCGGCCCATGCGCTCGAAGCTCTCGGTCAGTTGGGGTTCGACGCGGTCGGGCAGGCACTCCGGGGTGTGCGCGCCCTTCGCCAGCACCCAGACGTCCTTCTCGACGCCACGCGACCGTGCCCAGGCGCCGAAGGTGCGTTCACAGCAGCCGGGGCCGTAGGCATGGCCGTAGAGCCAGGCGGTGTCGAAGGCGCGGCCGCCGCCCTCCCAGTAGGCGTCGTAGACGGGGAAGCCGCGCTCGTTCTGGCCGAAGGCTGAGGTGCCGAGGAGCAGCGGCGGGCCCTCGGGGCCAGGGGGCGGCGCGGAGGCGGGCCGGGGGGTGGCGGTCATGTGGCTCTCCTGGTGTGTCGGGCTCATCGGGAGGGGGCGGGCGCCGCACCGCGGTGGTACGCGACCGGTGCGGCGCCCGTGGGTCCGTCGGCGGACGGGGCGCGGGTCACACCGTGACGGCGACGGCCCGGCGGACCTCGTCGGCGATGTGGTCCAAGTGCCCCTCGGTGAGTCCCGGGTGGGACGGCAGCGCCAGCAGTTCCTGGGACAGCCGCTCGGCGACGGGGAGGGAGACCCCCTCGTGTCCGGCGAACGCGGGCTGCTTGTGCAGCGGGAAGGGGTAGCGCAGCAGAACCGGGACGCCTCGCGAGCGCAACTCGGCCGCGATCTCCCCGGCCGGGCGGCGGCCGCCGCCCGGCGCCACGCGCACCGCGTACTTCCAGAACGCGTGGGTGGTGCCCTCCGGCTCCACCGGCAGTTCCAGGCCCTCGACACCGGCCAGCCGCTCCGAGAGGCGGGCGGCGTTGCGGCGGCGGGCCTCGACCATCTCGCCGAGCCGTTTGTGCTGGGCCAGGCCGATGGCGGCCTGGACGGAGGTGAGGCGGTAGTTGTAGCCCACCTCGTGTGCCCAGATCATGCCGGGGCGGCCCTCGATGTGGCCCTCGCCGTGGCTGCGCAGGCGGCGCAGCCGCTCCGCGTGGTCCGGGTTGTCGGTGAGCACGGCGCCGCCCTCGCCGCCCGACGTGATCACCTTCTGCTCGAAGAGGCTGACGCAGGCGAGGTCGCCGAAGCCGCCGATGGGACGGCCGCCGATCTCGGTGCCCAGCGCCTGCGCCGCGTCCTCGACGACCGGGACGCCCGCCTCGGCGGCGACGGCGGTAAGGGCGGCCATGTCGGCGGCGATGCCGTTGATGTGGACGACCACGATGGCCTTGGTCCGGTCGGTGATCAGCGACTTCACCGAGTCCGGGTCCAGGCAGTGGGTGTCCGGTGTGACGTCGGCGAAGACCGGACGGGCGCCGAGGTACACGACGGGGCTCGCCGAGCCGATGAAGGTGTGGGCGGGCACGATGACCTCGTCGCCGGGCCCGACGTCCAGGACGTGCAGCGCGAGGTGCACGGCCGCCGTGCCGGTGGACACCGCGACCGCGTGCTCCACGCCCTGGCCGGAGGCCAGGGCCGCCTCGAATTCCTGGACGGTGCTGTTGCCCTGCCCCACCAGGCGGTTGGAGCGCAGGGCCGCCACCGCCGCCTCGATGTCGTCGTCCGTCAGCTGGGGCCACCGCGGTAATTCCTGGAAAGAGTTCAAAGAGTTCAAGGTGTGACCTTTCGGTTCGGAAGGGGAACGGTCGGGCATGGGCACGGGGGCCGTCGGGCGCGGCCGTGGTTCATCGCAGTCCGAGCGCCGCGCACACGGTGCCGAACAGCTCTGTGTTCTCGCGGAGGCCGAGCACCCGGTCCGCGAGTGGACCGCGGGCGGCGACCGGCACGGTGACCCCGGTGTGCTCCTGCGTTCCGCCGGGTCCGGTGGTGGCGTACCCGAGCAGCATCCGGCCGCCCTCGTCGGTGACGAGGGTGCTGGACAGCCCGGCCGGCCGTGCGTCCTCGGGCAGGATCTGGGTCGCGTGGCCGTGGTCGGCGGTGACGATGACGAGGGTGCGGGGATGGTGTCCGGCGTATGCGAGGGCGACCGCGACCGCCCTGTCGAACGCCACGGTCTCGCCGATCTGCCCACAGGGGTCGGCCTCGTGTGCCCGGTCGTCGATCGAGGCGCCTTCGACCTGGAGGAAGAAGCCCTTGCCGGTGGCCCGGTCGCGGCGGGCCGTCAACTGGCCGAGCGCGGCGCGGGTGGACTCGGCCAAAGTGGGTGTGCCGGCGGGCCGGGCGGGGTTGTGGACGGCGCACCGCTGGGGCGCGGTGCCACCGGGCGCGGCCGGTGTCCCCGTCCATTCCACGGGCAGGTAGTCGGGCGCGAACAGACCGAGCACGGGCCGGTCGGTGCGGGCCGCCGTCAGTTCCGCCCGGTCGCGTACCACCTGGTAGCCGGCCGCACGGGCCTGCTCCAGCACCGTACGGCCACGGTACGGGCCGTCCCTGACGGTCTGTGCGAAGTGGTCGGCACCGCCGCCGAGGAGGACGTCGGGGCGGGCGGCGACCGTCTGCTCCACGACGGAGCCGGCGCCGCCGGCCGCCCGGGTGTCCGCCGGGCACTCGGCCATGTCGGCGGGGCCCTTGCAGGACCGGTCCGTGACGTGGGCGGTCAGGGCGGCGGGGGTCGCGTCGGCGACCGAGGCGGTGGTGACGATGCCTGTCGCGTAGCCGTGGCGGCGGGCCTTCTCCAGCAGCGTGGGCAGCGGCCGGTTCGTGCCGGGGGTTTTGGAGACCCGTCCGTTGACGGTCCGCCGGCCCGTCGCCCAGGCTGTGGCGCCGGCGGCGGAATCGGTGACGTAGACCGGCCGCCCCCGCTCGTCCACGGAGAAGGTGGTGCGCCGCCCCGTGGTGTCCAGTGTGTCCAGGGCCAGCCTGCCGGCGGCGCCGACGGAGTAGTCGCGCGCCGCGGTGATCTCCGCGTCGCCCATGCCGTCGCCGATGAGCAGGATGACGTCGTCCGCCGGCGCGCGGCCTTGGACGTTGCCCGCCGGTGCGCGGTCCCGGTCCGCTCCGACCGCCCCGTGGGCGGTGGAGGCGGCGGGCAGGGTGACGAGGACCAGCAGAGCGGCGGCCAGGGCGGTGCCTCGCCGCCCCGTACGGCGTCCGGTGGAGGTGCGGCTCATCCGGCCCGGCCCCCCACGGGCGTGGCCGCGTCGTCGGCCGGTGCGGGGTCCAGGACGACACGGGTGCCGGTCGCGGCGGCACGGCCGGCGGCCGCGGCCACTTCCTGCGCGCGCAGCGCTTCCACGGCGGTGCAGGGACTGGGGACACCCCGCGTCATCATGCCGAGGAAGTCATGGATCTCCTGCCGGTAGGCGGTCGCGAAGCGGTCGGTGAAGTCCTGGTACGGGGGGTGCTCACCGGGGGCGGGCGGGCAGCCCGTGCCGTCCTGGCCGAGCAGGCGCAGCGGGGTCCGCGCGTCGAGCCCGACCGCGTAGGAGCCCTCGGTGCCCAGCACCTCGACCCGGTGGTCGTACCCGTGCGGGTCGAGCCGGGACGCGGTGAGCACCGCGCGGGCGCCGTCGGCTAGGGTCAGGACGGCCGTGGCCACGTCGTACCCGGCGCCGCCCAGCAATCGGGCCCCGTCGGCCTGCACGGCCACGGTGGGCTGTCCGGTCAGCCAGTGCACGGCGTCGATGTCGTGGATGAGGCAGTCGGTGAAGATGTCGCCGGCCGTCCGTTCGTACGCGCCGGCCGGCGGTTCGTGGTCGAAGGCGGTGCACCGCACGAGCAGGACGCGGCCGAGCCGGCCCGAGCCGATCCGTTCGCGCAGTGCCCGGTAGGCGGGGTCGCAGCGCCGCTGGAAGCCGACGTGCACGCGGGCGGCGGCGAGAGCGCCGGCCAGCTCGCGGGCCTCGGCCACGTCGGCGGTCAGCGGCTTCTCGCAGAACGCCGGCACACCCGCCCGTGCCGCGGCCAGTAGCGGGGCCCGCCGCTGTGTCGCCGGGGTCGCCACGACCAGCGCGTCCACGCCGGCGACGACCTCGGCGAGTGTCCGCCGCACCGTCACACGGGCCCCGGTCTCCTCCGCCAGGGCGCGGGCCAGCCGGTGGGCGCCGTCGGCGTCGACGTCGTGCACCACCACGGCCGGTGGGTCGGGAAGCTTCAGGAGCGTACGGGCGTGCAGCCGGCCCATGCGGCCGGCCCCGACGATTCCCACTCTCATCGAAAGTCTCCGTAACAGCCCGTCGGCGCCCCCGGGAGGAGTGCCGGTATCAGGTCCTGCGTCAGTCGAGTACGGCGGCCCACCGGGGGTCAGTCACGTCCACGCCGCAGGAGGTGAGCTTGGTGCGCAGCTCCTCACGCAGCCCCGCCAGGTCGGCCTTGGACTGGCGCAGACCAGCGGCGAGCCGGGTGCTGCGGGTCCGGTAGCCCGAGGGGGCGTCCGTCCGTTTGTTGAAGTCCTCCAGCAGGAGGGCGTCGACATGCGCCGACCAGGGCAGCTTGTGGATGCCCGCGGCGATCTCACTGGGCCGCAGCCGGTGCCAGTAGGAGATTCCGCCGGCGTGGACCAGCTCGGGGGCGAAGACCTTGGTGCCCGGGTACTGGTGGAAGTGGCCGATCCGCAGGCCCGCGGCCAGGGCCATCAGCTGGTAGAACATCAGCCCGTCGAAGACGACGCGGATCACCTCGTTGCCGTTGTGGAGATGGTGATGGCGCTCATGGCTGCGCACCTCCCGGCCGTCGTCGAGGACGTCCACCACTCCGCCCTGCGGGAAGGGCAGCCGGGGCCCCTCCAGGGCCATCACCCGGGCCAGCGCCCGCTCGTGGTAGGGCTCGATGAGCCGCACCGTCGCGCCGTCGATCTCCTTCTCCGGCCCCGGGGGGACGTAGGCGTACGCGGCGGGCGTGACGGGGCCGCCGATGGCGCGCTCGATCTCGGGGCGCGCCCGGGGGTCCAGGGCCAGGAAGGGCGGCGCGGCCAGGGGGATGGGGCCGTAGCTGAGCGGGCCGCTGACCACCACGCCCGGCTCCAGTCCGTCCGTGCAGCGGTCGAACCAGTCGGTGTCGGTGACGAAGCAGTCGACGTCGACGATGCCGAACGGCCGGTTCACGTTGCGCAGCAGAAGCTCGAAGATCTCGTGGCTGCCGACCCGGTCGTCCATGTCGAAGACGGGCAGGCCACCGCTCATGCGGTCGCGCAGCGCGGTCTCCTCGGCGTTGAGCGCGGAGCACACGAAGACGCAGTTGAGCCGCTCGGGAACGAAACGCAGGAAGTGGTGGACGACGTGCAGCAGGCCGGAGGAGAAGAAGCAGAACCACGGGGGGCGGTCCGCCGGGAGCCCGGCCAGGAACTCCCGGAAGCGGTGGTCGAGGTGTGTCAGGGACTCCCCGGGGCGTGCGTCGCCCAGGGGCTTCCCGGTCGGATCGGAGGTCATCACCATGTCAGGGCCATTTCGTCGTGGCGCGGGAGCTGGCCGGGGTTCAGACGACGTCCCAGTACTGGCCG
Organism: Streptomyces sp. NPDC042638; assembly: GCF_040647235.1. NCBI lineage: Bacteria > Bacillati > Actinomycetota > Actinomycetes > Kitasatosporales > Streptomycetaceae > Streptomyces > Streptomyces sp. NPDC042638. Next base: position 18,635 of record NZ_JBEZBT010000032.1, read on the forward strand.
AGCAGGAAGGGCATTCCGTAGGACACGGACTTCTTGCCGTTGGGCTGGTACGCGGACCGCGGCAGCGTGCGGAAGTCGATGCTGACCCGGCTGATCTCGGTGTCGTTGACGACGTTCCCGTGCCAGGAGTTGGCGCCGTCGAAGACGATGACCTCGCCGTACTCCGCGTGCACCGGCTCGTTGTCGATCCACAGGGTGTTGTTGCCGAAGGCCCGGGTGACCGGCACCCAGTAGTTGACCTCCGCCGGGTCGTGCCCGAAGTCGCGGTCGCGGTGCCAGGAGCCCACGGCGACGGAGTTGCGCAGGTGCACGCGGAAGGTGGGCACCCGCTGGAGGTAGACGTCGTCGACCGTGTCGCCGAGCAGGTGCCGTGCCAGCGTGCGGTACGCGGGCGAGACGATGTCGAAGTTGTCGTAGAACTGCTTGTGGTACGGCGTGCTCTGGTCGGTCTCCCGGGTGGCGAGCCACTCGCTGGCCGCCAGGCCCTCCAAGTCGTCCACCTTCAGCACCTCGCGCACGACGTCGGCGAGGGGGTTCTGGGTCACGTCATAGCGGAGCCTCGTGTACTTGGCCATGTGTTCTCCTCACACCAGCATGCGACCGCGCAGGCGCTTGCACCGCCGGTACCAGCCGCCGACCAGTTCATCGATCACCGGGTCGCCCGTCTCCCCGTCGCTGACCTCGTGGGCCCGGCCGGCCGCGCGCACCGCCAGCCGGCGGGCGGCGAGCCGCAGGGGGATGGTGGGGATGGTGAGACGCTCCAGGTGGTTGCCCAGCCGCTCGAGCGTGCTGAGTTCGAAGAACTCGCGCTGCCAGCGAAGTTCGTTGTGGCGCCAGTCCTTCAGACCGTTGAAGCCGCGGCCGTCGTTGTGGTGCATGACGTCCTGGAGGTCCTGGACGATCACGCGCTTGCCGGCGGCACGGACCAGGGTGGCGAGGATGACGCCGAGCCCCTCGAAACCGCGGTAGTGCCCCTCGGGGAAGCGGATGTTCTCGATGGTCCAGCGATTGACGCACAGGATGACGTCGTCCACGGCGTGGACCTCGTAGCGGTCCGACCCGTAGTCGTGGACCTTGTCGTAGTCGGTGACCCGGCCGCGCCTGGTCTCCTTCTCGTTCCACCAGGCCAGCGAGACGGTGTCGGAGCCGCCGACTGAGCCGAGCATCCCCACGGAGTCGTCTTCGAACACCGGCTGTGCCACCTCGGCCGGGTTCTTCCGCAGCTCGACGTCGTCGTGGAGCATCACCAGCCCGGTGATGTCGGAGTTGGCGGCCGCCTGGTCGAACATGGCGTTGTACGCCGAGAACAGTGAACGCTGGTTGCGCATGGTGAACACCGGGCTGCCCGGTGCCCGGACCCGCTCGATGCCCGGCAGGCAGATGCGCTCGAACAGATTGCCCGGGCCTACGCATACGCCGTAACCGATCATGTGGTCAACCTCCCCTGGCGGTAGCGAACATGGCGGGACATCAGAACCGGTAGGTCTCCAGCGAGCCGGTGCGACGGACGTCGAGCGTGGCGCAGTGGAAGCCGCCGCCGAGGGTGCGCGAGTGGGTGAGCTGGAGCGGCAGCACGTCCATCCCGTGCTTCTCGAGCAGCTTGATCAGGCCGGTCTGCCGGCGGTCCACGACGGCCAGGTCGGGTCGCACCACCAGCAGGTTCATTCCGATCCACACCGAGCAGTGCGGCTTGTCGCCGGTGAAGCCGATGTCCACCAGCTCCGGGCAGGTGATGGTCTCCCACGACCGCAGGAAGTCGGGCATGTTCCGGTCGTTCACCCGCGAGGGGTTGATCAGCACGAGGCCGGGCCGCAGCGGCACGATGGTGGAGTCCACGTGGGTGGATGCGTACAGCCCCCGGCAGGGGTGCACCGTGTAGGTGTCACCGACCGCTGACTGAAGCCACTTGGCGCCGAGTTCGTTGCCGCTGTCGGACACCAGGTAGAGCAGGTCGGTGCCGAAGCGCAGCACGTTCGCGGCGTCGAACACCGGCTCCACGTCGGTCAGCCGCTCACCGGCCGGGGCCTGCGGGTCGTACGAGGCGTCGGCCAGCCGCGGCTTGGGCGCGGAAAGCCACCGGGCCCCGCTGGCGAAGTAGTCCAGCAGGATGTCCTTGTAGGCGAGCGACTCCAGGAAGCGGGCGCGCAGCGCCATCGGGGTCTCGATCACGGTCCGGCCGATGGACAGCAGGCCGTCGCGCGGGCAGTAGTCGTGGAACCCGTCCGTCTCCCAGTCGGGGGTCCTGATCAGTGCCGCGTTGTCGCGTGCCTGGGGCCGACGCACCGCGACCCCGAGCTTGGTCAGTTCCTCCACCAGGATCTGGAGTTCCTCCTCGGTCTCCTTCACCACCCGGTCCGGGTAGGCGCCGGACGGGACCTGGTCCTGGCTGTCGTACTCACTCGCGTACTCCACCGCGAAGACGCTTCGGTCGGCGCGGGGGACGCGGGCACCCACAGCCGTTCCGACGATGATCTCCTCCAGCGGGTCCCATTCGTTGTGCACGCTGACAAGGCTCATGACACTCCTCACGTGGATGGGCAGGGGTGCGGCGACCGGTGACCGGTGCGGCGTGGGCCGGCCCGCGGCGTAGGCCGCCGGCCCGAGGCGCGGCGGTGCGCGGAAGGCAGGCCGGGACATGTGCCACCCGCCGGTGTCGGCCCCGGCAGGCACGGCGGACGACGGGAGTTCGGAAGGAACGGCGGGAACTGCCTCGACGGTGCCAATGGGCGTTCGGCCCCGCTCCGGGGGACCGCGCGGGATCCCGGTGCGGCGTTCCTCAGCGGTGCCGCCCGGACCACCGGACCGCCTGAAGGCTAACAACCGCCGCCTCGATTCGCGACTGTGTCCGCTGCCGCTGCGCGCTGTCTCGGACGAGGTCGCAACCTGGGCTTTCCCGGGCGCGCGGTCGCGCAACGCAGCGCCTTCCGCGGCACCGGGAGGGCGGCGCGCGGTGCACGGGGGTCCGGGCGACGCGATGGGGGCGTCCGGACGAAGAACGCGACGCGCACCCGGCTGGGTGCGCGTCGCGTTCAGCGGCGTACGGCTCGTGCGGCCGGTGTCCCCTGGGGCGTGTGGCGGGTCAGCGGCGCGACAGAGCGTCGGCCACGGCGGTCTGCGACGGGTCGATCGTGGTCCGCCCGTCCTCGATGTCCCACAGCGTGTTCTGGAGCAGCCGGCCCAGGGTCCAGCCGGCCGCGCGTTCGCGTTCCAGTCCCAGCGCCTCGGTCAGCAGGTCGAAGCGCCGACGGACCACCCGCAGGGGGTCCCCGGCCGCCACGAGTTTCTCCCAGCCGGTGTCCAGCGCGGGCCACAGGTCGAAGCCCGGGTCACCGGCCAGGGGTTCGGGGTCGATGGCCAGCCATGGCTCACGCTCGGCGGCCAGCACATTGTCGTAGTGCAGGTCCCAGTGCAGCATCCGGTCCCCCGGCTCGCCGACCAGCTCGGTGACAGCCGACGCCCAGCCGCGCAGGCGCTGTCGGTCGGCCGGGTCCGTCAGCGAGCTGACCGCCGCGGGCACGGCCTCCAGCATCTCGCGGGCGATGCCGCCAAGACCGCGCAGCCCTTCGGGCGCCGGGACGGAATGCAGCCGGGCCAGCAGCCCGGCCAGCGTTCGCACGGCCACGTCATCGTCCTTGACGGACGCCAGCGTGCGAGAGGCGTCCAAGCGTTCCAGCAGCATGGCGCTGCTGACCGGGTCGTGGTCGAGCAGCTGTACGACGCCGTTGCCGTTCCAGGCGCGCAGCCCGGTCAGCGCGGCGGTCGTCTCCTCACGCGGCATCTGAAGCTTGATCGCGACCCGGGTGCCGTCGGCACGCCGTGCCGGCACCACGAGCGAGGCCTCACCGGAGGCGACGCATCCGTCCCGCTCCAGGTCCCACCGGCTGAGCAGCTGCGCGACCAGGTCGGGCAGGCCGGCGATCCAGGCCCGTTCCTCCTCACCACCGCTCCTCGACAGGGACGCAGCCAGGGCGTCGGGGACTTCGATTCTTTCCTGCGTGCTCATCGGTCTTTCCTTCACGGGGGAATTGCCCGCCGCGGCCCCGCCAGCGGGACCGAGCGGTCTACCAGGGTCGCGCGGTCTCCGCGCGGTCGGCCGCGGGGCCGGCGTCCACTGAGGTGCCGTCCGTGGCTGTGGCCGGGCACCTCACTGCTGGCCGGCCTGGTGCACCGGGGCGTCCGTGTCGCCGTCGCCGACGTCCGGAACCTGCTCGTCGATCCTGTCGGCATCGGCCCGCTCAAGCTGTTCGGCCACGCGCTGCCATATCTCGGCGCAGCCCCGGGCGAGTTCGGCGATGACCTCGGCACGGTGCGGCGGCACGTTGGCCAGCAGCCGGTCCCAGTCCTGGCTGCGCACGGCCACCACGTTGAGCCAGCGCAGCAGGACCCGGCCGTCCTCGGTGAGCCGTATGGACGGGTCGCGGCTGAGGTGACGCAGCATCAGGGCGCGCGAGGGGACAGTCTCCTCAGCTCGCTCGGCAGGTGTGGGCGGCTTTTCGGCGGCCGTCGGCCTCGCCCGCGCACCGTCACTTCCGGGCAGCGGGCTCTCGCCCCGGCGCAGCCGTTTTCGGACGTCGGAGGCGGTGCCCAGGGACACCCCGGCCTGGGCGGCGATCTGACGCAGCGGCGCCGTAGGGTTCTCCTGGATGAAACGGGCCGCCAACCGCCGTCCCTCCGTGGCGTCCAGGGGCCGGGTCCGCCCGTCCCGGCCGACCCGTACGTTCGACTGTGTAACTCCCGCGGTCGAACAGGACCGCAGGGTTCCCACCGTTGCTGCCGAGAGTCCGGTCGCCCGTCCGATGGCCCGGTCGGACCAGAGCGGGTGGCTGCTGAGGATGCGGCTCGCGGCGGCCTTGCGGTCGTCGAGGGAGAGCGGCAGGCCGTGGGCGATGTTCGCTTTGACCGCGAGGACGAATGCCTCCTTCTCCTCCCCCTCGAAGTACCGGACCGCGATCTCGGTGGCGCCGCGGAGCCCAGCGGCTCGCAGCCGGTGCATACCGTCGATGACCCGCAGGGTGGAGCGCATCACCACAATGGGGGGAAGTTCCGCTCCGGATTCTGCGAGAGTACGAATGTGTTCGGCGTCCTCGCCGGAGCTGCGGGGGGAGTCGGAGGCCTGGAGCGAATCGATCGGCACCATGATCACGTCGGACAATTGGAAGCTATTCCCGTCGGATTCTCCCAGGCACGCCATTGACTGGTCGCCCGATCGAACAGGGCCGTTACCTAAAAGAGGTTCCATTACCTATCCTTTGGTCGCCGGGCATTGACGGCAGCACGAGCCAGGGCCTTCGATCTCTCACCCGGCATATGCTTATCATCTATGCACGGTTCGGTAAAGTAACCGCAAACGGCCGAAAGGTGATCCCGGGACGGCCGGGGCACTCGCCGACGGGGCCACCGGCGCCGCACAGCAGACCGGCGGGACCGGGGGTGCCGAACAGGAGCGCGGGGCGTCGGCCCGAGCCATGCACCCTTTCCAGCCACCGCTGACCATCGAACGGTCGCCCTAGCCGACACTTTTTAACGCAAAAGGATTCACTACGCGGCGGAAACACGTCGCACCGTCCGCCACCTCCCGCCGCCGTGCGGCGGCTCGGCCTCATGTACGGCAGCCCCCACCCGTGTTCCCGAGACCACGCAGGGAGAACAACATGAAAGCGCTCGTACTGGCCGGCGGAGCGGGCACGCGTCTGAGGCCCATCACGCACACGTCCGCGAAGCAGTTGGTGCCGGTGGCCAACAAACCCGTCCTGTTCTACGGGCTGGAGGCGATCGCCACAGCCGGCATCACCGATGTCGGTATCGTCGTCGGTGACACCTTCGGTGAAATAAGCGACGCCGTAGGGGACGGCTCGAAATTCGGTCTCGACGTGAGTTACATACCGCAGCCGAAACCCCTGGGACTGGCTCATGCCGTCCTGGTCGCCCGCCGTTACCTGGGCGAGGACGACTTCATCATGTATCTCGGTGACAACTTCGTGGTGGGGGGCATCGAGGGCCCCATACGGGACTTCCGCGCCGCCCGGCCGGACGCGCACCTGCTGCTCACCCATGTGTCCGACCCCCGGTCCTTCGGCGTGGCTGAACTGGACGCTTCCGGGCAGGTGTGCGGGCTGGAGGAGAAGCCCGCCCACCCCAGGAGCGACCTGGCCCTGGTCGGGGTGTACCTCTTCTCCCCCGCCATCCACGAGGCCGTGCGAGCCATCAAGCCGTCGTGGCGCGGAGAGTTGGAGATCACCGACGCGGTGCAGTGGCTGATCGACGCCGGCCGGGACGTGCGCTCCACGCAGATCACCGGCTACTGGAAGGACACCGGCAACGTGGCCGACATGCTGGAGGTGAACCGGCTCGTGCTGGAGGCGACCGAGCCGCGCTGCGACGGCCTGGTGGACGAGCACAGCGACCTCATCGGCCGCGTCTGGGTCGAGGAGGGCGCCGAGGTACGCAACTCCCGGGTGGTGGGCCCCGCCGTGATCGGCGCCCGCGCGGTCGTGGCCGGCTCGTACGTCGGACCGTTCACCTCCATCGCCGAGGACTGCCTCGTGGAGGACAGCGAGGTCGAGTTCTCCATCGTGCTGCGCGGCGCCTCCATCAGCGGGGTGCGGCGCATCGAGGCGTCGCTCATCGGCCGCCATGCGCGGGTGACGTCCGCGCCGCCGGTGCCGCACGCCCACCGCCTCGTACTCGGCGACCACAGCAAGGCGCAGATCTCCTCCTGATGCCTCCTGGCCCCGACCCGTTCCGACCGGAAGGCGGAAGCCCGTTCCCATGACCACACATCTGCTCGTCACCGGGGGAGCCGGTTTCATCGGTTCCCACTACGTCCGCCACCTGCTCGGCCCCGAAGGCCCGCCCGGTTTGGTGGTGACCGTGCTGGACGCCCTGAGCTACGCCGGCAATCCGGCCAACCTGGCAACCGTGCGCGACCACCCCCGGTACCGGTTCGTGCACGGCGACATCTGCGACGCGGCGCTGGTCGACCGGGTGATGGCCGGGCAGGACCAGGTCGTGCACCTCGCCGCCGAGTCCCACGTGGACCGCTCCCTGATCGACGCCTCCGCCTTCGTACGCACCAATGTGCACGGCACCCAGACGCTGCTGGACGCGGCGCGGCGGCACGGGGCGGCGCCGTTCGTCCAGGTGTCCACCGACGAGGTCTACGGGTCCATCGAGCACGGCTCGTGGACCGAGGACGAACCGCTGCGGCCCAACAGCCCCTACTCCGCCTCCAAGGCGTCCGCCGACCTGCTGGTGCTGGCCCACCACGTCAGCCACGGCCTGGACGTGCGGGTGACCCGCTGCTCCAACAACTACGGGCCCCACCAGTTCCCGGAGAAGCTGGTCCCCCGCTTCATCACCCTGCTGATGGACGGACACCGGGTGCCGCTGTACGGGGACGGGCTGCACGTGCGCGAGTGGTTGCACGTCGACGACCACGTACGGGGCATCGAGGCGGTCCGCACCCGCGGCCGGGCCGGCCGGGTGTACAACATCGGAGGGGGCACCACGCTGAGCAACAGGGAGCTGGTCGGGCTGCTCCTCGAGGCGTGCGGTGCCGACTGGAGCAGCGTGGTGCACGTCGAGGACCGCAAGGGGCACGACCGGCGCTACTCGGTGGACTCCACCCGGATACGGCGGGAACTGGGCTTTGCGCCGGCCACCGGCCTGGCCGAGGGGCTGGCCGCCACCGTCGCCTGGTACCGGGCGAACCGCTCCTGGTGGGAGCCGCTGCTCCCGGCCGGCTCGCTGCCCGCCTAGGGCGTCGCCTTTCGGACCGCGCCCGGCAAGATCCGAAAGCACGCCCCCTGGGTTCCCTCCGCCCGACGCCGGGCGCGCATCCCCCGGAGACCGACACCATGTCCCCGTACCCTCGCCCGCGCTGGCTCGTCACCGGTGCGTCCGGCATGCTGGGGCGCGAACTCACCTCCCTGCTGCTACGCCGGGGTGCGGCGGTGACCGCGCTCGGCCGCGGTGCCCTGGACATCACGGACGGCGTGGCCGTGCGGGCCGCACTGGCACGCCACCGGCCGGCGGTGGTGGTCAACTGCGCGGCGTGGACCGCGGTCGACGCGGCGGAGTCGGAGCCGTCGAGGGCCATGGCGGTGAACGGCGACGGGCCGCGTCATCTCGCGGGGGCCTGCCGCACCCTGGACGCCGTCCTGCTCCAGCTCTCCACCGACTACGTGTTCGCCGGGTCGGCCGCGCGGCCGTACCGGGAGGACGATCCCACCGCTCCGCGCACGGTGTACGGCTGCACCAAGCGGGCCGGGGAACGGGCGGTGCTGAGCACACTGCCGGAGGCCGGCTACGTGGTCCGCACCGCCTGGCTGTACGGGGCGGGCGGGTCCAACTTCGTGGCCAAGATGATCCGCCTGGAGGCCGAGCAGGACACCGTGCGCGTGGTGGACGACCAGCACGGCCAGCCGACCTGGACCGCCGACCTCGCCGGCCGGCTGGCGGCGCTGGGCTCGGCGGCACTCGCCGGAGCGGCGCCCGCCGGTGTCTACCACGCGACCAACACCGGCAGCACCACCTGGTACGGCCTGGCCCGCGAGACGTTCCGGCTGCTCGGCGCCGATCCCGACCGGGTCCGTCCCACCACCAGCCGGGCGCTGGCCCGGCCGGCCACGCGGCCCGGCTACAGCGTGCTGGACCAGCCGCGCTGGCGGGAGGCGGGCATGGAGCCGTTGCGGGACTGGCGCGCCGCGCTGGCGGAGGCGTTCCCCCCGCTGTGCGGTGCGGTGGGCCGTTCGGCGGTGCCCCGGCGGTGAGGTGCCGCCCCCGGCAGGGGGCGCACGCGGACGACGGCCCACCGGTGGAGGTCCACCGGTGGGCCGTCCCGTCGTGCGCTCAGGCCACGAACCGCTCGCGCAGGGAGCGGTGGAAGGCGACGCACTCCCCGTACGCCGGCAGCAGGCCGCGCCGCTCCATCTCCGCGACACCGGGGGCCTGCCGGTCCTTGTGCGAGAGCACCGGCTCGATGTCCTCGGGCCATGCGATGCCGAGGTCCGGATCGAGCGGGTGCACGCCGTGCTCCCGCCCGGGCGCGTAGCCCCGCGAGGTGAGGTAGACGACGACGGCGTCGTCGGTGAGCGCCATGAACGCGTGGCCGAGCCCGGCCTCGACGTACAGGCTGCGGTGCGGGTCGTCGAGGCGGACGGCGTCCCAGTCACGGTAGGTGGGCGAGCCGACGCGGATGTCGACCACCACGTCCAGTACGGCACCGCTGAGACAGGTGACGTATTTGGCCTGGCCGGGCGGGACCTGGGCGAAGTGCACGCCCCGCAGCACCCCGCGCCGTGAGACGGACCGGTTGACCTGGGCGACGCCGGGTTCGTAACCGAGCATTGCGCTCAGCTCCCGGCCGCTGTACAGCTCCTGGAACGCGCCCCGGTCGTCGGCGAACGCACGGGTCTCGGCCAGCCAGGCGCCGTCCACACTGAGCGGACGCATCCGCCCTCCTCTCGTCAGAAGCGGTAGGTAGCGAGGGTTCCGGTCCTGCGGACGTCGAGGGTGACGTCGTGGAAGCCTCCTCCGAGCACCCGGGCATGGGTGAGCCGCAGCGGCAACCCTCCGGTACGAGTCGGTCACGGGACGCTCGCGGCGGTGTACGGGGCTTCAGGCGGCGGGCAGGTAGCGGGCCAGCCGGCCCCACATGGCGTCGTCGTCGGCGTCCCCGGTGTGGGGGCCGGTGAAGCGGCTGGCGTACTCGGCGATCTCGGCGAGCGTCCAGCGCAGTTCGTAGAAGCGCAGGAACACCGGGCGGCCCTCGGGGGCGGCACCGAACACCCGGGTCAGGGCGGCCCAGTCGCGTTCCGGTGGGGCCCACATCGCCCCGCCCCAGTCGATGATGTTCACGTCCCGCCCGAACAGGACGTTCGCCGGGCTGGGGTCTCCGTGGGTCAGCGCGGGGCGTTCGCCGCGCCACTGCGCGGTGCATCGGGCGGCCACCCGGGCGGCTTCCTCGCGCAGCGCGGTGAGGTGGTCCCACCGCCGGGCCACCAGACCGGCCAGCCGGCCGCCGTAAGGGCCGCACTCCGCGGCGCCGCCGTTCAGGGCCGCCTCCAGCGCCTTGTCGAGGTCGGTCTCGAAGGGGAGGCGGAAGTCCTCGGTGGGCACGTCGACGTGCCGGGCGGCGGGCGGCTCGAAGCCGTGCACGTCACGCAACTGATGTATCAGCAGGTCCAGTTGTGCGGGGCTGGGTGGTGCCGAGGGGGCGGTGGCACACTCCACGTACGGGAAGACCACGACGGGGAAGTCGGCCAACCGGTGCACCACCCGTCCGTCCCGCCCGGCGAGCGGGGCGAGCACGTACTCCTTGCCGCTCTCGCGCAGCAGGAGCGCCACTTCGTACGCCCCGGGGAAATGTCCGTCCAGATCGCGGCGGACACTGATCCACAGGGGTCCGCAGCGGTAGGACCAACTGTCCTCGCCGAGCGGGAAGAATTCCGGCTCGGGCAATTCCCGGCCGCTCGGTATGTATTCCTGGAAGTTCTCCTCGACAAGCCGGACGAGGCTCCGGCGATCCACGAGCTTGTTCTCCAAGAGCATGCCAGAGAGTAACACCGGGAACGACCACGGGGCTTTTTCCTCACGGGTGTTCAACTGTCCGGTGCCGGGGAGCTGCGGCGGGGAATGCGGCGCGCCGCCGGTAATCCATCCGCCGATATGGTGGGCCGATGGAGAATGACAGTGACGTACTGCTGGCGCACCGACTCGCCGATCTGGCGGGCGAATTAGCGCTGCGATTCTTCGGACGGCGGCCGGCCGCGCGGCACAAGAGCGACGGCAGCCCGGTCAGCGAGGCCGATCTCGCCGTGGAGCGGGCGATGCTGGCGGTGCTGGAGGAGGAACGGCCCGGGGACGCGGTGCTGAGCGAGGAGTGCGGCGCGCTGAGGACCACGTCCCGGCGCCGCTGGATACTGGACCCCATCGACGGGACGATCCCGTTCCTGGCCGGGGCGCGCGACTGGGGCAGCCATGTGGCCCTGGAGGTCGACGGTGCGCTGCGGGCCGCCGTGCTGACCCGGCCGACCGAGGGTGTGAGGTGGTGGGCGGTCCAGGGCCGGGGGGCGTTCGCGTCGACCGACGGACAGCCGTTGTCGGCGGCACGTCCGCTGCGCATCCCCGGGGCCACGGTGCCGCTGGGTGAGACCCGGGTGGGCGGCTTCCTGATGCCGGGCTCCCCCGTCGAGCCGGTGCGCGGCCGGGTCCGGTGGGTGGAGTCCCCGGTGTGCCTGGTCGCGGACCTGCTGGAGGGCCGGGCCGACGCGGTGGTCGACGAGGGCGGCCACGTCTGGGACCGCGCCCCGGCCGCCCTGCTGGTGAGGGAGGCCGGGGGGCGTGTCGACGACCTGTGCGGCGCCAGCCGGCTGGACGGACGCTGGCTGGTGTACGCGGCGGACGGCGTCGCGGACGGGCTGACCGGGCTGCTGCGGGACGCGGGGGTGTGACGTCACCGGCCGGCACCGCCGCCGGCCTGTCCCGGGCGGCCCCCACCGCTCAGGGCAGCGCCTCGCCCTTGACCGCGCGGCGGAAGGTGTCCGCCGCGCGGTCGATCTCGGTGTCCGAGGAGCCGGGGTGGACGCCGAATCCGGGGCCCAGGTAGCCGTCGGAGACGCCGGTGGCCAGGGCGAGGGAACGCGCGAGGACGCTGTCGGTGCGGGGCAGGGCGCCGGGCTCGAACGCGTGGGGGGCGGGGCGTCCGCCGGGGGCGCGGAAGGGCACGGTGGAACGGTCGCCGCGGCCGAACGCGGTGAGCGCGGGCAGCCCGCCGTAGTAGTGCGTCGGCGAGTCGAGGAGCGTCCGGGTGCCGAGCCGGGTGGCGACGTCCCGGGCGTGCGCGGCGTCGTCGAAGACGTACACGGCGGTCGTGCCGCACTCCCCCTCGGGGTCGTGCAGGTGCCGTCGGCGCACTCCGGGCAGCTCGCCGACGGCCCGGACCAGCCGCTGTTTGACGTCGCGGACCCGGGCGAGGATGCGGTCGAGCTTGCCGAGCTGGGCGAGCGCCACGGCGGCGTGCAGTTCGCCGAGTCCCAGGTTCATGCCGAGCAGCAGGTCGCCCCGGCCGCTGTCCTGGCGGTAGGGGAACCAGCCCTGGTCGTGGAAGGAGTAGGCGCGCTGGAAGACCAGCGGGTCGTCGGTGAGCACGAACCCGCCCTGGAGCGAGGTGATCACCTTGTAGTGGTTGAGGGAGAAGGTGCCGGCGCTGCCCAGGGTGCCGAGCGGGCGGCCCCGGTGACTGCCGCCGGCGCTCTGGGCGCAGTCCTCCAGCAGGAGCAGACCGTGTTCGTCGGCGAGGGCGCACAGGGCGTCCATGTCCGAAGGGGCGCCGAGCATGTGCACGGGCATGATCGCCCGGGTGCGCGGGGTGATCCTGGCCCGTACGTCGGCCGGGTCCAGGGTGAGGGACTCGTCGATCTCGGCGAGCACCACATCGGCACCGCAGTGCAGTACCGCGGCGATCGAGGCGACGAACATGTAGCCGGGCACGATGACCTCGTCACCCGGTCCGATGCCGAGGGCCACGAGGGCGGCGACCAGCGCGGAGGTCCCACTGTTGACGCCGAGGCAGTGGGCGGCGCCGAAGCGCTCGGCCGCCGCCCGTTCGAAGCGGCGCACCCACTCCCCCTCGCCGGGGTCGTCGAACGCCTCTCGGCCCGCGTACCAGCGGTCGAGCACGGCCATCACATTGGCGCGCTCCTCGTCGCCGAAGAAGCGGTAGCCCGGTCCCGGCACTGTGGTTCCTCCTGGTGTCGCCCCGTGGTCCGGGGTGCGGTGTCAGCCGGCCGCGAGCAGGGAGGCGAGCCGACGGGACAGCGCGATGGTGGTCAAGGACGGGTTGGCGGCGCCCAGCCGGGGGAACACGGCCGGCCCGGCGGCGTACAGGCCGGGCAGCGCGGGGAAGGCCTGGCGCGCGTCGAGCAAGCGGCCGAGCGGCAGGCTGCCGCCCTCGTGGTCCTCGGTGCCGAGCAGGCTCGCCCAGGTCTCGGGCCGGCCGGTGGACTGGCCTCGGGTGTGGTCGGGCAGCACCCGGGTGTTGTCGCGGTCGGCGTCACCGAAGCCGGCGAACTCCAGCGCAGTGGCGGGCAGTCCCAGTTCCCGGGCGGCCGCCGCCCAGAAGTCGCGCAGCAGGTCGCGCTGTCCGCCGATCATCTTGTGGTCCTCGGGCAGCAGTTCGGTGCGGACGTGCGCCCGCCAGGGCTGTCCGGCGGACGGCCGGCACTCCACCACGCTGTCCTCGTTGGGGAGTTGCTCGCCGGTGACCCGCACGTCCAGCAGCGCCTCGCCGTGCCCCTCGTCGTACACGTCCATCCGCAGGTAGGAGCGCAGCACGGGGTCCGCCGGGAGGTGGTACGAGCCGGGTGCGGGCAGCCGGCCGGCGGGGAGCCGGACCACGAAGCCCTGCACGATGTGGTCGGCGAGGCCGCCGAGCCGGGGGGCGCGCAGTGCGCCCGCCTCGGTGAGGGCCTGCGCGGCCAGCCGGGTGCTCTCCACGGTGCCCGCGCACAGCACCACGGTGTCGGCGGCGACCGTCGCCACGGTGCCGTCGGCGGCGCGCACCCGGACCCCGCGGGCCCGTCCGTCCCGCACGTCCACGGCGAGCACCTCGGTGTCGCAGCGCACCCGGACGCCGGGGGGCGGGGTGGGGCGGCCGCCGGGCCCGCGCCAGGCGGCCAGGGCGGTGTATGCCTCCCAGCGGTCGGTGCCGGGCAGGTGCCGGCAGGCCCGGGGCAGCGGGTGGAACTCCCGGCCGCCGAACGGGGTCCGGGCGGGCTGCGCGGGGTCCCACAGAACGCCGCCGCTCCAGGCGGTCAGGTCCGCGGTGACCCGGTCGTACCAGGACGGCCCTCCAGCGGCGGTGGTGGTCAGGTCGGCTACGACCTCGGCGGGCCACGCGGGCGGCCGCAGCGCCCAGTCCTCCAGCGGCAGGATGACGCCGTGCCAGTACAGGGACCGGCCGCCCAGCCGGCATCGCAGCCCGGAGATGCCGGTGTAGTGCGGGGGCGCGTCGGACAGCCAGGGCCGGTGGAAGTGCGGGTCGCGGTCCGGCGCGAACACGACCTCGGTGGCGGGCCCCCGCGGGTGGGTCATGTGGATGTGGGACAGCTCCTCCCCCGGGCCCGCCTCCAGCAGCAGGACGTCCTCGGCGCCGTGGCCGGCGAGCGCGGCGGCGAGTTCGACGCCCGCCAGGCCGCCGCCGACGATCACCGTTCGGGCGTGCCCCGGCAGGGGCCCCCACGGGCCCGGTCCGGCGACACGGGAGGCGGCCGGGTCGTGGTGCGACGGGGGATTGCCGGACATCTCTGACTCCTCGCCTGATGCTTTCCCGCCTCCGGCCGCGGAGAGGCGACCTGATATCCGGGCGGCCGGTTCGCCGCAGCGTACCCATCCCGTTCGACTGCGTGCCTTACCCGGTCGAACACGGCCGGGAGTTCCAGGTGGTCCGTGCGCACCGTACGCACTGTGGCGTACGGCTGGTGGGGGTGCGTAAATTCTGATGCCCATCCGTCGCATTCTCGAAAACGAGGGCATTCATGGGAAATGCACTGGCGATCTCCGGTGGACCGCGTCTGACGGAGCGGGAGTGGCCCCGTTGGCCACAGCCGGGCGAGCGGGCACTGAAAAGCCTCGAGGACGTATTGACCAGCGGTCGCTGGACCATCAGCTGCGCATATCAGGGGCGGCAGTCCTACGAGCGCCAATTCGCGGCCGCATTCGCGGACTACTGCCGTTCGGCGGTGTGCGTGCCGATGGCGACGGGAACCGCCTCGCTGGCCATCGCGCTGGAGGCGTGCGGGGTGGGGGCCGGGGACGAAGTGATCGTGCCCGGGCTGAGCTGGGTGGCGTCCGCGTCGGCCGTGCTCGGCATCAACGCCGTACCGGTGCTGGTGGACGTCGATCCGGCCACGTACTGCCTCGATCCGGCGGCCGTGGAGTCGGCGATCACGGAGCGGACCCGGGCCATCACCGTGGTGCACGCGTACTCGGCCGTGGCGGACCTGGACCCGCTGCTGGACATCGCCCAGCGGCACGGTCTGCCCCTGATCGAGGACTGCGCGCATGCGCACGGCGCCGGTTACGGCAACTGGCCGGTGGGTGCGTTCGGCGCGGCGGGGGTGTTCAGCATGCAGGGCAGCAAGTTGCTGACCTGTGGCGAGGGCGGTGCGCTGGTGACCGATGACGCGGAGATCGCCAACCGCGCGGAACACCTGCGGGCGGACGGGCGGGTGCTGCGCCAGGAACAGGTGGGTGTGGGCGAGATGGAGCTGGAGGAGACCGGCCGGCTGATGGGCAGCAACGCCTGCCTGTCGGAGTTCCACGCGGCTGTGCTGCTGGACCAGCTGGCCCTGCTCGACGGGCAGAACGCCCGCCGGGTGCGTGCCGCCGACCATCTGACCGGCCGACTCACCGACATGGGGATGACGGTGCAGGACACCTCGCCGGGGACCACCGCCCGGGCGTACTACCGCTACATGGTGCGGCTGCCCGACGAGCTGCTGGCGGTGGCGCCGGTGGACCGGATCGCCCGGGCGCTCACCGCCGAGCTGGGCTTCCCGGTGATGCTGACCCACCGGCCACTGAACGACAATCCGCTGCACCGGCCCGCCTCGCGCCGGCGGTTCGCCACCGACGCGCGTTACCTGGAGCGGGTGGACCCGGCGCGGTTCGACCTTCCGGTCGCCAAGCGCATCCACGAGAGCGTGGTGAGCTTCGGCCACGAGGTGCTGCTGGCCCCGCTCGACGCCATCGACGACATCGCCCGGGCGTTCCGGAAGGTCTTGGACAACGTCCGGGAGATCCACCGCTGAAGGGGGTCACGGAATGGAAGGCAGCACGTCCCCACGGATCGCCGGGCCGAGCCGCTCGGCGAGGACCTCCGGGGTGGACACGTGCAGCGTGTGCATCCCCAGTTCCGCCCCCACCCGCAGCACCGTGACGCGGTCGTCGACGAGCAGCGTCTCGGCGGCCGCCACCCGGCAGCCCCGCAGGGCCTCGGTGAAGAACGACAGCTCCGGTTTCACCCGGCCCACGCGCCATGACGAGTACAGCGCGTCGAACAGGGCGAAGTGCCCGTAGGCGGCGTCCTTCATACGATCCCAGTGCTCCGCCTCGTTGTTGGTGAGTACCGTCGTCAGGCCCGGCCGCTCCTGCCGCAGGCGGCGCAGGGCGCGGAAGTTGTCCCGGTGGGCACGGACGGAGCCCAGGTACGCGCGGTCAAGCCACCGCGCCTCCTCGTGTGTATCGGCCGGTGGCCCCGCTCCGTCCGCGACGAGGGTTCTCAGCACCTGGTGCACATGGCAGGCGCCGCTCTCGTATCGGGGCGCCGACGCCTCGACGCGCCGGGCGAGTTCGGGGCGGTCCACGCCGTACCGGTCGGCGACCCGGTCGAGGAAATCCGTCTCCTCGTTGATGTTGTTGTAGAGCACGCCGCCGGCGTCCACGAACAGTGCTCGAATCATGCTCCAGACCCTTTCCCCGGGGCCGGTGACGGCCCCGCAGGCTCAACGCCCCAGCAGGGGGGCGTAATGACCGCTGTCGGTGTGCGCGCAGGCGACCAGCATCCGGTACGGCTCCCAGTCCTCGTAGGACTTCCTGCCGGGCTTGGCCAGCTCGCGCTCCAGCCCCCAGGTCTCCAGCTGGATGGAGTGGCCGATCAGCAGGTCGGCGTCCGCGTCGGTGCGCAGCAGGGGCCGGGCCAGTTCGGCCACCGCCTCCTGGAGCAGTGCCCGGTCGGCGCGTTCCCGGGCGGTCGGCCCGGCGTCGGCCGGCGGGGGCGCGAAGGCCAGCTTCACCAGTTCGTTCAGGTCCAGTTGTACGGGGGCGAGCACGGCGAACTCGAAGTCCAGCAGGGCCACCACGTCGGTGCCGTCCCACAGCGCGTTGACCGGGGAGAGGTCGCCGTGGTTGAGCACCCGGGGGGCGTTGGGCAGGACCGCCCAGTGGCGGTCGAGCGCGGCACTCAGCCGTGCGTGTTCGTCCCGGGTGAGCACCCCGGCCGTGTGCAGCCGCAGGAGGGCGGCCCCGGCCTCGTCCGGGGAGCGCGCGTAGAAGGGGTTGTGGGGCCGGACCACGGCCGCGGCGGCAGCCGGGTCGACCCGGTGCACCGCCCGGGCGCGCTCCCACAGCCGGCGGGCCGCGGCCACGCGCCGTTCGCCGTCCAGGGTGTCCCAGGCGTCGTCCAGGCTGGTCGCGGCGATCTCCCGGGTGACGACCCACTCGAAGCCGCGGGTCGCGCCGGAGTCGAGTACCGTCGGGTAGCCCACCTCGGGGGGCAGCAGAGCGGCCAGCCGGGTCTCGCGGACCAGGTCCCGGGCGCCGGCGGAACCGGCGACGCGTACGGCGAGCCCGCCGCCCAGCCAGGTGGCGTTCGTCCAGCCGGTCGCGCGGCGGGCGGCCGCGAAGTCCGCGCCGTGGCGCCGGAAGACCTCGGCGGCCACGGCGGCGGTCTCGGCGGCGCGCGCCGCGCGTTCGGCGCCGGTGGTGACGCCGGTCATCCGTGCGCCCTCAGTCGCAGCGACACGACCAAGCGCAGCGGGTCCGGACCGTCGGGCAGCCGGAGCAGCGGCGGTACCTCGTGCCACATGTGCGGGCCGAGGAGGCGGGCGTCGCCGTCGCGGTCGTACATGGGCTCCAGGAAACCCTCGCGCAGGACGCGCATGGAGCCGACCGTGCCGTAGCAGAGCGGGAACTGGAGGTTGAACCGGTCGAGGTCGGTGTCCTCCTCGGCTCCGTGCGGGCCGATGTAGTCGCCCTCGCGGTAGACCAGGACGAACACCCGCTCGTAGTGCAGCCGGCGGCCGGTGATGGTGTCGACGACGGGCAGCAGCTGGTGTGCCGCGTGTTGGGCCCAGTCGAGCAGGCCGTGGTCCCGCAGGACGGTGGTGACGCGTTCGGCGCGGGCCGGTGAGTCGGTCTTGGCGTCGATGCGCCGCAGCCGGAAGCCGTAGCCGAGCGCGCCGTCGGCGGAGGTGTGCTCCTGGGCGTCGAGTTCGACCTCGTCGCCCAGTTCGCGGTAGGCCGACAGGACCGCCCCCTTGAGCTCGGTGACGTCGACGACCCGCGGTATCTGGGCGCAGCGGTAGGCGGAGTAGTGGGCGCGCAGGGCGTCGACGCCGATGTCGGCGCCCTCGGTGCGGAACCGGCCGGTCGAGGCCACGGGATGGGCGGAGTGGACGTCCACAAGAACCTCTCTTTCGCGGATGGTCGTCACGGTGGGCTGTCCTGGACGAGGCCGGGCACGCGTGACCCGGCGGGGACGGGCCCGGGGTGGGTCAGGCTGTGCCGAGGACCACCAGGCGGCGGCTGCTGACGGTGAAGGTGCCGCCGGACTCGTTCATGACCCGCGCCTGGGAGAAGCCGGCGGCCCGGAACCACTCGAGGATCTCGGGGGCGGTGAACATGCGGACGCTGTAGCGGGCCCGCTCCGCCTTGCCGTCGCGGATGGTGATCTTCTCCGCGTAGTAGCGGCTGGCCTCGGCGTCCAGCTCCTGGATGTCGACGGCCATGTCCGGTCCCCGGCGCAGGATGTCGACGTGCATCTCGTGATTGGCGAGCACGCTCGGAATGTGCCGGTAGGGGGAATGCATGTCGAGCAGGAACCGGCCGCCGGGACGGAGTGCGCGGCGATAGCGCCGGAGAATGTCGCGGTCCGTCTCGTCGTCGAAGTAGCCGAAGGAACTGTACCAGGAGACGGCCGCATCGAATTCCGCCTCGAAGGACATGTCCCGCAGGTCGACGCGCCGGTAATCCACCTGGACGCCCATTTCCCTGGCCTCGCTGCGGGCCATCGCGAGAAAGCGCTCGTCGCGGTCGATGCCGACCACCCGATAGCCGCGCGAGGCAAGCACGTTGGCGTGCCGACCGTGCCCGCACGGGGCGTCCAGGAGGTCCATTTCCGGTTCGAATCCGCCGAGTGCGACCATGCTCGACGCTTCCTTCTCACTCAGTTCCGGAGTGAGATCGGGGAGATCGAAGTAGTCGTAGTCGTCACCGAAAAGGGCGTCCCAGTCCACCTGCGGCTTCCTTGGATTCATATTCCTCAGGCTAGGACCGGGGCCGTAATCGCCGCAACGATTTCAATCGTCGTCCGGGTACCGCTATTTCATTCGCCGTGCCAGGCGCGCCACAGTGCGGCATAGGCGCCGCCGGCGGCCAGCAGTTCGTGGTGGCTGCCCAGTTCGGTGATACGGCCGTTCTCGACGACCGCGATCCGGTCGGCGTCCTCGGCGGTGTGCAGCCGGTGCGCGATGGCGATGACGGACCGGTCGCTCAGGACGGCGGCCATGGCTCGTTCTGTGTGCCGTGCCGTGGCCGGGTCGAGCAGCGCGGTGGCCTCGTCGAGCACCAGAGTGTGCGGGTCGGCGAGCAACAGGCGTGCCAGTGCGACCTGTTGGGCCTGTGCGGCGGTGAGGTCGTGCCCGGTGGTGCCGACCGGGGTGTCCAGGCCGTCCGGCAGGGCCGCCGCCCAGTCGCCGGCGCCGACCACCTTCAGGGCGCGGCGCACCTCGGTGTCGTCGGCGACCGGCCGGGCGAGGGTGAGGTTCCCCCGCAGGGTGTCGCGGAAGATGTGGTGTTCCTGGGTGACCAGGGCGATGCGGCCGCGCAGGTCCCGGGTGCTCAGCTCGACCAGCGGTACGCCACCGAGGCGGACCGTGCCGGAGCCGGGGTGGTAGATGCCGGCGAGCAGCTTGCCGAGGGTGGACTTGCCGGATCCTGAGGGGCCGACCACGGCAAGCCGTTCGCCCGGCGCGAGTTCCAGGTCGACGCCGTGCAGTACGGGGCGCCCCGGCACGTAGGAGTAGGTGACCGCGCGGGCGGTGAGGTCCTGGCCCGCGGGCCGGGCGCCGGTGGGCTCGCGGTCGGCGGGCAGTTTGCTCACCCCGAGAACCCGGGCCAGTGAGGCGGAGCCGATCTGGAGCTCGTCCATCCAGCTCAGCACGTCGTCCAGGGGGAAGATCAGCTGCCGTACGTAGAGGGTCGCGGCGACCACCTGGCCCAGCGAGGCGAGGCCCTTGCTGTGGAGCAGCCCGCCGATGGCGAGGGTGGCGACCAGCGGGACGGCGTAGCTGAGCTCCACCAGCAGGTACCAGGAGCTGCGCAGCCACATGGTGTGCCGCTCGGCCCGGTAGGCCCTGCCCAGGTCGCGGTCGAGCGCCCGGCGGCGCCATTGCCGGAGGCCGAACGCCTCGGCGGTGCGGGCCCCTGGCACCGTCTCGGCGAGGCTGTCGCCGAGCGCCACGTAACTGGCCCCGCGCCTGCGGTAGGCGATGCCGGAGCGCCGCAGGTACCAGCGGGTGCCGATCCACAGGGGCGGGATGACGAGAAGGCTGGGCAGCGCGGTGAGCGGGCCGGTCAGCAGCAGGGCTCCGAAGGTGAACAGGCAGGTCAGCGAGGCGATCAGGGTCTCGGGCACGGCGTAGCGGACGGTGTTGGTGAGGGCGTCGGTGTCGCGCGAGGCGCGGGTGATCAGGTCGCCGGGTTCGGCGTCCTCGACGGTGGACAGCGGCAGGTCCACCACCCGGTCAACGAAGTCCTCGCGCACCTCGGCGGTGATCTTCTCGCCGAACCGGCAGGAGCGCTGCACCGCACCGTAGGTGAGCGCTGCCTGGGCGACCAGTGAGGCCAGCAGGGCGAGGGCGAGCAGGTCGACGGTGCCGACCGTGGTGCCGCCGACCACCTCGTCGATGAGTCGGCCGATCAGCCAGGGGGCGACCAGGCCGCACGCCGCGGCCAGTCCGTGCAGCAACAGCAGCCGGCCGAGGTCTCCGGTGTGACGGCGGGCCAGGGCGCGGGCGTGCCGGCGCACCTCGGCCGTGTCGGCGACCGGCAGTGCTGCCCTGCTCATTCCGTGTTCTCCCGGGTGACGAGGCTGGTGGCGGGCGCGTCCCCGATGGGCTCCGCGCCGGACTCGCGCTGGATGACCCGGCGGTACGGGGCGCTGGTGGCGAGCAGGTCGCGGTGGCCTCCGGTGGCGACGACCGAGCCGTCGTGGACGAGGGCGACCTGCTGGGCGTGGTCGAGCAGCAGCGGGCTGGAGCTGACGAGAACGGTGGTGCGGCCCTTGCGGGCCGCTCGCAGCCGACGGCCGATCCGGTCCTCGGTGTGCGCGTCGACGGCGGAGGTCGGGTCGACGACGACGAGGACGTCCGGGTCGGCGAGCACGGCCCGGGCGAGGACCAGCCGCTGGCGCTGGCCACCGGAGAAACGGCTCCCGTCGGCGGTGATCTCGGTGTCCAGGCCGTCGGGCAGCGCCTCGACGATGTCCTCCGCGGCGGCCACCCGCAGCGCGGCGAGCACCTCGTCGTCGCCGGCGGTGCGGTGCGGGTCGAGGCTGTCGCGCAGGGGGCCGCGGAAGAGCCGGGAGCGGTTGTCGACCACGAGGACGCGTTTGAGGAGATCGTCGCGGCGCAGCTCGGTCAGCGGCAGCCCGGCGTAGCGGACGGGCCCGTGGGCGTAGCCTCCGAGCCGGTCGGCCAGGTGTACGCCGTCGGCCGGCGGCGCGACGACCACGAGGAACGAGCCGGCGGTCACGACCAGCCCGGTGCGCTCGTCGACCAGGTCGTGCGGACCGGCGGGTACGGGGGTGCGGCCGTGCGTGCCGTCGGGCGGACCGGTCGGCAGGGCGAGCACGGCGATGGCGCGGCGGGCGGCGACGTGGGCGCGGGCGAACCGGTCGGCAGTGTCGGTGAAGATGGCGAACGGTTCGACGAGGAAGGCGGCGTACGCGTAGAAGGCGACAAGCTCGCCGGGCGTGACCGCGCCGGTCAGCGCGGCGCGGGCGCCGATCCAGGTGACGGTGCCGACCAGCATGCCGGGCAGCAGTACCTGGGCGGCGCGGATCAGGGCCTCGGCGCCGGCGACCCGGGAGCCGGCGGCGCGCACCCGCTGGGAGCGCTCGCGGTAGGAGCGGGCGAAGGAGGTCTCGCCGCCGACGCCGCGCAGGACCCGGAGGCCGGTGACCACATCGGTGAGCCGGGAAGTCAGTTCGCCCTGGAGCTCCCGGTAGGCGCTCTGTCTACGGTGCAGCGGGCGCAGGGTGTAGCCCATGGTGAGGATGATCGCGGGCAGGGCGACGATCAGGAGAAGGGCGAGGGAGGGCGACTGGTCGAGCAACACCACGGCCACCAGCAGCATCGAGACGACGGCGCCGAAGGCCCTGCCGACGACGTCGAAGGCGTTGCCGATGGTCGTCATGTCGGCTGTGCCCACGCTGACGAGTTCACCGTCGTCGACGCGGCGTTCGAGGTCCGCGCCCATCCGGTCCGCGTGGCCGACCACGAGTTGCACTGTACGGAAGCCGGCGGCCAGTGCGTTGTGCATGCTCAGCCGGCGCCGGATCGTGCCGGACACCGCCTGCACCACCCCGAGGCCGAGGAGCACAGCCGCCCACAGCAGCACGGCGCGCGTGTCACCGGGAACGAGTCCTTCGTCGATGGCCTCGCGGACGACGACCGGCATGAGTGCCTGCGAGCCTAGCCAGAGCAGGCCCAGGAAGGCCGCCGCGCTCAACGGCCCGGCGATACGGCCGGCGAGCCACAGCAAATAGCGCGAGGCCGACCGGATATCGGGATGACCTGGGTCTGCGACGGGGAGCGGACGCATTACGCGACGATATCGAGTGCGCCGGACGAACCGTCAACTCTGTTGTTCACAAGTCTTGTTCGTTGTTCGACTGCCTACGGTAAGCAGTCGAAAGCGTGGCCGCCAGAGTTCCGTGCGGCTTTCGGCGTGATGCCCTCCGGCGGCTGTTGCCCAGCTTCTGCTACCGACCTAGCCTCGCAATTCCCTGACGCATCGACAGGCATCGGAGACTCGCCATGCTGGTTCACGCCACTCCGCCGACGGGTGCGGCCCTCATCGAGCGGGAACAACCGGATGACGACCGCGGATCACCCGCCCGCTTCTCGCGTCCTCTCCCTTCGGGCGAGATACGACCTTTCCGCTCGGGTGAGCGGTGTGACACGACGTCCGGTCGCTGCGCGGGTGCCCCGTACTCCCCCCGCCGGCCCCGGTCGCCCGAGGTCCCGGCGGTCAGGCGATGATCATTATCGACACCGCGCTGCGCCGGCGCGCGGAAGAGGACCGGCCGATCAGGGTCGGCATGGTGGGTGCCGGCTACATGGGGCGCGGCCTGGTGCGGCACATCTCCGCGTCGGTGCCCGGCATGCGGGTAGCGGCGATCTCCAACCGCAATCCGGCCAACGCCGAACGCGCCTACAAAGAAGCGGGGCTGGCGCCCGCGCGGGCCGACACGGCGGACGCTATCTCGGCCGCGGTGGCCGGAGGCCGGCCGGTGGTCACCGAGGACGCGTTCGCGCTGATTGCCGCGGAGGGCATCGACTGTCTGGTGGACGTCACCGGTGCTGTGGACTTCGGCGCCCGGATCACCCTCGCCGCCATCGAGCGGGGCCTGCCGGTGGTGACGATGAATGCCGAACTCGACTGCACCGTGGGTCCGCTCCTCGCACACCGGGCGCGCTCGGCCGGGGTCGTACTCACCGGGGCGGACGGCGACCAGCCGGCGGTGCAGGCCAACCTGCTCCGCTTCGTGCGCAGCCTGGGGGTGACCCCGCTGGTGGCCGGCAACATCAAGGGCTTCCAGGACGAGTACCGCACCCCCACTACCCAGCAGCCGTTCGCCGACCGGTGGGGCCAGAACGTCCACATGATCACCAGCTTCACCGACGGGACGAAGGTCTCCTTCGAGCAGGCGATCGTGGCCAACGCCTTCGGCTTCACCGTGCCCCGGCGCGGGATGTACGGACTCGACCACACCGGCCACGTCGACGAGCTGGCCCAGATGTACGATGTCGACGAACTGCGCGAGTCGGGCGGCATCGTGGACTATGTGGTGGGCACCAAGCCCGCCCCCGGTGTGTATGTGCTCGGCACCCACGACGACCCGGTGCAGCGCAGCTACCTGGAGCTGTACAAGCTCGGTCGCGGTCCGCTGTACAGCTTCTACACGCCCTACCACCTGTGCCACTTCGAGGTGCCGCACACCGTGGTCCGTGCCGTGGACTTCGGCGACGCGGCCCTGACCCCGCCCGCGGGCCCCCGGGTCGATGTGGTGGCCACCGCCAAGCGGGACCTGCCGACCGGCACGGTGCTGGACGGGATCGGCGGCTACGACACCTACGGGGTGGCTGAGTCACACACCGTGACACGGGCGGACGACCTCCTGCCGATGGGCATCTCCGAAGGCTGTGTGCTGCGTCGCGCCGTCACCAAGGACACCGTGCTCAGCTATGCGGACGTGACCCTCCCGCGGGGTCGGCTCGTCGACACGCTCCGCGCCGAGCAGGACGAGCTGTTCGCTGCCTGATCCCATCGAGGGCCCGGAAACTTCGTGGAACCGTCGAGCGGGTGCTGAACGGCAACGGCTCCTGCTACCGCTCACGCGACTGGCGCGACGAGCTGACCCGGGCAGGCATCACGCACCAGCGCACCCGGGCCCTACAGGGCGCAGACCAGCGGCAACGTCGAACGCTTCGACCGCACCCTGCTGGAGGAATGGGCCTACGCCCGCCCCCTACCGATCCGAAGGCGAGCGGCGGGCAGCATTCCCGCAGTGGCTGCACACCTACAATCACCACCGCGGGCACACCGCGCTGAAAGGCCAACCACCCGCCGGCCGCGTCCCCAACGTCCCGGGACAGCAGATCTAGAACGGCGTCAGGGTCAGCCGGATCCCGGTGGGTGCGGTGTCCTGGATGTAGGACGCGAAGTCGGCGACGTCGTCGAAGGCGAAGCCGTAGGCCTCGCCGTCCTGTGTCGCCGCGTGAACGGCCTTCGCGTAGTGGTTCGTCAGGTCGGTCCGGTAGAAGGCCGATGCGTCGGTGACCGGCTGGGCGGGGTTGCTGAGCAGGGTGGAGCGGTTGAAGCCGGCACCCAGGACGGCGGCGACAGGACCGGTGGTGCCGTCGTTCGGGGCGGCGAGGTTGCCGTCGCAGAACAGGACGTCGCGGGTGGACGGTTTGCCGAAGGCGACCGGGGCCGGACCGTCGAAGGTGAACTTGTCGGCGCGTACCCGGCCGGTGAAGGTGCCCGCGTTGGTGGTGACCGTGAGGTCCTTACCGGTGTAGGTGCTCCACACCTGGTCGATGTACGGGGCGAAGTAGTCCTTGGCGAACAGGCCCGCGTCGAGCCCGTGGCCGGGAGCGATGACGCGAAGGTCGTCGACGACCAGGGGGGCGAACTCCGCGACCTGCTTGACGGCGCTGAACACCGCGGCCCGGCCGCCGTCGCGCAGGGTGCCCGTGGTCTGGTCCTTGGCTCCCGTGAGCCGGATGCTCATCGGCACGCTGAACATGTCGACCATGGTCGTGTTGCAGAACATGCCCGAGGCGTTGTGGGTGAACTCGGCGCAGTCGTGCAGGACGCGGTAGTTGGGGTCGGAGGTCACCCAGCCGGCGGGGTACTGCAGTGCCGCATTGCCGTTCCCGTCCGCGACGGCCTTGAACTTCAGTTTCTCGCCGAGCGACACGTAGATGCGGCCTGACATGCGGGGCAGCGTGAGGGCGGCCTCCCCGCTCGCGGGCAGGGAAAGCGCGTAGTCGGTGAAGCCGTCCGCGCCGTTGTCGGACAGCGATATCGGGGCCAGGGTGCCGTCAGGTGTGACCCGGACCTGCTTGCCGTCCTGGTTGCCGACGATGTAGACGTGCACCGAGGCGTTGTCGAACGAGCCGCTGTTGTTGACGATCGTCAGCGGGAGCGCCCCTGCCGTTGCGGCCTTCGTGCCGTTGTCCGTCGTGCCGGCGAGGGCGTGGGGAGCCAGGGCCGCCGCGGCGGGCGCCGCTATCGCCGCTCCGCCCAGGGCGACGAGCAGCTTGCGGCGGCTGAGACTGCGCTGGTGACGTGGTGCCATGTTCTTGCGCCTTTCCTTGGTGCGTGTGCCTCGTGGAAGCGAGTGGGGGGTGGGGTGGGGTGGGCCGTGCGCCGTGCGGGGTCAGCCCACGGTCCACTTCTGGTTGGCGGTGCCGCCGCAGGTCCAGATCTGCAGCCGGGTGCCGTCGGCCGCCGCGTTGTCCTTGGCGTCGAGGCACTTGCCCGCACCGGTGTTGGTGAGGTCGTGGGCGGAGGTGTAGGTCCACTGCTGGGCCTTGCTGCCGTTGCAGCCGTAGAGCTGGACGGGGGTGCCGTCCTCGGTGGAACCGCCGCGTACGTCGAGACACTTGCCCAGCGCGCGGAGGGTGCCGTCACTGCCCAGCGTCCATTTCTGGGCGTCGACGCCGTTGCAGTCGTGCAGTTGGATCGGCGTCCCGTCCGCGGCGGAAGCGCCGGCAACGTCGACGCACATTCCGCCGATGCCCTTGATGGCACCGCCGGCGCCGGTCGAGCCGGTCGAGCCGCCCGCGTCGGAGGTCGAGACGTGGACGTAGTCGACGGTCATCGTCTGCGGGAAAGAAGTGGCCGAGTCGGGGCTGCCGGGCCAGTCGCCGCCGACGGCGAGGTTCAGGATGAGGAAGAACGGATGGTCGTAGACCCACTTCTTGCCACCGAGGTCGGACGGCGTGCGGGTCTCGTAGGCGTGGCCGTCCACCGACCAGGTGATCGCCGCCGGGCTCCAGTCGACGGCGAAGACGTGGAAGTCGTCGGCGAACGCTTTGCCGTCCGGAAGGGTGTACGCGGCACCGAGCCCGCCGGAGCCGGAGTAGCCGGGGCCGTGGATGGTGCCGTGGACCATGCCGGGCTCCTTGCCGACGTTCTCCATGACGTCGATCTCCCCGCTGCCGGGCCAGCCCGCGCTGGGGAGGTTGTCGCCGAGCATCCAGAAGGCCGGCCACATCCCCTGGCCGCGGGGAATCTTGATACGGGACTCGAAGTGGCCGTACGCCTGGGTGAAGCCGCGGGCCGTGTTGAGGCGGGCCGATGTGTACTGGCACGTCCCGTTCCAGCACTGCAGCCCGGAGTCGGTGTTCTTGCGTGCTGTGATCACCAGGTGGCCCTGGCCGTCGAGGGCGGCGTTCTGGTTGCCCGGTGTGTAGTACTGCAGCTCGTGGTTGCCATTGCCCGAACCGCCGGTCTCGAGCGTCCACTTGGTGGGGTCGGGAGCGCTTCCCGCGCTGCCGTCGAAGTCGTCGGACCAGGTCACCGCGGCGGGTGCGGCGCTGGCCCGGTTCGCCCCGGAGCCGGTCGTGGTGATGAGGAGGACGGTGACGAGTGCGACGGCGACCAGTGAGACCAGTCCGCCGAGCGTCCACCGCCGAGCGCGATGAGCTGCCATGGCTGGGATGACACCTTGTCTGTGGGGGGTACAGGTGGTTCCGCCCGTACGGCGTACCGCGAACGAGGGGGCAGATCGTTCCGCTTGAGAGCGCTCTCTCAGCTGCGGTGAGCCGTGGGGGGATCCCGATGGTACGCACGGCCGTTGCCTCGGCCAACTTGTGCGGAGTGCCATCAAACCCCGCTGAACTGCGGTTACTTGGGGAACGAGTCGAGACTCAAGAATGCTTAAGAAGCGTTTAAGCCTCACTTAAGAAGAGCGACTCTCCGGGACCACCCCCCGGAATGGTCAATTCCGTTGATGTGGCGGCATTCGGGCACAAGGGCCGCGGCCAGACCGCAGACGGGGCCGACAGTGCAATTTGAGGCAGGAGAGGCTTCGTCCGGTACGGGGAAGCGACCGGATGGGCCGGCCCGCGCTCCCGGCCTGGCTCGTTCACCCGCGCATCCGGCATCGGCGGGGTGCGGCAGCACCTTCCCGGCACGCGGGGCTGGTGTCCTACGCGCGGACGAGCCGCTCACCCGTTCAGGGCAGGTAGAGGTACACCGAGTTGATCGGCGTGAAGTCCATCCACCAACCGTCCTGCGGTCCCATGTCGTAGCCACAGTTTCCGGTGCCGTCACCGCCCTACGACGCATTCCGGAACCCCGGGGCGCAGCGGGAGTTGGTCGCCTCCCGGTTCCCCGAGCGGAGCTGGCACGTCCCCCGGCTGGTGGCCACGATGCGGGAGGCGGATGACCTGTTCTTCGACGTGGTCGGCCAGATCCACATGCCCACTTGGTCGTCGGGCCGCGTGGCACTCGCGGGCGACGCGGCCCACGCCACCTCGCCCCCTGCCGGGCCAGGGCTCCAGCGTCTCCCCGGTCGGCGCCTACGTGCCGGCCGGTGAGCTGGCTGAGTCCTACCCCAGGCGGCTGTAATCCGGCAGTACCAGGCCGGCGTTGGCGGCGTGGCCCTCGTCCCCGGTGAGCGTGGCGGCGTCGGCACCTTCGTGACCCCTATCACCCATGAGATGCTGGACGCCCGCAACGCGGCCTGCAGAGCGGGCCACCAGGCTCGACCCCCGTGCCACCAGCTCCGGTTGGAGCACAACCCGGCGGTGGGTGTGGCCGTCAGAGGACTCGGACTCCGTCTCCTCCAGCAGGAGTTCGGTGGCCAGCGCGCCCGGTGACGGCGGGCGAACCGGCTCGGCGGTGGTGCCACCTATGTGGTGGCGCCACTTCGAACTGACCGCAGTATGTCTCCTACGGCAGGGAACGGGTGAGCCACACCAGTTCGCCACTGTCATCGGTCGAGACGTGGTCGCGCTGGAACCCAAGCTTTTCGAGGACGCGAAACGACGGCGCGTTCCAGGGGCGCACCGTCGACCAGAGCCGTTTCCGCCCCGTCGCCATCGCCGCGTCGAGCACCGCGGACGCCGCCTCGGTGGCATAGCCCTGTCCGTGTGCGCGCCGGAACAGCTCGTAGGCGATCTCCGGCTCGTCAACGGAAGCCCGACCGACGGTGAGCCCGCAATACCCGATGAAGTCGCCCACATCGCGGCGGATGACGGGCAGCAGAGCAATCCCTGTCAGTGCCGACGCAGTGCGCTGATCCTCGATCATCCGCCGGTTGTCCTCGACCGATGGCATGCCACCACCTCGCTCGGCGACGAGCGCGCGATGGGCGTCGATGTCGGCCTCGGTCCATGGACGCAACGTCAACCGGGCGGTGTCGAGTTGGAGCGGCATCGGCGAGTACGGCATGTCGGCACTCTATCGACGCCGTAGCCCTCATCGGCACTTCTATCGGAGAGGCCGGCACTCACGGCCGTATTCGACTGGCGTGCCAGTGGTCCAGCTACGGGGCCGGCGTACGTGGAGCCGCAATGGCCGTCCGGCTGAGCCGCCTGCGCAGGGACGCGTGACCGGGGCCGCGGTCGGCGGGAATCTTCACCTACAGCTCGGCGCGGAGTTGAGGGACGAGCATGACGATGCGTGAGTACGACCTGAGCGGCGCCCGTCGGCGCAGGAGCACCTGCAGCAACGGCGACGGCGGCAACTGCGTCGAGGTCGCCGAGGGAGTCCCCGCTGTCGGTCCCGTCTGTGACGGCAGGGTGACCGGCGGGTCCGTGGTCCTCGCCGGGGCCGCCGCCTGGGTGGAGTCCGTCAGGGGGATGGTGGGGTAAACCCCAGGTCGTTTCAGGTTGTTGCCCGGATGGGGCGAGCCCCTGAGATCCGCGAAGCTCGTCGTATGACGCAGCCCGCACGCACCATCCGCAACGCCGCCATCGTCGGCGTCTCCACCGCCCTTCTGGCCGTCACCGCGCCCGTGACCGCCTCCGTGGCCGCGAGCCCCTCCGAGGGTCTCGCCTGGACCGCCTGCGAGGGCTCCGGCATCGACCCCCGTCAGCAGTGCGCCACCCTCCGGGTCCCCATGGACTACGCCGACCCCGACAGTCCCCGCATCGACATCGCCGTCTCGCGCATCCGAAGCGAGAATCCCGTGGCCCGGCGCGGCACCCTGCTTCTGATCCCCGGCGGGCCGGGCGGCTCCAGCCTGAACGACCCCTCGGGGAAGGGGCAGAAGCTCCCCCAGGACGTCCTCGACGCCTACGACCTGGTCGGCTTCGCCCCACGGGGGCTCGCCCCGTCCACGCCCGTGGACTGCGGGCTCGACCACGGCGACCTCGCCACGTCCAAGCTCCGCCCCTGGCCCGCCGCCGACGGTTCGGTGGACGAGAACATGGCCACCGCCCGCCGCATGGCCGACGCCTGTGCCGCGAACGGCGGCGAACTGATCCGGCACCTCAGCACCGCCAACGAGGCCCGCGACATCGACCGCCTCCGCGCCGCGCTCGGCGAGCGCAAACTCTCCGCGTGGGGCGTGTCGTACGGAACATACGTCGGAGCCGTGTACGCGCAGCTGTTCCCGCACCGCACCGACCGCATCGTGTTGGACAGCAACGACAACCCCGACCCCACCCGCGTCGCCCGCGCCTGGCTGGCCGGGCACGAGCAGGGCGTCGAGGACACCTTCCCGGACTTCGCCGCCTGGGCGTCGAAGCCGGACAACCCGGACCGCGTCGCGAGCAGTGCCGCCGACGTCCGGCCGCTGTTCCTGCGGCTGGCCGCCCGCCTCGACCGAGAACCCCTCCCTTGGCCCGGCGCCACCCCGGAGGAACTGAACGGCAACGTCCTGCGCCAGACCATGCTGGACAGCCTCTACTCCCCCAGCCGCTATCCCGCGCTCGCCAAGCTGATGCGGGCCGCGCAGCAGGGCACCGTGCCACCCGCTCCCGCCGCGCCGCCCGAGGCCGTCCTGCAGAACGTCGCCGCCGTCGGGGCAGGCACACTGTGCAACGACGTCGCGTGGCCCACGTCGAAGGCCGTGTACGAGAAGGACGTCGCCGAGAGCCGCGCCAAGTACCCGCTCACCGCCGGCATGCCCCGCAACGCGATGACGTGCGCCGCCTGGCCGTATCCGCCACGTGAGGCGCCGGTGCGGATCACCGGCCGGGGGCCGTCCGACATCCTGCTCGTCCAGAACGAGCGGGACGTCGCGACCCCGCTCAGCGGCGCCCAAAAGCTCCGGGAGGCGCTCGGCCGGCGTGCGATCATGGTGACGGTGAACTCCATCGGGCACGACGCCTTCCTCGCCAACGGCAACGCTTGCGGCGACCGCACGGTCTCCCGCTTCCTGGCAACCGGGCAGCGGCCGGGCACGGACATCTACTGCGCCTGACGATCGCCCCGCGTCACCAGCCCCGACTCATAGGCCGTGATGACCAGCTACACCCGGTCCCGGGCCGCCCGGATCGCCCACGACGCACCTCACCTGGGCTGGCCTCCGCCGACAAAGGCATCGTCGAGCGGACCTTCGGCACCATCGACGCGCTGCGTGCGTCACCTCGGGCGGTGCTCCTGTGGCCACTGTCCGGTGATCTTGCCGTCGGGCGTCAGGGTGAACCGCGTTCCGTCCATATCCGTCGAGGCACTGCCTCGCGTGCCGTACGCCTTCATGGTGAAGCTCTCCGCTTTGCCCATGTACACGTACGCCTCAGCGGCGTTGCTCCACGAGTTGACCCGCACCTGCACTCCCCAGTCATTCACTTGCGGCCTCTCCCGCCAGGACCCCCAGCTGCTCTGCGGTAGCAGCCCGGCGCCTCGGCCCGAGAAGACGTACCAGCTCGCGAGGCCAAACAGGGTCACAGAGGCAATGAGCGCAAACGCGGTCGACCGGCGACGAATGCGGGGGGAGAGAGCCACTTGATGGGTTCCTTCATCGTTCGAGGAGCGCTTCGCCACAGTCCAAGACGGTTTCGGGCCGGGCCGCGTTCCTGACCGTCGGGATCAATCGGCTGAACCCTCATCTGTCAAGGTCAAACCGCTGTGTCGTCAGGCCGACCCGGTCGCGTCCTGAGATGTGGTGTGCCGGTCCCCACCTGATCCGGGCGTTTGTCCCGGCGTCGGAGTGAGTGCCCGGATACGAGAACGGCCACCGGCTGATCTTCGAGATGCCCTGCTGACACACCGGCTCACACAGCCGGCACACGTGGCTCCCGGGCTGGCGGCCCGGGAGCCACGCTCTCGTACTACGCCGGCACCATGATCCATGCCTCGCCGGTCGCGGTCTGGCGGGCGCCGAGGAGCCGAGGAGCTGGGCCCGGTCGTCGGTGCGGCGGGTGCCGTACGGCTCTCGACCACGCGGCTCACGTCGGCTTCAGCCCGGAGCCGTGCGCCCTCGCCCGGCACGCAGGCGGCCACACGCCCGCCTGCTGCCCCCGTAGGCCGGGGCGGTGTAGGAAGCACGTCGATGCATCCGATGTCGCGCGTGCGGGGGAAACATCGGGTAAGGGTTCGGGACTATGCGCCCGTTCGAGCGCCTGCCGCCACGAGGGATACGGGAGGCGGCCCGCTCCCGGGCTCCCGGCGCGGCGGCGTCGGTGGGCCCGGTCCGAATCCTGCCCCAGCCTGCCCTCCAGCGCGCGGGAACCGGTCCCCTGGCGGAAGCCGTCGCGGAACAGCGCCGAGGAGCCAGCGCCGTGGCCAGGCGGCCAAGCGAGTGGGACAGCCGGTCGGTGATCCACGTGCACTGATGACCGGGTCGGCAGACTGTGCGACTCAGTAGTAGATCGTTTGTGACGAATTCCGGGACTCGCCGCTTCTCCCTTCACGGGCGGCGACGTAGCTGTGAAGGACCGACCTGGCCAACAAGTGCAAGCCGGAGCCGGGCCTGGCTGACGTCCTGACGCTCCAGCGACAGACCGCAGCGACCGCGTCCGCGGAAGCCGGGCGGGCGCTCTTCCAGGACTCCCTCGCCGAGTACGTATGGGCCCGAGACGTCGCGGGCCTGTCACCGCGCACGCTGGAGTCGTTGGTCCAGCCGGTGCTGGAGATCTGCTCGCACTACGACGTCACACCGTGGCACCTGACCGCGCGGCAACCGGACAAGTACTTCGCGGACCCGGGCAAGCGGCCGCGGCACACGACGGTCCGGTCATGAAGATCAACCGGACCGACCAGCAGCCGATCCGTGTCGACCGCGCTGCCTTCCGACCGCGCCGGTCTCCTGGACCGCCTGGACGACCCGCGCGACCGCCTCACGGTCGCCCTCGTGGCCATCTACGCCCTCCTCCCCGGGCAGCTCGCCCACCTCCGGCGAATTGACGTCGACCGCAGCAAGGGCCAGCTGTGCCTGCGTCGAGTGGGACGCATGGATCACGCCATCTACCTCGGCGCCTTCACCCTGCGTCTCGCCACAGCGTGAGAGCTCCAGCACCACCAGCGCTGGCCCGACAGCTCCCATCCCTGCTTCTTCGTCACCCGGAACACCGCCGTTGACGATTCCGGCCCGCCCATCAGTGCTGGCGTGGTTCAGTCGCTCTTCCAGCGAGTCGGCCTGCCCGCGGGCCGCCTGCGTGTGGACCGAATCGTCGACGAGGCGCGCCACAGCGCCGACCCCGTCCGGCTGATGGAACTCTTTGGCCTGTCCAACCTCTCCGCCACCCGCCACGTCCTGTCGGCACACCCGGACAAGAAGAATGACCCCATCGGCCCGTGAGGCCCGCTCGGTCTGATCTGTCAGGTGGGATCCAGGGCGGACAGCCTGTGCCACCAGTGACCGCATCCGTGGGGGCAGTAGCGCTCGCGGCGCCGTGCATCGGAGATCGCGAGTACCGCGATCAGCCCCACAGTCCTATCAACGCCTTAACTGATCGGCATGACGCCGCCTAACTCCTGATCACAGTCAGGAGCGGAGCCGTCGGAGAAAGCCGGGAGGGAGCGTCGAAGATCGCTGGGTATAGTGCAGGCGCTTCGCCCCGATGACCCCGTCGCCGAGGAGGCCGTCCCCATGGAACCCGTCACGCTGATCACCGGCGGCTCGACCGGAATCGGCGCCGCCACCGCCCGCGCCCTGCTCAAGCAGGGCCACCGCGTGGCCGTCACCGGACGCGACGCGGGCAAGCTGGCCGCCTTCGCCACCACAGCGGGGGCGGGCGAGCGGCTGCTGATGATCACCGGCGACGCCAGCGAAGCGGATGACGTCGCCGCCGCCGTCCGCCACGTGCTGGACACCTGGGGCCAGCTGGACAACGTCATAGCCAACGCTGGTTTCTCCCTGCCCGGCAACCTGGAGACCCACGCCCCTGAGGACATGCGCGCCATGGTCCTCACCAACGTCCTGGGCCCCGCCCTGCTGATCCAGGAGACCCTGCCCCACCTGAGGAGCTCCAAGGGCCGAATCATGATCATCGGCTCGGTCGCCGGCGTCCGCCACACCCCCGGCAACCTCTACTCCGTCACCAAGTGGGCCGCCCACGCCCTCGCCGAGAACACCCGACTCCTGGTCGGCCAGGACGGGGTCGGCGTCACCGTAGTCGCTCCCGGCATCGTGGACACCCCCTTCTGGCACGCCCGCGGCGGCACTCCCGAGGCAGCTGCCACGATGACCGCCGAGCAGATCGCGGACACCATTGTGTTCGCCATCAACCAGCCCGCGGGCGTGGACATCAACCACATCACGGTGCGGCCGACGGGGCAGGTTGGCTGAGGTAGAGCCCCCACGGGCCGTACGGGGAGGCGCCTGGCTCCGCCGAGCATGGTGTGGCGCGGACCAGGGGCCGCCCCTTCGGATCTGGGCCGCCACCCCGCGGCGTTCCTAGGCACCGCTACCGCCGTTGCCCTGATCATATGGGTTTGGCCGGTTCGGGCTGGTCTCGCGGCTTGGTCCTGCTGGGCTGCTCGGGTGAGTGACCGCAAGCCCTGCAAGAGCGACCTGGCCCGTACGAGAGCAGGCCGGCATCCTCCGAGTCCCGGGTGCGCTGGCCCATGATCGACGTAATAGCGCGCCGGCTCACCGGCCAGACGACGCCCACCTGGCGCGGGTGAGCCCGTGGACGCTCAGGTCAATCCGCTCGTGGAGCGGATTGACGCACACGAACGCGAACTCGTCGGCGATGCGGAGCAGATCCGCGCGCAGATGGACGAGCTCACCGCGCGTCTGCGTGCACTCGACGAGGAAATCGGGAACCTGGCGGTGACCCGTAAGACCCTCCTCGCCCTCCCGCCGGCGGCCCCGGAGCCGACCGAGGAGCCGCCCGTCCTGCCGAACCACCCGGCCTACCAGCAGATCCTCGACGCCTTCGCCGAGACTCCTGGGCCGAAGCGCGCCCGCGACCCGTGCCAGGTCCTGGACTTCCCGCTCACGCCGAAGACCATCGAGAGCACCCGGCACAAGCTCAAGGGTCTGGTCAGCCTGGGCGTCCTTACCGACACCGAACCGGGCCTGTTCGCCCAGCGCCGCCCGTAGCTGCCCTCCGCTCCGAACCACCCGTCCATCACGGCCGCCGCATTCGTCATCCGGCTCACGACGCGAGCGCTAGTGACCCGTCGTGCGGAGCCACCGCATGGTGGTGACGAGCTCTTCGCGCTCTTCGTCGAAGTCCTCGCACAGCGCGAGCAACTCGCGACCGGTGGACGAGTCCAGCCGCCCTGCGGAATCGGGGAGAGCCCGGAGAACACCGTGGCAGGCGGACTCGACAGCGAAATTTCGTGACCCGAAACAGCCCTCGCTCGCCCGGTCCGCCCGGTCCGCGAGGTACTGACGGTGGGCTTCCTCCGAGGGGTGGGAGTAGAACGAGCCCTCGACGAGGTCATCGAGGTAGTTCGCCAGGCCGGCCGAGGATTCGACCACTCGCTCCGCTTCGTCCACGCCAGGCTTGTCCAGCAACTCTCCGAAAGCCAGCAGGCTGCTGATGGTCTCCAGTTGGAAGAGCTGGACCGTGTCCGGGTCCACTTCAGACGTGAAGAGCGGGGCGGTGCACAGCTCGGCGATTGCTCGCCGGTATGCGCGATCCGACTGTTCACCAGCAGGTGATGCTGCCAGTCGGAACAGCGACTCCAGCGCAGCCTGGTCGACGCCCCACTCTGCATCGAGCTCGAACGCGAGTACTGGCGCACGCCACCGCCACAGGGCCAGGACGGCAGCCTGACGCTGGTAGGCGGGCTTCAGGTCCACCAACCGCTCGATCCGCACCACGTCCTTGAGCCGACCCTTCTGATCTACCGATCCTCACCCGACCCCTTCACCACGGGACACTGTAGAAGCCGCCGAAGGACCAAGCGATCGCCTGGACAACGCCTCACCTCCGAGCCAACGCCAGAATCGGGCATACCGTTTCAGAATGTCGTCTGACATTTGACGACAACTCCTAGAAAGGTGCTGTGCCGCTGGCGATCTTCTGTCGCTGTATGGCCAGCCCTTCGCTGCGCCCGTGCCGGTACGTCTCGCGTACTCGGTCAAGGTGGGCGGCGCGCCGGTCCGCTTGGGTTGGCTTGTCGATTCCGGCAGCCGGTGAGGCATGCGACGACCAACAGAGCACCGCACACGCCGATGCTCGCACTCCCCCGAGTCCTCATGATCGGAGGCTGCCAGGACAACGCGGCCAAGAGAGATGGCCACAGAAGCGCGGCTGCCACGGAGTTGAGGAAATCTGCCCCGAACCAGGGAGCCGATGCATAGGGTCGGTTTGCCACGGCTGTCGGTCACCCATCCCGCTCGCCCGCTCACACGTTCGGTGCGTTCGGGCACCCCACGGTGAAGGGAGAGTGAGATGGGAGAACACGCCAAGCCGAGGCGAAGGCGGCTCACTGGCCGCCGATTCTGGTTTACTCATCCAGATCGCGGTCTGGCTGAGCAGCCACTTCGGCGACCAGTAGCCCGATGGGTACCGGCCGTTCAGGACGCCAATCTCGGCGGCCGGTGCCCGCATTCGCCTGCAAACTATGCACACCCTCACGGGGTGTTCAACGCTCACGAGCATAGCCACGCAGGACTACGTATGACACGTAAAACTTGATGCCGGTGTAGCGACACGGCCAGGTTCCCGTGTCGCTACACGGTGAGGCGGCTCGGTGACCGGGCAGTTCCCTCTTGGGTCCGTGACTGGGGCTGGGAGGAGGCCAGGCCCTGGTCCGACGCCATGACCCACGCCCTGGTCGAGCACTACAGTCGCTGGGTCGCCGGCTGACGGTGGGCGTACGACGAAGGGGACTTCGACTGAGGGCCGGTCGGCAGCCGATGCCGCCCCCAGGACTCGGTCACCTCCCCGGACGAGACCCTCGACCGTGTGACCGCGGCACAGCGGGTAGCGCACCGAACTCGTGCTGCCCCGGCGCACGATCTGCTGCAGCGTCTGCCCCTCCCGGTGGGTCAGTCTGCGCACATGAACAGGCTCAGCCACCACACCCCAGCGGTCGGACGGACGTCTACGGACATCCAACCGCCGGAACCACCACTCCGGCCTACCTTCCCGGTCGGAGCACTACCCGGACACGGCCGCGATCATCTCGTCGAGAGTCATGCCCAGGAGGATCGGTGTGACACCGCGAGGCGGGTCGAGTACGAGACCATGGCTGCCCTCCATACGGGCCGCCCCGCTCAGATGCGGTCCGCGACCAGAACGTAGTCGTAGTACAGGGGGTCGCCCTCCTCGTCCACCGGGTACTCGTAGCTGCTCTGGTTCCCGAGGATCACCTTGAGCTCCGGCAGGGCATCGAAGCCGAGGTCGTTCTCCTCGATGGTGTGACCCCGCTCCGCCAATTCTTCGAAGAGGTCTCCGCTCGGGGTACGGAAGACGTCGAGCCCGTCCAGCAGCACCCGTACGTCGGCGTCCTCGTCCTGGAACCGGAACAGCTCCACGCCGCTCAGCGCGCCCTTGGTGAACCCGAGTACGATGTTCAGCCGGTACTCGTCGTGTGTGAGGCCGATCTGCCCGGGCTCCTCGTCGCTCGAGGCGGTCCGGAAGAGACCCCACCCCTCCACTGCGGCACGCGCTTCCTCGACCGACATGCCGAGCCGGAAACGCCCGACACCCACATGCGGCACAAGCTCCAGTTCCATGCTCACTCCCTCGATCACGCGCCCCGGGCCCTCATGCCAGCAGGACGTGCTCGTCGATGGTCCATCCTCGCTTCGTGAGCATGGCCTGCAGGCGCTTGGTGTGCTTCAGGCTGTTCACCATCTCCTCAATGTGCTGATCACACTTACCGGGGAATCGTCGCTTGATGTCGTTGACGTCCATGCGGATGGCGGGGCCGTTGTGCTGGCCACGTCGTGCGCCCATGCGGCGGGCAGCGCGGTGGTGGTGTGGGGGGGCCGTGCCGCTCTTCGAGACGGCCCGGCATGGTCATGTGCCGGACGTGACGGAGGTACGCGAGCTGGTCGGCTATGTGCGCAAGCACCGTACGGCCGGGGCCGAGCGCCCCTCCGAGTTCGTGCTCGGCGGTGCCACGCCTCCGGACGCAGCGAAGGCCAGGGACAGGATCGGTCCCGTGCACGACGCCGGTGCCACCTGGTGGGACGAACGACTGGTCCAGACCGGCCCCGCCCTGGACCGCCTCCCTCCGGTGCTGCGCCGTATCGAGGCAGGGCCGCCGGTGCTCTGATCAGCCATTCGAGAGTGGGCCGGGCTCGGTCAGCATTTTCCCGGGGAGTTGGGACCGTGCTCGGCTGGCCGGAGGGCTGCCAGGTGCTATGTGCGCGTGCGGGCTCGTGGGGTCTCGGTCCACCAGGGTTCAGGCGGAGGGCGTTCATCGCGGTGGCCGCGAGCCGGTGCTGTAACTGAGCCGACTACGGTGGCGCCGTCCCCGCTCCTTTCGCGACAGGAGACGCTGCTTCATGACCGATGGCCTTCAGTGGCTCGAAGAGCCGGTTCCGCTCCCCGGCGGCTACTGCGCCATCTTCGCGCGCGGTATCGATTCCGAAGACCTCGTACGCCGGCTCGTGCCTGGTACCGAGCCTCGCTTCATGGGTTTGCGCACACACGAAGCGTTCGCCACCGACCTGTTCGACTTCGACCGTGGCAAGCCCGTTGGCACGGCCGTAGGTGTCCGCTACGAATCGGTCGGCGACCTCTCTTTCGCCATCGGCTACGGCCCCTGGCAGGAAACCCTCAGCCGGTTCGACACTCCTGAGATCTCCCACGGAGGTGCGCACACATACGAGCTGTACTTCATGGCCGAACATCCCAACATCCCTCCCCCGCACTTCCGTTACAACCATGACGGCGTGTACGAGGTGATGTGTGACCTCAACAACGACGACTGGGTGGGGGTCGTCGATGTCCTCGGGAACAACGCCGAGCTGGTCGCCACACTGGAAGGCGACAAGCGGCGGCCCATGGAGATCCTGGAGCAGCGGTTCGGTCTCACCCTGCCGAGGGAAGCGATCCTCACCGGGACACTACCCGCCGCGATCATCCGAACCTGACAGCAGCGAGACCGGCCCTGGAAACCCCCATCGGCCGGTCTCAGCCAGGTCCACCGGTCCGCCGCCCCGGGCGCGCGGAGCTTTGGACGGGTCCAGCCCAGCGTCTGCTTGATCATCCGGAAGGTGTGCTCCGGATCGAACCTGCGCAGGAACGCCTGCCGGCGCGGATCGGCGGATGTTCGGCTTGGCCGGCGGACAGGACGCCCTGAGCGGGTTCGTCGCGGCGACTTCGTTCAGCGTGGTTGGCGAGTGCGGTTCATGTGGACGTCGGCGTTCGACGAGCGGAGCACAGTGCGCGGTCGACGAGATCCGTGACGTCTTGGATCTGCCGAGTGGCGGTGCTTTCATCGCCCGGTCGGCTGTGCAAGGAGACCGTGACGATGGTCCGGCCGTCCGGAGCCGTGGCAGGCCACACCAGGTATCCGAATCCGTCGCCGCTGTGCCCCCAGTACCCGCCGCCGCAGGACAGTGGTGTCCAGAACAGGCCGAGCCCGTCGCGCGTGCCCCGTGGAAAGCCGCGGTCGGCAGGGACCTCGACGGTGCGCTGCATTTCAGCCAGCTGGGCGGGAGCCAGGAGCCTGCCCTGCACCAGTGCCGTGAAGAACCTGTTGATGTCCGCGGCTGTACTGATCATCGACCCGTCGGCATCGGCATCGAAGGGCAGGTAGGCGACCGTGGTGTCGGTCATGGCACCACCCGGCTCGAACTGCTGGTAGTCCCGGGCATGAGGTCCGGGCAGGAACGGCCGGTTGCCGGGTGTGAGGGTGCGGGTGAGTCGCAGCGGACGAAGAATCCTGTCCCAGACCTCGTACTCCCATGTATGGCCCGTGACAGCCTTGATGACCATGCCAAGGAGAACATAGTTGGTGTTGGAGTACTTCCAGCCGGCCCCGGGTGCGAAGGACGGCTGGTGCTTCATCGCGAGGGCCACACGCTGCCGGGAGGTGTAGGTGGTCCAGCGGTTCGCGCGATACCCGGCCGCGCTGAGATCAGGAACGACGTCGCCGATGTAGTCGGGCAGCCCGCTGGTGTGCTGGAGCAACTGGCGCAGCGCGACCCGGCGCCCGTCATTGCCGTGGCCGCGGACCAGGCCGGGCAGCCAGGTGTCCACAGTGTCGTCCAGCGACAGGCGGCCTTCGCCGGCGAGCTGGAGCAGTACGGTCGCGACGAACGTCTTCGTGGTGCTGCCGATCCTCACGTAGCCGTCCGTGGCCACAGGCTGACCGGTGCTGAGATCACCGACCCCGCTGTGGACGGTCCGCACACCGTGGGGCGTCTCCAGTCTGACCGATACGCCTGTGACGCCGTCGTCCCGGAGGGCGTCGGCATCACGCTGCAGTTGGGACGGGCGATCGGGGGCCGCCGCTCCGGATTCTGCCGGAACGAATAACGCCAGAAGGGCGACAGCGAGCACGGTCACTGTCCGACGACTGATCCAACTCCGCATGATCGACATGAGGCAACGCTAAGAACGATGCCTCTGACGAACCATCCGGCCAACCCGAGGTTCCTTGGTCGGGCTCTCCCCAGTGTTCTGGCTGACATCGTCCGGACTCTCCTCAACCTGCCACGACTCATGAACATCCGTCAGCCACACGACCGTCACACGAAGTCGGGCCATAAGGAACAAGCTCAAGGCGCGGTCCAGGCGCGCGGCCTGCGCGGCGAGCAGGGAGATCAGTTCGTCGCGCAAGCGGCGGCGGACGGTGGACTCGGAGATGTTGTTGCCGCCGGACAGGTCGGCCAGGTCGGCCACGCGCTGATCGTGGCGCGGGATGGCCAGGACGATCACCGCGATCTTCCCGGGCGGCAGGATCCGCCACCGGGACCTGAACGCC
Organism: Streptomyces sp. NPDC042638; assembly: GCF_040647235.1. Taxonomy (NCBI): domain Bacteria; kingdom Bacillati; phylum Actinomycetota; class Actinomycetes; order Kitasatosporales; family Streptomycetaceae; genus Streptomyces; species Streptomyces sp. NPDC042638. The sequence continues at coordinate 59,453 of NZ_JBEZBT010000032.1, forward strand.
TTCAGGTGGCGGCGCAGCAGGTCGGCGAGGTGGTTGACGGGATGGTGTCCCTACTCGTGGTGTAGCCGATCAAGGTGGCGGAATCCCCAGGTCGCGGCTCGAATTGCCCACGCCAGAGGCGCTGTTGGGGCTCACCGAGCCGGGACCAGCGGCGATCGCCAGGCGGCCCGCAGCGGCAGGTACCGGACGGCTCCGAAGCGGAGCCGAGAGACCGTGATCGGCTACACCACGACGAGGGACACGACCGTTGACGGTGCGCGTGGACAGCGACAGAAGGCACAGGTAGACAAGCTGGCAAGTGTCCTTGGCGTGCTCTTTGGCTCTCTTCACGCAGTGCCCGCCTGAGACCGGGGGCACCCCGGTTGCGCCGCCCGCAGCGGTGGGGCGCGGCGTCACCGGGGTGCCCCCGGTCGCAGGCGGGTGGTGAACCGGCCGTCGGGCGTTTCCGCAGCCAGCCGCGGTCGACCATCCTGATCAGCTTTCCGCGCAGCGGCTCCAGCCTGGCCCGCAGGCTGACATCCACCCCCACCATCTCGCCGACCTGGCGGCCCATGACCGGCCCGGCGGCCTTCCGCACTGCCGCGAGGATCCGCTGATAGTCCGGTGAGAGCACGGTCTCCTCCATACCCGCCGCACGGTGCGGGATCATCATCATCGCCTGTCCACCCACTCGTCCCAGCACCGGCGCGGTCTCAGCACGGTCCTGGGCGAGCTGCTCGCTCACCCGCTCAAGGACTCGCTCAGCGACGGCGAGCCGACAGCACCTGTACACGAGTTTGGGCGGCACTCGAAGCTCTGCAGACCTCGGGCAATCCATGGCTTCGGGCAGCACGGGCCCTTGCCAAGAGGCTGGCAGGGGCCCGTGGTGTAGTGAGCCGACGAGGGCCGGGACCCCCTGGATGAGCAGCATCCTGGCCAACACGGCTACCGTCTGCTGGTGGCCTGACGGCCCGGCGTCACTTCAGGTGTCGGGTGAAGAACTGGGCCGCGGCGTCCCCAGCGAACTGCGGGACGCCGGTGTGCCCGCCCATATTGGCGTGCAGCGTCTTCTCCTTGGAGCCGAAGGCGTCGAACAGGTCCAGGGCCGTCTGCCGGTCGTTCCCTTCGTCGTCCCACTGCAGCAGGACGTGCAGCGGAATGGCGACCTGGCGGGCCTCCTCGAACGTGGCGCGGGGGACGAAACTCCCGGCGAACAGAACAGCGGCCGAGATGCGCGGCTCGACCACCGCCAGCCGGGTCCCGATGGAGATCACTCCCCCCGAGTACCCGACCGGGCCGCCGATCTCGGGCAGCGACAGGAGGGCGTCCAGGGCGGCCTGCCATTCCGGGACCGCCTTGTCGACCAGGGGGAGGATGAGGGCGTCGATGATCTCGTCGCTGACCGGCTCGCCGGCCTCCATAGCCCGGCGCAGGTCGGCGCGAGCCTGCTCGGCGGCGGGTAGGCGGGGCCGGTTGCCGCTTCCGGGGAGCTCGATGGTGGCCGTGGCGAAGCCGTCCGCCGCGGACTGCCGCGCTCGTGCCACCAGTCGGGGGTACGTCTTGCGCAGCCCGAGAGGAGGGGGGCTGAGTAGGATCAGCGGCGCCGGTGCGGATGCGGATGCGGATCCGGGCGTCCACAGGATGCCGGGGATCTCGCCGAGGGTGAATTCGCGCTCGAGGACAGCGTCGTCGAGACGCTGTTCAGAAGTGAATTGCATGGTCGTGCCTTTCAGGAGTGCCATCGAACAGCGCTCCCGGACGACCTATCGTCCGACCGTGACCCCGGAGGGGAGCACCCATGTCGATACGTTCACGGGTACCACCTCCTCGCTCTCTTGCACGGCCTCCGGAAACGTAGCAGTGGCTGCCGTGGTTCCGCCAACGAGTTTTTGCGGAGGCTCTGTGGCCGAACACCATGGCGCCGCGGTCCCGCCCGTCACTGGTCGGTAAGCGCACGTCCGCCACCGATTCGAGCACCGAAAAACCGGCAAGCAACCGCTGACGGACGCTCTACTGCGCAGACAGCCGCCCGTGACCAGCGTGAGCACCCTGAGCACCGGTCACACCAGACCTTCGGGGGCCACGGCACGCCCCGGGTGGCGAGCTGGTCACGATTCCAGCCGCCGGCGGCTGTGCGGGCGGCTTCGCTCTCTTCGGGCGAGGGCAGTCCGCCCGGGGCAGCCGCTCAGTTACCGGGTGCGCCGGGGCGGGGTGCTGAAACGCTCCGCGGGGACTCGCTGCCCGCCGATCCCTCGTCGCCGTCCCAAGGCCGCTGCCGCGCCGCCATGTCGCCTCGTCGGCGGGCGAGGTACCAGCGTCGGCCGGTGGCGAAGGCGCGCCGTGCTCCGCGTACGGCGGTGATCTGGGTGGCGAGGTGGAGTTGGTGGTGCCAGGGGCTCTGACCGGCGTGGCGTACCGACATGGCGTGCGCGAAGGCGACCGCGTCGCGGTCGAGGTACTGGTCCACGTGCTCGAACCACGCCATGCTCGTGCGGGCTGCTGCCTGCACCGGATGGAGTTCCGCGCGGCGATGGAGGTCGTACTCCCGCAGCGCGCCCTGGACGTCCGGATATTCGCGCAGGCTGTGGGCGAGGACGACTGCGTCGATCATCGCCAGTCTGGTGCCCGACCCTAGCGTGAAGTGGGTGGTGTGGGCGGCGTCGCCGAGCAGCACCGTCGTGTCGTGGTACCAGCTGTCGTTCGTCACGTGCGCGAAGCGCTGCCAATGCGCCGGTGCGCCCCGTGAGCGGCTGAGCAGGCGGTGGCCATCGAGCGCGCGCTGGAAGATGCCCTCCAGCAGCTGCACTCCCTCATCGTCGCCGAGCAGGTCGAGTCCGAGGGCTTTCCAGGTGTGCGGTGAGCATTCGACGATGCAGGTGCTGATGCCCGCGACCGAGGGATAGGCATGCAGCCAGATCCATCCGGCGGATGTCCGGTTGAAGCTGAACACGAAACTGCGGAACGACTGTTCTGTGCCGAGCCAGATGTAGGGATTGAGACCGACCTCGACGCGGGTTCCGAACTCCTTGTGATGATCACGGATCCGGCTGTTCGCACCGTCGGCGGCAACGACGAGGTCCGCTGGGGGAAGCGCCGAGGGCTCCGCAACGTGGTGGCTGTACTGGACATCGACTCCGAGCTGTGTGGCACGGCGTGCCAGGATGTCGAGCAGGGCGGATCGGCCGATGCTGTAGCCGTAACCTCCGAAGTACGCCGTCTGTTCGCCGTTGATGCCGTGCACGCGCACTTCCTGGTCCTGCCACAGCACCGACCTGGCAGTGATCTCTCGCGCACTTTCCGGATCGTTGCGGTAGAGGACGTCGAGCAAGTCGTCCCAGTACACGACACCCCAGCCGTAGGTGGCCGCCCACGGATCGCGCTCCAGCACGGTGACCTCGTGTCCGGCATCGCGCAGCTTGGCCGAGATCGCGAAGTACAACCCCGCGGGCCCCGCACCGACGCACACGACTCTCACCGCTGTTCACCGCCCCGACTGTCGGCCGGAGGGACGCCGGCCATCCAAGTAGGGTCCGGATGCCCGAGAAGCCCGGGCATCCGGAGACAGAGACTCGCGCATACTTCTGCTGTTGATCGGTGTCTCGGTGTGCGGCCTCAGTAGTTACGGCCACCGTGACCGTGATCGCCATGGTCGCCGCCGCCGTGGTCGCCGTGATCGCCGTGATCACCATGATCGCCGCGGCCGTAGTCGCCGTGATGACCATGATCGCCGCGGCCGTGGTCGCCGTTGTCACCCCAGCCCCAGCCCCAGCCGTCACCGGAGTGGCGGCTGTCGCCCCAGCCCCAACCCCAGCCCCAGCCGTCGTCGTGGGAGGAGACGGAGGACGATGGGGTGGAGGCGGCCGCACTGACGGCGCCGGCACCGGCCGCGACGGCGAGGATGGGCGCCGTGCAGATCACTACGGCCATGCGCCGCATCCTGGTCTTGTTCGCACGCATGATGATGCCCCCTTCCGGGGGTCGAGAAAAAGATCTCTGGCGTCGACAGAGGACGCCCAGACGCACCAGACACTGCGGTCAGGTCTAGCGCAGGATGATCCCCCCGGCGGGAGTGGCCGTCACAGCGCTTTCCCTTGGGGCTTTCGGATCTTACTATTGAGTACGAGAGGGTTCTAAACGGTACGAAACGCCTCGTACCGCCAAAATAGGGTCGCTTCTCGGGCAAAGTCAACGGGTTTGCGCCAGTGGCTCACAAGGGAGGCTCACGGTGGTAACTCCCAGCCAGCACAACGGCCGGCAAGACCTTTCGGCTCCTGAGCACGCCGACCAGCGCAACCGCACCGCCCCGCGCTCCAGACGGCGGCGCAGGGAGTCTCATGAAGCCGTGGTCCGTGCCGCGAAAGACCTGCTCAGCGAGGTCGGATATCAGCGGCTTTCCTTCGAAGGTGTCGCACGGCGGGCCGGAGTCAGCAAGGCGACGATCTATCGGTGGTGGCCGAACAAGGCAGCGCTCGTGATCGAGGCCCTCAGCGGTGACGTCCCGCTTCCCCCGATCCATGCAACCGGCGATCTGGAAGCCGACCTGCGCACCGCCGTCCGGCTCACCATCGATCTCGTCTCCGCCATGCCCACCTGCCTGATCCTTCCGGCGCTGCTCGCCGATGTGATCGAGGACCCTACGGGTACCGGATCCTTCGCCGACCTCATCGAACCGCGCCGCGCGTCGGTCGTGGAACTGTTGGAGCGGGCCCGCCTCGAAGGCCGCCTACCGCTGGACACCGACACGTCGCTGATGGTCGACATCTATTCCGGAACCATCGTCTACCTGGCCGCCGTGAGTCGCGAAGCGCCCGGCGAGGAAGTGACAGATCAGATCGTCAGCCTCCTCCTGCACGGCAAACTCCCAGCCCGCAAGCCCTCTCATGACGACCAGCCCGGCGGAGACGGTGTGCCCGAGGCCGGTGTGGCGCCGGCACCCGCGGCTCGGATGCCAGCCCCGTAGGCAAGCACCTGCGGAACGGCGCCCCGCTTGTTGCCGCTCCTGGGGCGCGGCAGGACACGGGGCTGTCGGGCATGGCTGTCCGTCTACGGACCATCCGGTGTGCTCCGGAGACGAGGTCGTAGGCCCGGTTCAGGCGCCCGCGGCGGTGACGACGGCGTCCGTGGCGAAGCCCAGGAGGAGGCCGAGGAAGATGCACCAGGTGGTGAGCGTCTTCAGGCCGGTCTTGCGGGCTACCGCCAGCAGTTCGATGACCACGTAGAGGATCGAGCCGGCGGCGAGACCGAGGAAGGCGATCGACAGGGTGTCGTTGACCAGGTGCTGGCCGACGAGGGTGCCGAGGAAGGTGGGGCCGCCTCCGATCAGGCCGAGCCACAGCAGAGTGGGCCAGGACGGGCGCTCGCCTTCCGCGGCCAGGGGGGCGACGATGCCGAAGCCCTCGGTGGCATTGTGCAGGCCGAAGCCGATGATGAGCAGGAGGGCGAGAGAGATCTCGCCCTGGGCGGCAGAATTGCCGATGGCCAGGCCCTCTGCGAAGTTGTGCAGGCCGATACCGGTGGCGATCATCAGGGCGAGCGAGCCGGCCTGGCTGCGGGTGCGGGGCGCCAGTTCGGCGGAGACGGCGGCCCCGGGGCCGGCGGGTCGGGCTGCGGCCTCGCGGCGGCGGGCGATCCAGCCGTCGTAGTGCACGAGACCGGCGAGTCCAATGGCCAGGCCCACGGCCAGGGTGGCACCCCCGGAGGCGACCGTCCCCCAGTCGTGCTTGCTCAGCGCCTCGTCGACCGGCTCCCAGGCGTGGGCCAGCACATCCCAGACGAGGAAGATCAGAATGCCGATGGCCACGGCGTTCAGGCCCGCCCGGAGCCGGGGCGTGGGCGTGCGGAGTCGGCCGAGGGGGAGGCCGAGGTAGATGGTGAAGCCTGCGATGGCTCCGAGCAGGGCGATATTGCCGCTGGACATGGGGTCTCCGGTCTGAAGTGCACAGGAAGCGCACAGACCGTAAGACAGGGAAACCTTACCTAACAAGGCGCGGAGTCCAGCATGAGTGAATCTTGAAGAAGTCATTACGCGTGCCGCGCGTCGGATGCACCCTGGGGCGTGTCCGCGTGCTGATACGCCGACTACAACGCGCTCCTCCACCTTGCCGGGCGGTGCACCCTGCACGACGCCCTGAGTAGTACGGCCCGCCTCCATGCCCCGATCTGGACGGGCCTGGCAGGTTTCGTGGTCAGCGGCATCATGCTTCATCCGAACCTCGGATCGGCTCCCACCCGCATCAAGCCCGGACTTGTTCTCATCCTCACCGGCAACGGCCTGCAGGCCGGCCTCCTCCACGGACGCCTGCCACGGCAGGACGCCACCCCGCCTGCGAGACGCCTCATGCTCTGGGGAGCCACGACGGGTCTGGTGTCCCAGGTCTGCTGGCACGAGGGGAGGGCGGCAGCTTCGACCCCGCCGACACGACACACGTCATCGACAGAGGGCCGAAGGTCTCGCTCACCCACACCACGGTGCGGGCCCGGTCACCGGGATCCCAACGCTGGGCTCCAGAATGTCGACGGCCCGTGTTACAGGGCTACTCCCCTTCGCGGCTGCCGACCATGTACGGCGCTCTTCGACGTCTCCGAGGCAGCCGAGCCCCGGACCGATGCGTAGGCCCCTGCGCAGCAGGCGACGGCCCGCAGGGGTCCGTGGTGGGCAGGCGTCTTGTGGCCTAGAAGCTGAGCGTGATGGCGGCTGCGACGCCGCCCAGGCCGAGGGCGAAGGCGGCCTCTTTCCAGCCGCCCTTGCCCCAGCGGAAAAGGCGGTCGACCGCCAGCCGGCCGGGACCGATGGCAGCGATGGCCAGCGCGACTACGGTGATGCAGACGCTGTATTCCACGCCGCCGTCCGTGTCCCACAGGCCGTGGGCGCCGGTGACGGTTGCCATCGCATTGATCATGACGCCGATCAGGGCGGCGGCCGCGAGCGGTGTCAGCAGCCCGAGGGCCAGACCGAGGCCACCGAGCAACTCGAACAGACCGCCGATCACGGCGAAGAGCTTCCCCGGACGAAAGCCCAGGGCCGCGAACCCCTTGCCGGTCGCCGCCAGGCCCGGGCCGCCGAAGAGCCCGAAGACCTTCTGCGCCCCGTGGGCGGCCATCAGCAGCCCGAAGGTAAGCCTGATGAGCAGGAGGCCCACGTCGGCGGCGGTAGATGTGGCTGCGGGATACGTTGCCGGCCCGGTGGCAGAAACCGGCCGGTTCAGGATGTATTTGTTGAACATGGCGATGCCCCGTAGACGCCGGAACGGGCGTTGCCCCCAGCTCGGACACGTGCCGAGCACCGGTCATGCTGAGACCTGAGCAGCATCGTGAGTGCCCCCTCCCACCCGATCCTTCCGCTGTCGGCAGGGTCGTGCATCCGGGCGGTGGCCCGCGGGGACAGGAGGCCGTCGCCGGATCAGCCGCCCTGGACCATCGGCTCATCACGAGCGGGGGCGTTCGGAGCCAGACGCACGCATCACTTGCCGGGCTCGGATACCAGGACGGCCTGGACTCCGTTGACCTGCAGGCCGCTGAGACAGCCGCTGCGGAAGGTTTGGTTCATGCCGCACACCAGGTCGGGGGCCTTGGCGGCCAGCGGATGGAAGGGGCAGTTGCGAGCCTGAGCTGAGCGGGGCTTTCCCGGACAGGTTCGTAGCCGTACTGGTCCAGCAGCCGCTCGCAGGCGGTCAGCCCGCGCTCGGGGCCCAGACGGCCGGGCGGGCCTCGTCCCACGCGGCCTCGCCCTTTGTCGAGCACTTCGCCTGCCGCCCGCAGGTGCAGGAACGCCTGACCAAACGGGTTGCCGACTGGCTGCAGACCCACGTGGCGTCCAGGCCAACGGCTCCAGCACCATGACCTCCACCCTGCTCGGCCTCCTGCGATCCGACGCCCGCTCGCGCAGCGAATTCCTCGCCCTGAGCGACGCAGCCCCTGACCAGCAAGGCAGCACGCACCATGCCTAGACGACCGGAGCCAGACTGGCCCCCCTCATGACCGGGCTGAGTTCCTGGCCGACCGCGGCAAGTTCGGGGTGAGCTTCACCGTCCGGGTCGCAGGCTCGTACGACTTCGGGTCGTCGGCCACGAGCACCGCCACCAGGACCACGACGTCCAGCGCGACGACGAGCCGCGTCTGGCACTGCGGTAGCCCCGTGCAGAGGGCTGTCACCAGCCCAGCGACAGGATGCCGAACAGACCGACCCCGGCCCCTGTCCGGCGAGCGGTCAGTCTGCCTGGCATGCACTGCCTGGTCGTCGACGACGAGACCCGCCTGACCGACCTGGTCGTCCGCTACCTGACCGAGTCCGGACACACCGCCGAGGGCCGCCACGACGGGCCGCCGGGGCTCGCCGCCGCCCGCGACCCCCGGCTGGACGCCGTACTGCTGGACGTGATGCTTCCCATGAACGGCGTCGAGGTGTGCCGGACCCTGCGCAGCGAAGGAATCGACGTGCCGGTGATCCTGCTCACCGCGCGCGGTGCGATCGGCGAGCGGGTAGCCGGGGCCGACGACTACGTGGTCAAGCCGTTCGCCATGCAGGAACTGCTGGCCAGGTTGCGTGCGATGTCCCGGCGCCGCCCCGGCCCGGTCGGCCGACTCCAGGTCGGCGACCTCGTCCTCGCCCCCGAGCAGCAGCGTGCCTGGAGGGGACACCGAGCTGGATCTCTCCAGCCATCGACGTGCAGTCTCCAAGGTCCGCGCCAAGGCCGACCGGGCCTTCGGCCGTACGACGATCACGACCCTGGGCGGGCGAGGCTACCGGCTGGAGACCGCCCCGTGACCCTGCCCGGCCGGCTGCTGCCGAGGTTCCTCCGACTGCCCGTGGTCACGCGCCTCGTCCTCGCCGTGGCCATCACCATGTCGCTGGTCCTGACGGGTGCGGCGGCCCTGGTCCACTGGCGCGTCCAGACCGCTCTCGATCAGCAGCTGAACGACGATCTGACCACCTATCGGCACAGCCTCGACCTGACGGTTCGGGCCGGAACCCGGCTCCCTCCCGGCCCCAGCGGCAGCCTCCGGCAGGTCCTGGACGAGCACGGCCGCATCCTGCGCGCGAGCGACGACGTACGTCGCCAGCCGCTGCTCACCCCCGCCGAGTTAGCGCCGTCACCCATGGAGTCACGGTCCGGCGCGACATCGGCTCCCTGCTTCCGATCACCCCGGGCACCCTGCGGCTCCAGGCCACGCGCGTCACAGCGGAAGGTGGGACCAGGATCGTGATCGCCGCCGTGCGCCGCGGCCACCGCGACGAAGCGCTGCGCGAACTCCTCGGATCACCACTGCGAGCCGAGGTCGACGTCGCCCTGCACCGCCCCCGCTCCGCCGGGGAACTCGTACCGGCAGCTCAGCACTTCCGCGTAGGAGAGCGACACCTATCCTCGTTCGAGGCGCAGACATCGTGCCGTGTCGACAGTTGACACTCGACGGACCGAGGAAGCGTGGCGCTATGACCAGCCGACTCATCGCAATCTCCTTCGACGCCCACCAGCCGGAGCGCCTAGCACAATTCTGGTCCGGCGTCCTGAACTTGGAGAGAGCCGACGATTCCTACGACGGCGTCGCCCTGATGTCCGGGAATGACGCTGGCTACCGCCTCGGCTTCCGTCCCACCCAGGCGCAGAAGGTCGCCCAGAACCGGCTGCACTTCGACCTGACCAGCTCCTCACTGGAGGGCCAGCAGGAGACCGTGGCCAGGGCCCTCGACCTCGGCGCGCGGCATGCCGACGTCGGTCAGGGACCGGACGCGTCCCATGTGGTGCTCGCCGACCCCGAGGGCAACGAGTTCTGTGTCCTCGAGCCGGGCAACAATTTCCTCGCCGGCTGTGGCTTCATCGGAGCGCTCGCCTGCGACGGTTCGCGTGCCGTGGGCTACTTCTGGAGCGAGGCGCTGGGCTGGCCGCTGGTCTGGGACCAGGACGAGGAGACCGCCATCCAGTCGCCGAACGGCGGTACGAAGATCACGTGGGGCGGTCCGCCGCTGATGCGGGACCCCGGCAAGGACCTGCACTTCGACCTCGCGCCGGACGGCGATCAGCAGACGGAGGTCGAGCGCCTGCTGTCCCTCGGGGCGAAGCGCCTCTCCCCCGCCCACGGCCAGGACGGCACGGTGCTGCTGGCCGACCCCGACGGCAACGAGTTCCGCGTGCTCACGCACCGGTGAGGCCGGAGCCCACGGGAGCCGCGGTCGGCGGTTGTTGTTGTTGTTGCTGCTGCTGCTGCTGCTGCTGCTGCCGGGAACGCAGCACAGACTCGGGCCGGTTCCCCATCATCGAATCGGCGGCTCGACGCGTCCCACGAGGAGAGCCACACCCCTGGGGGTGACGTCTTCCAGGCGGGTGTTCGCCGCCAACCGCACGGGCACCTGGGCGGGCCCAGGCAGCCGTCGATGGGGCTCGGCTTGTGTGTCGCGAAGTCCCACTCCGCAAGGTCGTCGGGTGGTCCGGTGCCGCAGTCGCTTCCCGTGACCCGTCGCCGTACTGCGTTGCCGGTGCCGGCCGGGGTCGCCGCCTGTGCGGAACGCCCGGGCCGCTCATGCCGGGCACCTCAGGCAGGCGCGGACTTCGCGTCCGCCGCGCGACTGGTGGACCTCGGTCGACTGGGCGAGGTACTGGACGATGCCGGTGCCGCGGCCGTGTTCGTCCGGGGCGATGTCGGGGTGAGGGTGCTCCACGGCCATACCGGAGTCACTGACCACTATGTGCAGAGTGCTGTGGTCGAGGACGAGCAGCACGGTCATGCGCTCGCGGCCGTACTGAGCGGCGTTGGAGGCGAGTTCGTCCACGATGAGAACTGCGGAGTCCCGCTCGCTCGCGGGAACACTCCAGGTCTCCAGCAGATCGGCCGCGAAGTGACGGGCGGCGGAGACGTGCGCCTCCTGCGCGGGCAGGGTGAGCAGCGCCTCGTGGCGGTAAGGCCGGCAGAGGAGTGCACTTGAATGGGGCGAGTCGGTCACAGACATGGTCTTGTGGCCCTTCCGTGGAGGTGCGGAGGCTGGAACGTGAGAGGCCGCCAATGCCTTCGTGGGGCGGTCGCCAGGCCGAAACCTGTGCGTGGGCGCGCTCATACAGCTCCACGGGTGGCGCACACCGAACGGTTCGAGCCATTTGCACCTTTTGCCCATTTTCTTGGTGAGGTAGGTCAATGCCAGTGACGCGGCTGAGCTCTGTTTGTCCAGGGGGCGAGGGAGCACATCGGCCGGGCTCTGGTAAGTCCAGTGGGGTGGCAACGGCCACCGGAGGGGGCGTGCACGACCCGTCACGCATTCACGCGTGAAGTCGGCCGAGGGCTGCGGCGGTTCACGGAACGCGGCGGTGAGGGCGACCGGAACCTGGGAGATCGAACCGCAGAACTGCCCCACTGCCGAAGGGGTCCCCCGACGACAGCCTGTGCGGGGCGCGCAGCGAGGAGTCGGTGGGTGCGCCAGGAGCCCGGCCGACGCAGTGCCGGGCGGGCTCCCCTTGCCTCACGCCCGGATCGTGACCAGCTTCTGGCCGTTGCCCGCGAGGATCTCGAAGTGGTCGATGGCTCCCGGAGACATGGCAACCGTCCCCTGGATCGTGGTGCCGACCGGGTATGTGCCCGCCCGCCAGGTAGCGCCGTCCGCCCTGGTTCCGCCTGGTCCGACCGCCTGCAGCCGACAGGTGATTCCGGCGGGCGCCCCCCTGGCGGAAACCTGCAGCACACTGCCCCAGGCAGAGGGCGAGACCTTCACCGAGGCGGTGACGCCGGTGGCGGGATCACTTCCGGAGAAGGTGCGCAAGGCGGTCGGCGCGGTCGGCGCGGGCGGCGTCGCCTGACTGCCCACAGTGCCGACAGCCGCCAGCCATGTGCCGCCGACCGCCGCTGCGACGAACGTCAGGAAAGCGGCGGCACCGGCCAGCTGCAGGCGCCAGGTCTTGCGGCGCCGGGCCGCGGCCTGCTGGAGCAGCCTCTCCAGATAACCTGCCTTCGGCTCCTGCGGCCTCACAGGCACGGGTCGTGCGGACGAAGAGGTCTGCGCGCTCTCGGCAGCCCGCGCCACCAGCCCGTCGGCCAGGTTCTCGCCGGCCGGCGGCACCGTCTCGCCTGCGGCCTCGGCTGCGGTCACCGTCGCCAGCAGTGCGGGCAGTCCCGCCAGCTGGGCGTGTTCGGCCCGGCACTCGGCGCATTCCGCGAGGTGGACGCGCACCTGTTCCATTTCCGCCGGGGGCAGCGTGCCCAGGACGTACCCTCCCAGGGCCAGCCGTAGGGGGTCGTGCTCCGCACTCACGGTCGCCACCTCCTGCACACCACGGTCATGGCTCGATTCCCCGTTCCCGCAGCGCCAGCCGCAGGGCGTGCAGGGCGTAGTACGTCCGCGACTTCACGGTGCCCAACGGAATGCCGAGCACTCGTGCGGCCTCTGCCATGGTCCGGCCCCGGTAGTAGGTCTCCAGCAGGACCGCGCGGTGGTCCGGGGGCAGCGTCCGCAGGGCGTCGGCAACCGCCCAGCTCTGCAGCGCCCGCTCGATCTCGTCCTCGCCCTGTGCCTGCTCGGCGGCTCGCTCCATCGCCTCGCCGCCGGCCTCGGCCGGCCTGGCCTGCCGGGCCCGGTGGGCGTCGATCACCAGGTGCCGGGCGACCGTACACAGCCATGCCCGGGCCGGGCCGCGTGCGGGCTCGAACGCGGCGGGGTGCTGCCACGCTCGCAGCAGCGTCTCCTGCACCACATCCTCCGCCCATTGCCAGTCTCCCGAGGTCAGTCGCAGTACGTAGTGGAACAGGGGCCGTGCGTGCTCGGCATACAGAGTGCGCAGCAGTTCCTCGTCCGCGGTCGAAAGGGTCCCTTTACCGGAGACACGGGACACGGGCCCATCCGGATCGATCCGGGGACCACGTTTTCGGGAACTCCAGGGCATAAGCCGATCATCGCGCATATGAGCTGCTTTGTCCTGTAACACACAGTTCAGTGCAGCTGGCACAGTGCGAGCGCCGCGGACCGAACGTCCCTGCCGGATGTCAGGACGCTGTCAGGAGCATGCGGGGGGAGCACCCGCAGGAGGCCGGCCGAGCCGCAGGGACCCCGCCAAGAAGTCGCACAAAAAATGCCCACTCATCGAACCGTGGACCTCCGGCGTCCGTGGAGTCCGACAAGAGCTGACTTACGCGGCGATTCCTTATCTATTGCCCACATAACTTCCGCGCTCGACGAAGGACGGATCAGTGGTGACCGAGATACCTCACGCACTGCGTCCTCTGGCGCCGGCCACGCACGCCCTCACCCCGCCCGTCGAAGTCGGCGCCTGGGTGCAGCCCCGGCCCGTGGCCCGCGCCATCACGGCGACGGCTCTGCGGAGCGCTCGACGCGTACGGCGATCGAGGGCTGCCCGACCACCGGAGCAGAACTCCGTCCCGCCCGGGGAGCGCACCACCCGGATGGCTGTCGCCGACCCGCGACGCGCCTCTCGAGGCCGCCGTATGGGGAACTGCCCTATCCCGCCCGCCACTTCGCAGCGCGAGCGCGGATGCGCAGCGCGGGCCAGGTCGAGGCGAGCGGCCGGCAAGGGGCAGGACCATCGCACGTTCGCACGGTCCATCAAGGGTCCATCAACGGCCCATCAGGTGCGCTCGGCCATGAACACGGCCTTCACACGCATCACTGCGGTTGCGTGCGCTCAGCCGGCGGAGCCACCGTCTCCGCCTGACCAGTGAGGAACCGACACCATGTACCTGAACCTTCGCACACCATGTCGGCGGTCACGCGCCGCGGCCGGGCTGGCCGTCGCCACAGCCGCCACCGCCGCCGCGTTGGGGCTCCTCAGCGCGTGCGGCCATGCGTCGCCTTCCCCGCCCCCCGGAGCAGGCGCCCTCACGCCCGGTCCGGGTCAGCACCAGTTGGCCGGGATGCCCGGTGCCACAGGGTCGAGGAACACGGCGGGCTCCGCTCACGGCGCCTCTCCCATGCCGGGCATGAGCATGCCCGTGCACTCACCGGGCACGGGCACGCCGACCGCGCCGGTGACGGGGAACGCCGTGGCGATCAAGAACTTCGCATTCTCCCCGGCCACCCTGAAGGTCACAGCTGGCACGACGGTGACCTGGACCAATCAGGACACCGACGCCCACACCGTCACCAGCGCCGGATCGGGAGGACCGCTGCACTCGGCCGCCCTGAACACCCACGCCACCTACCGGTACACGTTCACCAAGCCCGGCACCTACGCCTACCTCTGCACCATCCACCCGTTCATGACCGCCACCGTGGAGGTGACCCGATGACCGAATACCATGACAGTCACGACGGAGTACCTGGCGGCGATGCCGCTCAGCCCGACCCAGAGCACGGTATGAGTCGACGCCAACTCCTCCGGCATGCCGGGTGGTTCGGGGGAGCCGTGGTGCTGACCGTGGCCAGTGGAGAAGTGATCAGCCATATCGCCGACTCCCGGGACACCCACGCCGGGGCCGCCGCCGGGACCGCGGAGGCCGCCGCAGCGGTAAGCGGCGCACTGCGGTTCGTGCAGGTCTCCGACAGCCATATCGGGTTCCAGGGCCCGGCGAACACGGACGTGGTCGGCTCCTTCGCCGAAGCCGTCAACCAGGTCAACTCGCTCGGGTTCAGGCCTGACTTCGTCATGCACAGCGGCGACCTGACCCACCTGTCCACGGCCGGGCAGTTCGACCAGGTCAAGCAGATGATGACCGGTATGAGGACAGACCGTGTCTTCACCGTACCGGGCGAGCACGACTCCATCGGCGATGCGGGCCGCGCCTACCGGCGGACCTTCGGCAGGGGCACGCTCGGCGACGGCTGGTACAGCTTCGACACCCACGGCGTGCACTTCATCGCCCTGGTCAACACCTTGAGCCTGGAGAAACTCGGGCACCTCGGCAACGAGCAGATCGATTTCGTCCGCAAGGACCTCGCGGGCCTGCCGTCGGACACCCCCATCGTGGTCTTCAGCCACATCCCGCTGTTCGCCATGTACCCGCAGTGGGGCTGGAGCACAGACGACGCGCTGAAGGTCATCGCACTGCTGCGCCGCTTCTCCTCCGTCACCTGTCTCAACGGACACGTCCATCAACTGTTCAGCAAGACAGAGGGCAACATCACCTTCCACTCCGCCACCACCACCGCCTACCCCCTGCCCAAGCCGGGCCGGGCTCCCGCCCCCACCCCGCAGGTCGTCCCCGCCCGGCAGCTCAAAGACGCACTGGGCATCCGCAGCGTCGGCTACCACCAGGGCGACCGCGAACTGGCCATCAAGGACCAGAGGCTGGCATGACCAGCCGGAAACCCCCCGCCCTCGCCCTGCGGTCGGCGACCGCCGCCACCCTCGCCGTCGGCGGATACATCCACGCCCAGCTCTACGCCGACGAGTACCGCTTCATCCACATCATCGGCCCCCTGTTCCTGCTCCAGGCAGGCGCCTCCTTCGCCCTCGCCGCCCTGCTGCCGATGGGGACGCCACCCCTGCTGCTGAGGGCCGCCGCGGCCGGCGTCGCGCTCGGCGCCCTCGGCGGCTTCACCGCTTCGCGCACCGTGGGCGTGTTCGGATTCACCGAGCACGGTCTGCAGCCCGCGCCCCAAGCCCTCCTCAGCCTCCTCGCCGAAGCCGGCACGCTGCTGCTCCTGGCGGTCTGGCAGATGACCGTGACCAGACAACACCGCGCCGCCCGGCCGCCCGTCAGGGCGCCGTAGAGGGGGTGCCGTAATACACCCACCGGTAGGTGCTGGCCCGGAACGCGCGGACATCCGGCAGTAAGGGAGGTTGGGGTGGGCGGCGGAGCACGGCAGCGACCGTCAGGTCCCCGACGGTCAAGAGGGATCCCAGACGAGGGTCACGTCGAGCCGTTGCTCGACCGTGGTGATGTCGCTCATCAGGGCCCGCCGGCCGCCCGCCTGGGCGCCGCCCCACAGCAGGCCGACGGCGTTGTGGGTACCGGACTGCAGGACGACCGAACCCGAGTCGCCTCCCCGGGCGATGATCCCGTCCGGGCATTCCGACGGGGTGTAGAAGATCTCGAATTGGTTGGTCATCGCGTACTTGTGCCCGACCGGCGGGGTGAACCCACTCCACGGCACGGCCAACGCCATGCCGACGATCAGGCCGCCGGTGGGGCCGGTCTGGGAGCCGCGTTTACGGACGAACATCCGCACTGTCGGCGTCAGCGTTTGAGCGACCGCACCGAAGCCGTCGGCGATCTCGTTGGAAAACTCCCGGGCGCCCCCCTTCTGAGCTACGGCCTCGTCCAGGTCGAAGATGGCGGCATCGACCTCCCGCCCCAGCCACAGCGTTGCCCCGGCTGGGGTCGGAATCGTCTGCTTCACAGGGGAGTCGAAGTCGACCACCTTCCCCAGGCTGGCGCTCAGGTCCGGGGTGGAGCCGATGGGCATCGGGGGCGCGGTGGGCTGGAAGACCCGAACCCCGGTGTCGCCAGAGACGTGCTGGCAGGTCAGGCCCACGAGGGTGTTGTCGCCGTTGCGCATGACCACCGCGCCGAGTGTGCCGGAGCTCTGCGGGGCCTGCTGGATCTGTACTCCGCCCATGAGGGTGTCATGTGGCACGTCGTCTGCCGTGAACAACGGTTCGATGGGGAACTCGACGATGCACACGGGCAGGTCTGCAAGCTGCGTGGGCAGCTCGGGCACGTCCCCGGCATCGTCGACGTAGACCCGTACGGCCAGTTCCTCGGAGAACTCCTCGTTCTCCTCCCGCATCCCCAGCCCCACGCCGTTGACGCCCTGCAGGTCGCTCAGCCCGAGGGCCGGGGCCTGCAGCTCAGTGATCAGTTCTTCCGGGATCTCCATGACACCCTCCTCAGACGACGGGCAGCGGGACCTCGCCCAGCTACAAGGGGCGTTCGGTCAGGTCTTGTCCGGCGTACACCATTCCCGCTGCAGCCGAGAGCGCTGCAGTCGAGGAGAGGTCTTCGCCGTCGCCTGCCCCGACCCGCAGCAGGCTTCCACCCGCGGCCACGGACCGCTGTCAGTGGCTGGTTGGTCCGGCCCGTGGCCGTCGCGCCTGGTACCCGTACCCACGTCGGGAGGGCGCGGGACCGCGGTGTCGAAGACGGTCAGGTCGACCGGCACGCCGCCGTCGGCTGTGTCGTACCGTTCAGAAATCGACGTTCGAACGGCATACCCCTCTCCCAGCACTCCGTATTTCCAGCGTGGCACGTCTGCGGCAAGCCGCAAACGCAGGCGGACCGGGCAGCCCCACCGGGCCCTGCCCGGCTCCTGCCCGGGTCCTGCCCGGGTCCTGCCTGCTGGGTGCCAGCCCCGGATCGCACCGCGCTGTCCGGTGAGCCGAGGCGACAAAAGCGCCTGCGCGCGATGTCCCAGCGGGAAAGCACCCCACCACGAGAGCAATGGCCCAGTTACCTGCCGAGGCTGCCGCTTCTCGGACGACCGCCGACCACCTGCGCACCCTCGGACGACCGCCGACCACCTGCGCACCCGCCGAGTTCCGGCCGGCCGATGGGACGGACCACCGCCGGCTACCCTGCCGCGCCGGTACCGCTGCGGCGCCGGCTCGGCTCGGCGGGGCCGACGAGCGGCGCTTGGGCCAGGTCCTCAACGGCGTGGTCGGCCAGTCGGCACAGGGCGGGCGTCCTGGCGGCCTGGCCCACGGCGAAACATCGGGCGCCCGCGCGTCGGCCGGCCCGCAGGCCCGCTGTGGAGTCCTCGAAGACCACCGCTTCGCCCGGTGCGACACCCAGCCGCCGACAGGCGAGCAGATAGCCTTCGGGATCCGGTTTGCCGTGGGTGACGTCCTCCGCGCTCACCACCGTGCTGAAGTGGCCGACGATGCCGCACCGCGTCAGATGGTCGTTGGCGTAGCTACGGCCACCTGACGTGACGACGGCCAGAGCCACTCCGTTGCGGCGCAGGCGTTCCAGAAACCGGTCGGCGCCGGGGACCAGCCGGACGGGGGGCAGGTCCGGTTCGCCGTTCAGCGCGATGAGTTCCTCCCTCACCTGGTCCGCCGTGGCGTGCCTGCCGAATCGTGCGAGGTGTTCCTCGATCACCTCCCTGCTGCGCCGCCCGCTGAAGCCGGCGAGCATGTCCTCCCCGCAGTCGATGTCGTGGAGGGCGAAGAGCCGTCGCCACAGCGCCCGGCTCCTGGGTTCGGAATCGATCAGTGTGCCGTCGAGGTCGAAGAGGGCGGCTCTCGCCGTGACGGGTGTGCCGGCGTCACCGTGGTCTGACATGGGGCTCCCTGGGCCGTCGTCGGCTCCCGGGAGGGGCCAGGAGCCGGGTGTGAACTTGCCTTCGTGTCTGGTCTGGTGGTGGCGGTATACCTGGTGCTGTGTTCCCCCTTGCCCTGGGCGGAAGCGCGCGGCGATGGGCACGGTGGGCTGCATCTCGGTGACCAGGACGTCGGGGCGAACATGCGGTAGGGGTCCAGCTCCGCGGCGATCGCCCGCTCCGCGTAGTGCAGCTGGGCCATGCCCCGTATGCGGACGGCCTCGGTGAAGCCGTCGGCCTCCCCGGTGCCCACCAGCTCGGGGGGCCGTACGGGTGCCGGAGCCAGGAACCGCGGGGCCGAGCGCCCCTCGTCCACCGTCGGGTGGCCGTCGGGGGCGAGGAAGGCGACCTGATGGCCGCGCATGACGGCGGCTTGGGCCATGGCGAGGCACCGGGTGATGGCTCCGATGCCGAGGGCGCCTCCGAGGGGTTCGGAGAGGATCTTCACGCGTGGCCTTTCTCCGAGGAGTCCAAGGGGGGATCTGCTGGGGCGGTGTCCGGTGGCGTGGTGACGGACGGGGTACCGGCGGTACCGGAGCGAGCGTTCCGGGCCGGGGTGGGCGCCGGGCGGGCCCCCCGGGTACGGCGGCCCGTCAGCAGGAGACGGCCCACTGCCACGGCGGCCACCTGGCAGGCGGCGGTGCCCAGCACCAGGGGGGCGGCTCCCAGACCGCTGAGCGTGCCGGCCGCGGCCGCCCCCGCGGCGGCGAAGGTGCTCTTGAGGCCGGCGCCGAGGGTGAAGACCTGGGTGCGGACGGCCGCGGGCGCGTACCGTTCGCGGCTGGCCAGCAGCGCGCTGAACAGAGGGCCGGTGCAGAATCCGGCGGCGGCGAACAGCACCGCGGTCACCAGGACGTGGCCCGACCAGGGCACGGCCGCGAGGGGGAAAGCCGTGCCCAGAAGGCCCCAGAGGACCACACGCTCCGGCCGTTCCTCGCCCACGGGACGGTAGGCGTAACCGAGCGAGCCGGCCAGGGCGCCCACGGCGAAAGCTGTCATCAGGCCCCCCGTCGCCCAGAGAGCGTCGTACCGGTGGGCGAGCAGCACGCTCACGACGGGCAGCGCCCCGACGCCCAGTTGCCCCACGCTGCTGGCCCAGGTGACCGACCGGAGCGGGCGGTCACGGACCAGTACGGCCGCTCCGCTCAGCAGGCCGGCGGGCCGGGGCCCGGTCCCGCGTGCCTGTCTTGCGGACCTCGGTGGCAGCCTCAGCGAGAGCAGCAGCAGGCCGCCCGACGTCGCTCCGGCTCCCAGCACGGCCAGGGCGAGGCCGGCACTCGTGGCCGTACCCAGGGCGGCGGCGGCAGCGGGCCCGCAGATGCCGGCCAGGTTGTAGGAGACGGCATCGGCGCTGAACGCCCGGGTGAGCCGGTCCTTGGGCAGCAACTCCCCCAGCAGACTGGTCAGTCCACCGGTGAGGAGGGGCGCGACGCATCCCGCGGCGACGGCCAGCGCGAGGACCGCGAGGTCGCCGGTCCTGCCCACCAGAACAGCGAGCGCGGCGAGCGCCACGCCGTACAGGGCGACCCCGCCCCCGTGGAAGAGGCGGCGCCGTTTCACCGCGTCGGCCAGGGCCCCTGCCACCGGCGCCGCCGCGACATGCGGGACCATCAGCGCGGCCACCAGCGCACCGCCCAGCGCCGGGCTGTCGGCGCGCTGTGCGGCCAGCATCACGAGCCCGACCCGGGCGCCCTCGTCGGCTGTGCGGGCCAGGGCGGCGGCCGTGAGGTAGACGGGCAGTGCCGGGGGGCCGCCCGCGCGCGGTGCGGAGTCGGTGACGTCGGTCATGGGCGCAGGAGGTCCTGCCGGTGGCGGTACGGCACGGTGGGCTCGGTGTCCTCAGTGCGTAGCCAGGTCACGGTGCCGACCACGAACATGTGGTCGAGGAGGGGAAACGCCTCACTGACCTCGCACACCTCGCTGAGTTGTGCCACAGCGTTCCCTTCCCGGCCGGACGGGCCGTCAGGTGACGGCGGGTAGCGGTCAGGGTGCGGCGCAGCAGGGCCACCGCCCGTTGGGCGTCGGCGAGCCGTTCGGTGGCCATGTGCTGGGCGACGTGCTGGGCGAAGGAGGCCATCGGCCGCCCCGGCCGGCCGATCAGGTGGTCCACTGCGAGCCGGACGTCGTCCAGGCGGACATGTCCGAGAGCTTCGGAGGCCAGCAGCCCTCCGGTGTCGGCGGGCTCGATCCGCAGGCCGGCGGCGCAGGCCGGTACGAGGACCCACGTGAAGCTGGCGAAATGCCGTCCCGGCCGGTGCCGGGCCAGGACCAGCAGACAGTCGGCCGAGCCCGTCCCGGAGACCCACCGTTTGCCCCCGCTCAGGTGCAGAGTCCGTTCGTTCCACCGCATCCCGGTGCCCAGCGCGGTGAGTTCCGAACCCGGTGCCGCGACAGTCGGTCGCGGCCAACGCCACGGTCGCCCGCCCGTCCAGCACCCGCTCGCGCAGCGCGGTGCATGCCTCGGTGGTGCCGGTGGACAGCAACGGCAGTGCGTTGGCCGCCCGTACGAGCACGGTCAGCGTGACACCGTTGCGCCCCCGGCTCGATCTCCTCACATAGCGCCCTCCCTCACACAGGGGCGAGGAGGACATCGTCGGACCGGGCGGCCCCGGTGACGAAGAGCGTGGCGGGCCGGTCCTGTGCCGGCGGCAGCACCGCGGCGCTCTCCACCCCGGCCGTGCGTCGGGCCGCGGCTTCCGCCTAGCCGCGCTGACCCGGAAGCCGTTGGCCTTGTACAGGTCGTCCCGGCGGCCGGTGAAGTACAGGTAGCCCCCGTCGTCGAGCCAGCCGTAGTCGCCGGTGCGCAGTTGGGGGAACAGTCCGTCGGCGCGGAAGAACCGCTGCGCGGTCGCCTCCGGTCGGCGCCAGGATGTGTCGGGTCCGGCACTCCCAGGACAGCGGCTTCGCCGATCGCCGGGGTGCCCCGCCCGCTCCGCCTGCCTGCCTGCCTGCGTGCCTGCGTGCCTGCCTGCGCAACGACCCGGGCCGGGCGTCGGCGCGGTGCCGGAACCGGCCGGTTGCGTACCGCCGACAGGGGTGCCGACCGGGTGCTGTCGGCGTACTCCTGACCGGACAGGACGAGGAGCACCGCCACGGGGGTCGCCGCCGGCAGGAGGACCAGGTCGACCCATGTGACCCGACGCACGAGGTGCACGTGTCGGAGCCCGGTCTGGTCGTCGTCGACATCGCGGCGGCCGACGACCAGACCGCGTTCGCCTTTCAGACGGTACTGGCCTCGGTGTGGGCAACGACCGCCGTGGAGCGCACGAGCCGGGGCCCCGGTCAGCCCGGGGAAGGCTGCGCTACCTCGACATGCGCCAGCAACCCTGAGCCGTGTCGAGTGCGGCGGGACGACTGACGCCGCCAACACGCCAGCACAGCAGGCAGAAGGGACTCCGCTGGGGTGGCAGATCCGCCCTCGCTGCCTGATTCACTCTCCGGCGATTCTCGTTGCCGTCATGGCACTAGACGTTGCCGGCAAGCAGGTTCCCGACGCCTCGCTCCAGTCGCAGCAGTGAGGTTCCCCGGCGACGGCGAACATGCCGACCGCGACAAGGCCACCATCGCACGGGAGCCGCGCACATCGTCGTCGCCGGCCTGTTCGACTGAGCTAGCCGGGCTCGGATCCGTCATGGATGGTCAATGCTCCGGCGAGGTCGAGGTCGGCGACGGTGCCGTGTGCCCCGGCGCGGACGAGCAGCACCGCGCCGAGCGCGGTGCTCCAGAACGTTCTGGCCTCCACGTCCAGCGGTCGACTGGCCCTCCAGCCGCGACCGTCGATGAGCTGGCTCACGAAGCGCTCGGATTGCCGGAACAGCAACTGGAGGTGCCGGTCGACCACGGATGCGAGTTCGGGCTTGGAGATCCCGGCCGCGAGTGCTCGCGCGACTGACGGGAGCGAGGGCATGGCCAGTACGGCGCGGGCGATGTTGCGCCGAAATGTCACCGCATCGGGGGCTTGGCGACCGATGCGCTCGATCCGTCGGGCATCGTGCAGCAAGCCGAGAAAGGCGGCGTGCACGAGCAGCGAGTCCTTGGAGCCGAAGTAGTAGGTGACCTGATTGGGGAAGACGCCTGCCGCGTTCGCGATCTCCGCGACGCTCAGCTCAGCGCCGGGCCGTTCCCTGCAGAGCCGTGCGGTTGCCTCGATCAGCCGACGCCTCGTCGCGCGACCGCGGTCACGCGACCGTGCCGACGTTGGTCGAGCCTCGGTTCGCTTCTTCTCCACACGCGAATTGTATGTGATACAACAGGGCTCCGTTCGCTTGTATCGCATACAAGAAAGGTCCAAGGACATGCACCGGACTGAAGTCGTCGTGACCGGACTCGGCGCGATCACGCCCCTCGGTGGAGACGTGGTGTCTACGTGGGACGCCCTGCTTGCCGGCGAGTCCGGCATCCGCGGCGGCGTCCTGCCCGGCCACGAGGGCGCCGGCCTTCCCGACACCGTCGCGGGGACGATGGCGGTCGACCCCGCCGAGTTGCTGCTGCCGGTGCGGGCCAGGCGGCTCGACCGCTCGCAGCAGGCGGCCTTCGTCGCGGCGGCCGAGGCCTGGGCCGACGCAGGCGCCCCGGAGGTAGACCCGGACCGGCTCGCATCGGCGATCGGCACGGGCATCGGTGGCGTACGGACGTTGCTGAAGGAAGACGACGTACTGGAGGCGGCCGGGACCCGGCGCGTCTCGCCACGCACGGTCCCGATGCTCATGCCCAATGCGGCGGCGGCGCTGATCAGTATCGAATACGGTGCACGGGCCGGGGTCTACACGCCCGTCTCGGCGTGCTCTTCCGGTGCCGAGGCGATCGCCCTGGGGGCCAGGCTCATCCGGGCAGGCGAGGCGGACGTGGTGATCGCGGGCGGGACCGAGGCCGCCATCACCCCGATCACCGTCGCCGGCTTCGCCCAGGCACAAGCACTGTCGCGGCATGCCGGCGAACCCGCTTCAGCGTCACGGCCGTTCGCCGCGGACCGCAGCGGATTCGTCCTCAGTGAAGGCGCCGCTGTCGTGGTGCTCGAAAGCGCCGAGCACGCCGACGCCCGAGGCGCGCGCGTCCACGCGGTACTCGCGGGCGCCGGCATCGCCGCCGACGCTCACCACATCACGGCGCCCGCTCCCGACGGCTCCGGTCAGATCTCGGCAATGCGGAAGGCCCTCGCGCAAGCCGGCTTGGCTCCCGAGCAGATCAGCCACGTCAACGCCCACGCCACCGGAACCCCGGTCGGCGACGTCGCCGAGGCGCGCGCGATCGGGGAGGTCTTCGGCCGCGCCACCGTGACGGCCCCCAAGGCGGCGCTGGGTCATCTCTTCGGCGCCGCCGGCGCGATCGAAGCGCTCATCGCCGTCCTCAGTGTGGAGCACGGCGTCATCCCGCCGACCCGCAACCTCACCGCGGCCGGCGTCGGTCCCGACATCGACCTCGATGTCGTCGCAGAGCGACGGGACGTCTCCCAGGAGGCCGTGCTCAGCAACTCCTTCGGCTTCGGTGGGCAGAACGTCTCACTTGTCGTCACCGGCGCACCGCACCACGCGGCTCGTACAGCCTCGATCACATCATGACCCACGCGAACGCACCGTTGTCCGTGGAGGGTCGCCGCCGATTGATCGGACTCGGGTTGGCCGATTGAAGCTCGACGCCGCATCATCAGCCGAGTGTGACACCAGTCGACGTGGTCGCACGCATTGAGGAGATGCGGCGTGCCCACAAGTGGTCGGCTCCTCGCAACGCACACGAGCTCGCCGTCGACGGGATGGTGATCTCGCGCCGGACGGTCACCCACCACCTGGCCGTCCTCGGTCTGAACCGACGGAAGTTCATCGGTCCCCAGGGCACCACCAACGAGTGCTGCCGACGATCACTGCTCCACGGCCCGGCCACATGGTGCGCGTCGATGTGAAGAAGGCCGACCGGATCCCCGGATCCCCGACGGTGGTGGCTGACGTGTCCACGGTCGCGGAAGTCGACAGGCAAGGGCGGTCGAGCGCCGCAGGGGAAAGAGCGAGCGCGGCTGCGTGTACCTCCATTCTGCCGTCGACGGGTACTCCAGGCTCGCCTACACCGAAGAGCTCCCTGACGAGAAGGCGCCCACGGCCCTCGCGATCCTCCACCGGGCCCGAGTCCAGGTTCTGTCTCTTTGGTCAGCGGCGTGTCCCGATGAGAAGGGCGGTGAGGTGGAGTGCGGCCTGGTAGGTGAGGGCCAGTTTGGATGTGCGTGTGGCCAGGCCGCACCACTGCTCGAGGCGGTTGATGCACCGCTCGACGGTGCGCGCTGCTTGTAGGCATCCGCCTCGAAGCCGGGTGGACGGCCGCCTTGGCGGCCCCGCCGCAGACGGTGGCCGATCTGGTCCGACGGCTGCGGGATGACCGCACGGATCTGCCGGCGGCGCAGATGGCCGCGGATCGCGCGGGCCGAGTAGGCACGGTCGGCCAGGGCGAGTTGGTGCGGTACTTCCGGCCGATGGCCTCGAGCGTGCGGCGGTGGTCGGCCCACCGCCGCCCTCGGACCGGATCGGCCGGCATCAGCGGCTCGGTCCGATCCCACATCGCATCAGTGACCACTAATGCGGCAGGCATAACCGATCAACTGATGAACCCAGCAAAGAGACACTCTCTAGTCGCAGATCCAGAGGTGCCAGTTCGTAGTCGTCGTTGACTGCTTGCACACGTGATTGGGGAAGCCCCGGCTGGCCGCTTCGCATTGGGCACGAGTGGCAAAGGTGCCAGCGTCAACACACCCCGGGATGACCGGGGTGGATGACGTGCTGGCGACGGCCTCCGCGGGGACCGCCAGTGCGGAAGCCCCAGCGCCGGCCAGGAGGCTGACGCTCAACGCCAGGCTGCTGAGCCTGAGTCGACCACGCATGGTTACCTCTCTATGGTCGAAGCGGACCTGTAACCCACTTCGAAGCACGTCACAGGTACGCATACGGCTTGGATGCCCCATTGAGGATCCATTGCCACTTGATGACTGTCGAGCAGGGAAATCAGCCATACCGATGGGCCGTGCAACGAAGGCAAACGAGCAGTCCCGGAAAAGTTCGAAGAGAGGGCTGTCTGAGCTTTCACCACGGTAGGGGTCTACTGTCTCCGTAAATGACCGCTGACCAAGGAGACAGAACCTAAGACGATTTCCTCGGATCACGTCGCCGATCAGATGGAGATGGCGGCGAGGTGGAGTCCGGCGAGGTACATGGTGGTCGCCTTGCCGTATCGAGTGGCCAGGCCGCGCCATTGCTTGAACTTGCTCATGCACCGCTCGACGGTTTTCCGCTGCTTGTGGCCTCGCGGCGGAAGGTCGACAAGGCCGACCAGGCGCGCAACCGCCGGAAGCTCGGCTCCCGCGGCGGCCGGCCGCCGCGGTTCGACCCGGCCGATTACCGCGGGCGTCACGCGGTCGAGTGCGGGATCAACCGCCTCAAGAGACATCGCGCTGTCGCCACGCGGTACGACAAGCGCGCCGTCCGCTACGAGGCGACCGTCCTCGTCGCGACCCTTAACGAGTGGCTGTGACCCGCGGTCTCACGCAGCGGGATCCACGTTCCACTGCGCTGGCAGATCGCTCCCGCAGAAGACGCAGACGAAGTCGTCGTCACGCACGATGTTGCCTCGGCACCAGCCCGAGACCCCGGTCTCTGCTTCCTCCTCCCCGGGGCTGCGACAGCCCCTGGGCCTGAACCCCGCCCATGCATGTCCTGGCCGGTGTCGCCCGACTACACCGAAGCCTCGGCCCCTGCGCTGGGGGCGAACCCGCTCCCCTGCTCGGCGAACACCTTGATCGCGGCGCCCAGGAACTCCACCATCCCGGGGTGGTAGGAATCGTGGAACGCCCTCATGGCCTCGTCCTCGGCGTAGAAGAGCGACATGCCGATGTAAGCCTCCCTGGAGGGGGTGTAGAACCGGCTAACGATGTCGAAGTGCCTGCGGACAAGCTCCTGGATCTGCTGGTCCCCTGGCAGGGAGCCGCCGTCCAGGAAAGCCGTCATCTCCCGGTACAGGACGTCCCAGTCGTGGTGGACCCGCTCCCTGTCCACATGTTCCCAGTCGTTGGTCCCGGCAAGGCTCTTCGCCTGCTCCTCGGCCAACGACCGGCGACACTCGTCCTCGTAATTGTTCCCCACGGCACCGGTTCCCATCGTTTCGTCACCTCTCCGGTGGATCCCCGAGAGGCCGCCGACATGTCGGCATCGACCGGCCGTCGATGATCAACTGCCGGTCCAGGCCGAACGGTGACACACAGCCACCGGGTCGGCAAACCATTTCTTGGACCCTCCGGCGCTCCGTCCCGGTCAGCCGGCGGGGGAAAGGCGCAGCTCGAACGGCGAGCCGTCGGAGCGGGGCGTCCAGCCGCTCGACGGCGCGGCCCGGATTCCCGCGGCGACCACGCGCGGCAGGACGAGCTCGGCCGGCACCGGGTCCGGTTCCATGACGG
Organism: Streptomyces sp. NPDC042638; assembly: GCF_040647235.1. Lineage (NCBI taxonomy): Bacteria > Bacillati > Actinomycetota > Actinomycetes > Kitasatosporales > Streptomycetaceae > Streptomyces > Streptomyces sp. NPDC042638. The sequence goes on from NZ_JBEZBT010000032.1 coordinate 86,053, forward strand.
CCGGTCGACCGGTCTCCACGACGGAACACCGGTTCGGACGCGGAACCGTATGCCGTCGATCAACTGCCGCCGAGGCCAGATGGGTGGCCGCCCGACCCTCGTGCCCTTCGGCAACAACGGCTCCAGCACCGCCCACTGTTCATCCGTGAGGTCTCCCCGACCCATGAACCGCGATCATTCACAGCTCAAGATCCACTTTCGTTACACGGCCTAGGGTCTGTTGCGAAAGTGGATCTTGTTCGGTGATGATCATGTCTTGTGGG